>JAJYRZ010000168.1 GCA_021793835.1 Actinomycetes bacterium | reverse complement strand
GTGCGGCGCGTTTTCGTGCCATGGGCGGTGGTTTGGCCAACGACCTGGACGTGTGTATTCTTCATCACGTGGTGACGGTCACAGGGGTGTGACGAGGGGACGGCGCCCACGATCATTCCTTCGGATTATGGGAGAACACATGTCCGTGAAGTTCATGCGCAAGACGGCTGTCGCCGTGGCCGCCACCGCACTGCTCGGCGGCGGGCTGACCGTTGGGGTTGGGCAGGGTGTGGCGGGGGCTGAGGGCAGTCTGGGGAGCGCGGATAGCTCGTCCGATAACTGCAAGAACAGCGGATCGGTCGATCATAAGGGCTACCGCATCACCAAAAGCGCCGAGGACGGCGGCACCGTCGCCCCCGACGGCACAGTCGTCGTGAACATCAAAGTCTCGGGTGCTGGAGGCCTGGTCACCGAGATCCGGGACTTCTTTCCCGATGGTTTCGTGATGGAGAAGGTCGAGCTGAACCCCAAGTGGCTGATCGGTGGCCAGAAGTGGGAGAATGCGACTACTACCGCCACCGTGTCCGATGGGGCGGTGCGGCTGGGTGGGAGTGGCTGGACGACGGCTGGGAATGCCACCGTCTCCATGCGGGTGACCTACCGTGCGCCGAAGAACATCGTGCCGGGCCAGACAATTCCGATGCCAGGCGTGGGTGTGCGGGTCAGCGCGGTGTTCAACGAGGACTTCAAGGATATGGACCTGTGCTTGAGCGGTCGGCTGCCCAACCCGGTCGAGGGCGGGTCCAGCATTCTGCGTGGCCTGGGACTTGGTTCGGTTGCCGATATGGGTGACAACGTCACCGGATCGATCTCCGATCCCTCCAGTCCGCTCAACCGTCTGTCCGACAGCCTCGGCGGCTGATCGAGCGCACAGGTGAAATCCTGACGTGGGGCCGGACCGGAGACGGTCCGGCCCCACACTCGTATCCGTGCCGTCCGGTTGATGCTGCGGCGCGCCGGTGCGGGCTGTTACCGTCACCGCAGTCTTTGGAAGGAGTCCTTGGTGACTATCACCCGCCTGCCGATCCGCACCCGCATCGCCGCCCTGGGCGCCGGCGCCCTGATCGCCGCCGTTGCGCTCACCGCCTGCGGATCGGCAGACGACAGCGATGTCGCCGCGTCCGACACCGCTGTGGCCGACGTCGCGGATGATGTCGAGATCCCCGACACCCCGGCCGGGCAGACCACCGAGTGGGTGCTCGAAGTCCTCGACGCAGACGGCGACACCGCCGCCGAGGACTGGGAGGACCGGCTGCACCCCTCCTTCACCGTCGAGGTCTCGGCCGATGAGCTGGCCGAGCTGGTCAACACCCAGATCCGGCCCGCCGGCCCGTTCACCGTCACCGACTACGAGGGCGCCGACCGGCAGGCCGTCACGACTCTGGATCCGGCGGTGGGGGAACCGTTGGACATGACCGTCGTCGTCGACCCGGACGATGAGATCCTCGGTCTGATGTTCACCCCTGCCGCGCCCGACGATTGAAGAGCACCGGCCGATGCGGCCGCACTCACCGAGGCGCTGACCGTACTCGGCGGTGACGTGCACGCCCTGGTCATCGGCGCGGACGCCCTCGCCTCGGGCGAACCGGGCAGCGTGGAGGTCTCGCCCGAGACGGCCGCCCCGGTCGCGTCGGTGTTCAAGCTCTACGTCCTCTACGCCCTCGCCGATGCGGTGGCCCGTGGCGATGTGTCCTGGGACGATACGCTCACGGTCACCGACCGGGTGCGCAGCCTGCCGTCGGGCGAACTGCAGGACGCGCCCACCGGCACCGAGGTCACGGTCGCCGAGGCGGCCGAGAAGATGATCGCGATCAGCGACAACACGGCCACCGACATGCTGATCGACCACCTGGGACGCGAGCGGATCGAACGCGCCGTGGCCGAGACCGGGCACCACGACCCGGCCGTACTCACCCCGTTTCTGACCACGCGCGAGATGTTCCGGCTCGGCTGGGGCGATCCGGACCGGCTCGAGCGCTGGTATGCAGGCGATATCGACGAGCGCCGCGAGATCCTCGCCGAGATGGCCGGCGACGACACCGAACTCGATGAACTGATCGTCGGCGGCGATCCGCAGTGGCCGAAAGGGGCCGACTGGTTCGCCTCGGCCCGCGACATCGCGCGTGTGCTCGCGGCCCTGGACGACCACCCCGATCCGCAGGTGTGGTCGATCCTGTCCGCCGAGCCCGGGGTGGCGGCGCCCGGCGGCGCGCAGCTGGGTTTCAAGGGCGGTTCCTCGCTCGGGGTGTTGACCGGCACCTGGACGGTGCGCACCGAGGACGGGCGCAGCGCCTACGTGGTTCTGCTGCAGTCCACCGACGACCCGGCGGGGCTTGCGGGCGAGGCGGACGAGTTCTTCCGGCTCGCCGAGTCCGCGGTCGCGATCAGCGCGCGGTGAACGGGGCGCGGTCGACCGGTGCGCGCCTCGAACGGTGATGGCAAAGTGGTCGGGAGGTAGGTAGCCGCGGAAAGGGGCGAGAGAACAGGTGACCGAACAGGACCGGGCAGACGGGGCGCAGGACGCTCCGGCGCAGTCGTGGGGTGAGACCACACTCGATGAACTGGTCGGTGATCAGGACACGATGACCCGCGCCCGGCAGGCGCGCGCCGAGTTCTCCCGGTTCATGCTGCACTACCGCTTCGCGGTCGACGAGTTGCTGACCAAGATCAACATCTTGAAGGCCGAGTTCGAGCACCTGCACGACTACAGCCCCATCGAGCACGTCACCTCGCGGGTCAAGACGCTCGAATCGATCCTGGACAAGGCCCGGCGCCGCGGCATCGCTCTGCAGCGCTCGGCGCTGCGCGAGGAGATGACCGACATCGCCGGGGTGCGGGTGGTGTGCAGCTTCATCTCGGACGTGTACTGGTTCGCCGAGATGCTCACCGGCCAGGACGACATCGTGGTGCTCGAGGTCAAGGACTACATCGCCGAACCGAAGGACAACGGCTACCGCAGCCTGCACGTGATCGTGCAGGTCCCGGTGTTTTTATCCGAATCGATCGAGCAGATGCGGGTCGAACTGCAGATCCGCACCGCCGCCATGGACTTCTGGGCGGGACTCGAGCACAAGATCCGCTACAAATACGACGGGCAGATCCCCGAGGAACTGGTCGCCGAACTGACTCAGGCCGCGCAGACCGCCGCCGAGCTCGACGCGAAGATGGAGGCCGTCCACGATGTGACCCGGCGGCTGAACGAACAAGCCGGCGGGCGCGGAGCGGACCTGTCGACGCTGCCCCTGGAAGTGTTCACCGAGTTCCTCGACGGTTGACCGCTGCACGCTGACCACACATCTCACGTCCGGCCCACCCTGCGCGTCTACCGTGTAGACGACGATGAGACGACCATTCGATGCAGCGGTGAAGCAGCACGGGGCCACCGTGCTGCGGGTGTGCCGCGCCGTGCTCGGGCCCGGGCCGGACGCCGACGCCTGGTCGGAGACGTTCCTGGCCGCGCTCAAGGCGTGGCCGGAGCTGGCCGAGGACACCGATATCGAGGCGTGGCTGGTGCGGGTGGCCGGCCGCAAGGCGATCGACGTGGTCCGCGGGCGTAGCCGCCGCGCGGTACCCAGTGACGATCTGCCCGAGCAGCGCTCGACGCTCGGCGTGCCGGGCACAGGTGACGGTCAGGTATGGGAGGCGGTGGCCGCGCTGCCCGAGCGGCAACGCTTGGCCATCGCCTATCACTACCTCGGCGGGCTCAAACACACCGAGACCGCCGAGATCATCGGCGGCCGCCCGGACGCGGTGCGCCGGGCGGCCGCCGACGGGATGAAGGCCCTGCGCCGGACCTACGGGGCGGGCGGGGAGACGGCGGGAGGGGCGCGATGACCGAGGTCAGGAATCAGCAGATCGACCCGGCGGCGCCGGCAGCAGACTCAGCGGCGGGGCCGGGCACGGGCACCGACTTCGCGATCGACCCGGGCGCACTGCGCGCCCTGCACACGCGCCTGGCGGCCCGCGCCGAAGAGGGCGGACTGATCGACATCGCCTACCGCACGGTCGACTCGCCCGTCGGCCCGCTGCTGCTGGCCGCCACCGATGCGGGCCTGGTGCGGGTGGCGTTCGCGTGCGAGGACTTCGGCGTGGTGCTCGGTTCGTTGGCATCCGCGTTCGGCCCGCGCATCCTGGAGGCCCCCGCGCGGCTCGACGATGCGGCGCGCGAACTGGACGAGTACTTCGCCGGCACCCGCGAGGCGTTCGACCTCGTGCTCGACCACGGACTGTCCGCGGGATTCCGGCGGACCGTGCAGGAGTATCTGCCGCGCATCGGCTACGGCCACACCCTGACCTATCAGCAGGTCGCGGCCGCGGTCGGCAACCCGAAGGCGGTGCGCGCGGTCGGCACGGCGTGCGCGACCAATCCGCTGCCGGTGGTGGTGCCGTGTCACCGGGTGCTGCGCAGCGACGGCCGGATCGGCGGGTACCTCGGCGGGCCGGAGGCCAAGGCGGCGCTGCTGGAGTTCGAGCAGGCGGGGTAGTGCCCGGGCACCGTCCCGGACGGCCCGAGCGCCGGGCGGACGTACTCACCGGATGAAAAGACCGGCCCGGACGCTGCTGCGTCCGGGCCGGTCATCGGGGTGAGTGACGGGGCTCGAACCCGCGACACCAGGGATCACAACCCTGTGCTCTACCAACTGAGCTACACCCACCATCATCTGCGCGACCATCGGTCGCGCGGACGTACTAGATACTAGCCTGTCGAGGTCGATCGGGGCTAATCGGTGCCCCGTCGCCAGGTCAGGAGGGGTTTGCGGTGCTTTCGCCGGCGTCCTTCGCGGCGCCGTTGAACTCGGCGGTGATCTCCGCGATCTCTTCGGAGCCGAGCCCCTCGCCGGGGGCGAACACGGTGCGCCGGTAGTAGGCGAGTTCGGTGATCGACTCGCGGATGTCGGCCAGTGCCCGGTGCGACAGCCCCTTGTCGGGCTGACCGAAGTAGGCGCGCGGATACCAGCGCCGCGCCAGCTCCTTGACCGAGGAGACGTCGACCATCCGGTAGTGCAGGAAGGCGTCGAGCCGCGGCATGTCGCGGGCGATGAAGCCGCGATCGGTGGCGATCGAGTTGCCCGCCAGCGGCACCGTGCCCGGGTTGGCGATGTGCTCGCGCAGATAGGCCAGCACCTGATCCTCGGCCTCGGCCAGGGTGACGGTCGAGGCGCGCACCAGCGGGGTGAGCCCGGATTTGGCGTGCATGTCGCGCACCAGCGGGATCATCGCATCGAGTGCCTCGTCGTCGGCCCCGATGACCACGTTCACCCCCTCGCCGAGGACGTTGAGGTCACCATCGGTGACCAGGGCCGCGATCTCGATCAGCTTGTCGCTGTCGAGGTCGAGACCGGTCATCTCGCAGTCGATCCACACCAGTTTGTCTTGCACGGGCACCACCCTAGACCCGAACGGCGTGGGCCGTAGGTCGGGTCTATCCGCCGAGCTTGCGGTAGAAGGCGCTGACCACCGGCGCCGAGATGGCGCGGGGGGAGTACTGGCCGGCCACCGACATCGCCTTGCTGAGCACCCCGGGCACCACCCGCATCTTGTTCGCCGCCAGTGCGTCGAGCGAGAGCTTGGCCGTGTACTCGACCGACACCCACAGGAAGTCCGGCACCATCTTGTCGACGATCGACTCCTCGTCCGGGTCGGGGATCTCGGTGCGCACCGGGCCCGGCGCGAGCAGGGTCACGTGCACCCCGGTGCCGCGCAGCTCGTGACGCAGCGACTCGGAGAAGGTGTTGACGAAGGCCTTGGTGGCGGCATACGTCGCGTTGTGCGGCACGGCCATGTTGCCGGCCGCCGAACCGGTGATCAGGATGCCGCCCACGCCGCGGTCGATCATCCCGGGCAGCACCGCCAGGGTCAGATCGTGGGCGGCGACCGTGTTGAGCTCGACCTGATCGCGTTCGGCCTGCGGATCGAGTTCGGCGACCGCGCCGAAGGTGGCGATGCCGGCGTTGTTGCACAGGATCGACACCGCCCGGTCCTCGAGCTCGGTCACCAGCACGCGGCGGGCGTCGCGATCGGCCAGGTCGACCCCGCGCACCTCGACCTGGACCCCGTGGGTGGTGCGCAGCTCGGCGGCGAGTTCCTCCATCACCTCGGCCCGGCGGGCGACGAGGATCAACGAGTGGCCGCGGGCGGCGAGCTCACGGGCCAGGCCCATGCCGATGCCGGAGGAAGCTCCGGTGACCACGGCGCGGGTCTCGGGGGTGGGGGCGGGCAGGGCCATGGCGGTGATCTCCTTCGGTCGGCTCCGGCGCGGGGCGGCGGCGGCCGGTCGGGGTCAGTGCGTGAGCATCGTCTTGATCGACTTGCGCTGATCCATCATGGAGTACGCGCGGTCGACCTCGGTGAGCGGCACGGCGCGGTCGAACACCAGGCCGGGGAACAGTTTGCCGGTCAGCACGTCCGGCAGCAGCTCGTCGATGTAGGGGCGCACCGGCGCCATGCCGCCGGCGACCGAGATGTTCTGGCCGAACAGCCGGTCCAGCGGCAGCGTCGGCGAGGTGGCCGGCACCCCGACGTAACCCAGGCGCCCGCCCGGGCGCAGCACGCCCAGGCACTGGTCGAACGACTCCTCGGTGCCCACGCACTCCAGGGCCGCGTCGGCCGGTCCGCCGAGGACCTCGAGCACCGCGGCGATCCCGTCCGCTCCGCGCTCGGGCACCACATCGGTGGCGCCCATCCGCCGGGCCAGGGTCTGCCGGTCGTTGCGCCGGCTCATCATCACGATGCGTTCGGCGCCCAGTCGGGCCGCCGCGGCGACCGCGCACTGGCCGACCGCGCCGTCGCCGACGACCACCACGGTGTCACCGGGGCCGACCTTCGCGCTGAGCGCGGCGTGGTGACCGGTGCCCATCACATCGGACAAGGCCAGCAGGTCCCGGTACATCCCGACCTCCGGCTGCTGGGGGAGCCGGGCCAGGGTCGCTCCGGCCAGCGGCACGCGCACGTAGTCGCCCTGTCCGCCGTCGTGGAAGCCGCCCTCTGCGCACGGGGTGCCCCACACCCCGCCGCGGGCGCACGAGGTGGTCAGTCCGCGCCGGCAGGCCGCACAGTCGCCGTCGGAGAAGGTGAACGGGGCGATGACGAAGTCGCCGTCGCGCAGCCCG
>JAJYRZ010000167.1 GCA_021793835.1 Actinomycetes bacterium | reverse complement strand
GTGGTTCCCCCCTAGAAGCAGGAGAGAGACGATGAGTGACACGCAGGCACCGGCGACCGCCGAGCAGGCCGCGCAGGCCAAGGCCACCCTCAACCGCCTGCGTCGCGCCCACGGCCAACTCGCCGGGGTGATCACGATGATGGAGCAGGGCCGCTCCTGCAAGGACGTGGTCACCCAGCTGGCCGCGGTCTCCCGCGCCCTCGACCGCGCCGGCTTCGCGATCGTCGCCTCCGGGCTGCGCGAATGCATCACCGGCGAGACCGCCGACGGCGCCGAACCGATGGATCTGGCCGAACTGGAGAAGCTCTTCCTCAGCCTGGCCTGATCCCCCCACCCCCGCGGCCCGGCCGCGGGAGCACAAGGAGCACATCATGAGCACGATCGACCTGGGCATCACCACCCGACTGCAGTCCGACTTCGACACCGCGGTCGCCCGCACCCGCGAGGCACTCGCCGAGGTGGGATTCGGGGTCCTGACCGAGATCGACATGGCGGCCACGCTCAAGGCCAAGCTCGACGTCGACGTCGCCCCCTACCTGATCCTGGGGGCCTGCAACCCTCCGCTGGCACACGCCGCGGTCGGCGCGAACGCGCAGATCGGCCTGCTGCTGCCGTGCAACGTCGTCGTCCGCGCCGACGAGGCCGAGGCCGGCACCGTCGTGGTCGAGGCGATGAACCCCGACCTGATGGTGCAGGTCACCGGCGACCCGGCCGTCGAGCAGGTCGCCGCCGAGGCCACCGAGAAGCTCCGCGCGGCGATCGCCGCGCTGGGCTGAGCGCGCCGAGGCCACCGGAAGACGAAGGGAAGCGCGATGACCACCCCTGCCACCGACCGCCCCGGCTACGCCGACCGCAAGGGCGCGGTCCAGATGCGGCTGCGCCGCATCGAGGGTCAGGTGCGCGGCCTGCAGCGGATGATCGACGAGGACACCTACTGCATGGACGTGCTCACCCAGATCTCGGCGGTGAGCCGGGCCCTGGAGTCGGTGGCCATCGCGCTGCTCGACGACCATCTGCACAGCTGCGTGACCACCGCCGTGAGCGAGCAGGACGCCGACCTGGACGCCAAGCTCGACGAGGCGATGGCCGCGATCCGCCGGCTCGTCCGGTCCTGACCACACTCCACCAGTAAAGGAAGGCCCCCATGTCCACGACCACCTACTCCGCCACCGGCCTGACCTGCGGCCACTGCTCCAACGCCGTCGTCGAGGAGATCACCGCGCTGGCCGGGGTCACCGAGGTGTCGGTCGACCTGGTCACAGACGGCGCCTCGACCGTGACCGTGACCGCCGACCCGCAGCCTTCACGGGAGCAGATCGCCGAGGCCCTGGACGAGGCCGGCGATTATGTCCTCGCCTGACCCGCGCCCGCGGCGGCCCGTCTCGGATCTCGAGGCGGGCCGCTCGGCTGTCGGCACCGCCCCCGATGCGGCCGAGGTCGACCGCATCCAGCGCCGCACCCTGCAGATCGTGGTGCTCAGCCAGATCCTCGGCGGAGCCGGGCTGGCCGCGGGGGTCACCGTCGGCGCCCTGCTGGCCGAGCAGATGTTCGGCCGCCCCGGCATGGCCGGGGTGCCCACGGCCCTGTTCACCCTCGGTTCGGCGCTGGCCGCCTTCCTGGTCGGTCGGCACTCGCAGGCGCGCGGACGCCGGACCGGGCTCGCGCTCGGTTTCGCGGCCGGCGGTCTCGGCGCGATCGGCGTGGTGCTCGCCGCGGTGGCCGACAGCATCCCGCTGCTGCTGCTCTCGCTGCTGGTCTACGGCTCGGGCACCTCGACGAATCTGCAGGCCCGCTACGCCGGCACCGACCTGGCCGCCCCACACCGGCGCGGCACCGCGGTGTCGATCGCCATGGTCGCCACCACCGCCGGTGCGGTGGCCGGGCCGAACCTGGTCGATCCGCTCGGCGCGCTCGCCCGCACGATCGGGGTGCCGGAGCTGGCCGGGCCCTTCCTGCTCGCCGCGGTGGCGTACCTGGGTGCCGGTGCGGTGCTGTGGCTGTGGCTGCGCCCGGACCCGTTCCTGCTGGCCCGGCGCATCGACACCGAGGCGGACGCCGCGGCGGCCGCGCACGCGCCCTCGGACACCGAGGTCGTCGACCGGGCCCGCCCACCGGCCGGGCCGGGCGTGGTGGCCGGCACCGTGACCATGGTGCTCACCCAGGCCGCGATGGTCGCGGTGATGACGATGACCCCGGTGCACATGCGCTACCACGGGCTCACCCTCGGTGCGGTCGGCATCGTGATCGGCCTGCACATCGCCGCGATGTTCCTGCCCTCGCCGCTGACCGGGATCCTGGTCGACCGGGTGGGCCGGCCCGCGATGGCGGTGGCCGCGGCCGCGGTGCTGCTGGCCTCCGGTCTGCTGGCCGCGGTCGCCGGGGCGTCGATGACGCTGCTGACCGTCGCGCTGATCCTGCTGGGCCTGGGCTGGAACTTCGGTCTGATCTCGGGGACCGCGATGGTGGTCGACGGCACCGCTCCGACGGAGCGTCCGCGTGTGCAGGGCATCGTCGACGTGTTCATCGCCCTGTCCGGGGCGGCCGCCGGGGCGCTGTCGGGGGTGGTGGCGGCCGGGCTCGGCTTCACCGGGCTGTCGCTGATCTTCGGTGCGCTGTCGCTGACGGTGCTGCCGGTGCTGTGGTGGGCGCGCAGCGCCGCGGGCGCGGGCGCGCCTCAGCCCTGAGGGGCGGTCACCACCAGCCCAGCGCCGGGCCGAGCTCGGCCTCCAGCGTCGGGGTCACCGACTGCATGTAGGTGACGGTCACGTGGTTGGAGTCGCGGTAGATCACCACGTTGCCCTCGATCACCCGGCACCAGTCGTCCCGGCAGAACATGTCGGACAGGTCGATCAGCGACAGCAGCGGGTACTGATCGGCCACGGCCTCGGCCGGGTTCTCGGGCGAGAGCATCTCCGCCCGCGGGGCCCCGCAGTCGATCTCGTCGCCACCGCCGGACAGGCAGTGCGGCACGTTGCGGCGCTCGCCGTCGGCGCGGATCCACGGGGTGTCGCGGATGCCGACCATCGGGATGCCCATCTCGTCGAGCGCGGCCCAGAACGCCTGGTAGTCATCGGGTACCCGGTCCCCGCCCGAGTCCTCGTCGGGGCGGGTGACGGTGGCGAAGACCGCGTCGGGCGGATCGGCGGCCAGTTCGTCGAGGACGTTGTACGTCCACGGTTCACAGCGCTCGCCCGCCTCCTCCGGGGTCGGCGGCAGCACCGGCGGGCAGCCGGCCTTGAGCAGGGTGCGCACCTTGAAGCCCCGGTCCAGGCCGATCTGCTGCAGGGCGGGCAGCCAGTGTTCGGAGTGCGAGCCGCCGATCAGCGCGATCACCCGATCGGAATCCAGATCCCCGTATTCGCAGGTGATCGCGTCGTCGTTCCACATCGACACGCACCCGTCCGGGTTCGGCGAGGGCTGGTCCTGTTCGGCGATCAGCGGGTTGGGGAACCGGTTGGCCACCGCCGGTTCGGCCCCGAGCAGGCGGGCCTGGGCGCCCGGATAGACCTCGGTGTCGATCACCCGGTCCCCGGCGAGCCGGGCGACCTCCCGGTCGATGTAGCCGATCCACCAGTAGCTCGAGGCGAGCACCCCGGCCGCGACCACCGCGGTCGCCCCGACCAGGGTGCGGCGCACCGCGACCGGGCCGGAACTGCGGCGCACCGGGTTCTCCACCCACCGGGTGCTCATCTCGGCGAGCACCAGCGACAGGGCGATGATCACCGCTCCGTCGACGAAACCGACGTCATCGACCCAGGACAGGTTCAGGTAGGCGATCAGCAGCGGCCAGTGCCACAGGTACAGCGCGTAGGCGACGGTGCCGAGCCAGATCAGGCGCGGGGAGGCCAGCCAGTTGCTGACCGGGTTGTCCTCGGCGGCCTCCGCCCCGCGGGCACCGGCGACGATCAGCGCGAGCGCGGCGCCGACCGGCACCAGCGCCCACGGGCCCGGGAACTGTTCGCGCCCCTCGAGCACGGCGCCGGCCCCGAACACCACGGCGAGGGCGACCACGGCGAGGGCGACGCGGATCCCGCGCGGCACCTTCAACCAGGGCGCCACGCACGCCAGGATCCCGCCGGCCAGCAGCTCCCAGGCCCGCGCCGCACCGTCGTAGTACAGCCAGGTCTGCTCCTGCTCGGAGACGATCGCGTAGGTCATCGACGCGATCGCCATCGCGGTGAGCAGCACCGCCAGCGGCAGGCGGACCGGCAGGTCGAACCGGCGCAGCACGAGGCTGAACACCAGCACGATCAGGATCATCGCGAGATAGAACTGGCCCTGGATCGAGATCGACCACAGGTGCTGCAGTGGCGAGACCGCGGCGTCGGCGGCCAGATAGTCCGAGCCGGTGACGGCCAGTCGCCAGTTCTGCCAGAACATCAGCGAGGAGCCGACCTCCTTGGCGGAGGCGTACCAGGTCATCGGCGGCATCAGCCAGACCGTCAGCGCCATGACCGCGCCGAGCACCAGCACCAGGGCGGGCAGCAGTCGTTTGCCGATCCGGCGCACCGTGTCCACCGGCCGGATGCCCGCGGGCCGTTCGGCGGCGCGCAGCAGGGAGCCGATGAAGAAGAAGCCCGACAGGGTCAGGAAGATGTCGACGCCGCCGGAGACCCGCCCGAACCAGACGTGGTAGACCACCACCAGCGCGATCGCCAGTCCGCGCAGGCCGTCGACGTCGTAGCGGTAGGTCGGGGCGGGCACGGCGGGCCGCGGTGCGGGATCGGCGGAGACGCCGGTCCGTTCCTGCACGGCCGGCGGAGAATCCACCCGCCGTCCGGGCTCGTCCACGGTCACAGGGGCGCACGATACCAGCAGCCATGGGGGATGCAGAACCCGTTGTGACTGTCGCCACCTGCGAAGACGCTGTTTTCACGCGGGTCTTCGGCGGCCCCCGCGGGCCGGTTACCACCAGCCGGTGGCTCGCCCCAACTCGGCGTCGAGCGCCGGGATCATGGTGCGCATGTAGGTCGCGGTGATGTGGTCGGCGTCTCGGTAGATCAGCACGTTGCCCTCGATCGCCCGGCACCAGTCCGGCCGACACATCGCATCGGACATGTCGATGGTGGTCATCAGCGGGAACATCGGCAGGAACTGCTCGATGGGGTTCTGCGGGGAGAGCATCTCGGCGCGCGGGCGTCCGCAGTCGATCGCATCGCCGCCGCCGGACAGGCACCAGGGCACGTCCATCTTCCCGCCGTCCTGGAACAGGATCCACGGGGTGTCACGGATGCCGATCAGCGGCAGGCCGAGTCGGTCGATAGCCGACCAGAACGCCACGTAGTTGCCCGGCACCATGTCGCCGTCGCCGCCGAGCACCGGCCGGCTCGCCGTGCTGATCACCGCATCGGGGCGGGTGCGGTCCAGTTCGTCGACGACGTTGCGGGTCCAGGCCTCGCAGTCGTCGTCCGGGTCCTCCGGCCCCGACGGCAGCATCACCGGACACATGGCCTTGACGATGGTGACCACCCGGAAACCGCGCCGATGGCCGATCTCGTCGAGTGCGGGCACCCAGTGTTCGGCGTGGGATCCGCCGACCACGGCCAGCGTGCGGGCACCGTTCGGGTCGCCGTATTCGCAGCTGTTGATCGAGGTGTCGCCGGGCCAGACCAGACAGTCGTCCTCCACGGTCGGGGGGAAGTCCTCCCCGGCGACCAGCAGGTCGGGGCGAAACGCGGCCTGCGGCACGGCCCGACCGGCTGTCAGGGCCAGCGCCCCCGGATAGCGCTCGACATCGACCGGATCGTCCCAGGCCAGCGCGTCCGCGGCTCGGTCGACGTGCCCGATCCACGCTATCCCGGTACCGGCCACGGCGACCGCGAGCACCGCGGCCACCGCCGTCAGGCTGCGCCGCACCGCCACCCGGGTGGTCTGCAACCGGATCGGGTTCTCCCACCAGCGCGTGCTCATCTCGGCCAGCACCAGTGAGATGGCGATGATCACCGCGCCGGCGAGGAATCCGGCCTCCTCGCGCTCGGTGACCGTCAGGTAGCCGATCAGCAGCGGCCAGTGCCACAGATACAGCGCGTAGGCGATCGTGCCGAGCCACACCAGCCGCGGCG
The DNA here is from genome assembly GCA_021793835.1 of Actinomycetes bacterium. Lineage (GTDB taxonomy): Bacteria > Actinomycetota > Actinomycetes > Mycobacteriales > Mycobacteriaceae > Tomitella. Next base: position 1,093 of record JAJYRZ010000167.1, on the reverse strand, counting down.
CCGCCAACACCTCGGTCACCGGGTTGTCATCGGCCGCCCGCGCCCCGTCCGCACCGGCCAGGATCAGCGCCAGCGAGGCCCCCACCGGCACCAGCGCCCACGGGCCGGGGAATTCGGCCCGGCCGTCGAGCACCGCACCGGCACCGATGACCACCGCCAACCCGGCCACCGCCAACACGATGCGCACCACCCGCGGGGCGCGCAGCCACGGCGCCACACAGGTCATCACCGCGCCCAGCAGCAGCTCCCAGGCCCGCGCCGCACTGTCGTAGTACAGCCAGCTCTGCTGATGCTCGGCCAGCACCGCATAGGTCATCGACGCCGCCGCGCCCAGGCTCAGCACCACCGCCAGCACCGGCCGGACCGCGATCCCGGCCCGGCGCAGCACCCAGGCCAGAAGTGCCACCACGATCAGCATCGCCAGATAGAACTGCCCCTGGATCGAGATCGACCACAGGTGCTGCAGCGGCGAGACGTCCGCCCCGGCGGTCAGATAATCCGATCCGGTCTGGGCCAGCTCCCAGTTCTGCCAGAACGTCAGCGACGCCAACGTCTCCCACGCCGCTCCGAACCAGGTGGTCTGCGGCCGGGTCAGCACCGTCATCACCGCGACCGCGGCGAGCACCAGCACCAGCGCCGGCATCAGACGCCGCGCCGTCCGCCGCACCACCTGCACCGGGGCGATACCGGCCGGCGACTCGGCCGCACGCAGCAGCGAACCGACGAAGAAGAACCCAGACAGGGTCAGAAAGATGTCGACGCCGCCGGAGACCCGCCCGAACCAGACGTGGTAGACCACCACCAGCGCGATCGCCAGTCCGCGCAGACCGTCCATATCGTGCCGATAGGCGGCCGGGGCACGCACCGACGCGGGCACCGCGGCCCCGCCCCCTCGGCCGGGCCGCACAGCAGGACCGGTTTCCCGGGCAGCACCTTCAGTCACTGCCGCCGAAGATTACCGGCGCGACCCCGTTTGGCCGAACCGCTGTGATCCCCGTCCCCCATCGTTTTCGTGCCGCCATGCGTGCGAACGCAGCACCCGGCTCCCGGTCGGCGCGCACCGGGCGGCTGCGCACCGGCGCGCGGGCCCTCC
>JAJYRZ010000166.1 GCA_021793835.1 Actinomycetes bacterium | reverse complement strand
ATGGGCGTGTCAGGGGTGGACCCGACCCGTCGGGTCCGCGGCCTCGGCGCCCGTCAGCGTGCGGCGCTGCTGGCCAAGTTCGACTTCACCGAGGACTGAGCAGCACCGGTGAGCGATGAGTCGTCCGGATCCGCGATGGATCCGGCGACACCGGAGAAGGGCCGACTGGTGGTACTGGTCGGCCCTTCCGGTGTCGGAAAATCCACCGTGGTGCGCGCACTCAAAGACCGCATCCCGGACCTGTTCTTCTCGGTCTCGGCGACCACCCGCGACCCGCGGCCCGGCGAGACCGACGGGGTGGACTACCGCTTCGTCACCCGCGCCGACTTCCAGACCATGATCGACGCGGGCCGGATGCTCGAGTGGGCCGAGATCCACGGCGGGCTCCAGCTCTCGGGCACCCCGGCCGCGCCGGTGCAGGAGGCGCTCGGTGCGGGCCGGCCCGTGCTGGTGGAGGTCGATGTGGCCGGCGCCCGGCAGATCCGGGTGACCATGCCCGAGGCGGCCTTCGTCTTCCTGGCCCCGCCCGACTGGGACACCCTGGTGGCCCGGCTGGCCGGACGCGGCACCGAAGACGAGACGGTCGTGGCGCGCCGGCTGGAGACCGCGCGCGCCGAACTGGCCGCCCAGGACGAGTTCGCCCACATCGTGGTCAACGACGACCTGGACCGGGCCGTGGCCACCCTCGCCGGGATGCTCACCGGCGCCCCCGCGCACCGCGGGTGACCCCGGGCCCGGCGGGCGCAGCGCCGCCCGCACGGGTCCGACCGCCCTGCCCCCGGTCTTGATAGACTCGATCATCGGTCGGGCGCGACCGTGTCATGCGGCCCGCGCGCCCCTCCCGTATCGGACCCGGATCGTCGGGTCCGCCCCGACAAGCAACGGAGCACCAGCATCGTGAACGACAGCCAGGCCGACGTCCAGGAGACCCCCAGCGCGATCCCGGCGTACGACACCCCGGAGGGCCTGACCAACCCGCCGATCGACGAGCTGCTCGAGCGCGTGTCGTCGAAGTACGCGCTGGCGATCTTCGCCGCCAAGCGCGCCCGGCAGATCAACGACTACTACAGCCAGCTCGGCGACGGGATCCTGGAGTACGTGGGCCCGCTGGTCGAGCCCGGCCTGCAGGAGAAGCCCCTGTCGATCGCGCTGCGCGAGATCCACGCCGATCTGCTCGAGCACACCGAAGGCGAATGACCGATCGCGCGGCCGGTCTGCGCATCGTCGTCGGCGTGGGCGGCGGCATCGCCGCCTACAAGGCGTGCGGACTCATCCGGCACTTCACCGAGGCCGGCCATCAGGTGCGGGTGATCCCCACCGAATCGGCCCTGGAATTCGTCGGTAAGGCCACCTTCGAGGCGCTGTCGGGCAACCGGGTCGACACCGGTGTGTTCGCCGACGTGCCCTCGGTGGCCCACGTGGCCCTCGGCCAGGAGGCCGACCTGGTGGTGGTCGCCCCGGCGACCGCCGACCTGATGGCCCGCGCGGCCGCGGGCCGTGCCGACGATCTGCTGACCGGCACGCTGCTGATGGCCCGCTGCCCGGTGCTGCTGGCCCCGGCCATGCACACCGAGATGTGGGAGCACCCGGCCACGGTCGCGAACGCGGCCACCCTGCGCAGCCGCGGGGTGACCGTGATGGAACCGGCCCACGGGCGTCTGACCGGCACCGACACCGGGGCCGGACGGCTGCCCGAACCCGACCAGATCGGGGCGCTGGCCGACCTTCTGCTCGCCCGCGCCGACGCGGTGCCGCGGGACATGACCGGCCTGCGCGTGCTCATCTCCGCCGGCGGCACCCGTGAGCCGCTCGATCCGGTGCGGTTCCTCGGCAACCGCAGCTCCGGCAAACAGGGCTACGCACTGGCGGCCCTGGCCGCCCAGCGCGGCGCCGAGGTCACCGTGATCGCCGGCGACGGGGTGCATCTGCCCACCCCGGCCGCCGTGCACGTGCAGACCATCGGCACGGCCCGCGAACTGCAGACCGCCGTCGACGCCGCCGCGCCCGAGGCGGACGTGGTGATCATGGCGGCCGCGGTCGCCGACTTCCGGCCGGCCGACTATGCGGGCGCGAAGATCAAGAAGGGCGCCGGCGAACCCGACACGGTGCCGCTGAGCCGCAACCCCGACATCCTGGCCGGCCTGGTCGAGCAGCGCGCCCAGGGCCGCCTGCCCGTCGACCAGCTGATCGTCGGCTTCGCCGCCGAGACCGGCGACGACGAGGGCGACGAACTGCACCACGGGCGCGCGAAACTGCGCCGCAAGGGCTGCGATCTGCTGGTGCTCAACGCGGTCGGCGACGGTCGCGCGTTCGAGGTCGACGACAACGCCGGCTGGCTGCTCGGCGCCGACGGCTCCGAGACCACGATGGAGTTCGGCTCCAAAGCGCTCATGGCCTCTCGGATCCTGGATGCGGTCACCGCGCTGCGCAGGCGCGCCGACGGACCCGACTAGCACCGGCCCGCCCGCGCCCGGCGACGGGACCGCCGTCGGCGCCGCCGCGGGTGGTCGCTAATGTGCAGGAGCGCCGCGGCACGCATCACGGCGGGCCCGGCCGGCCGGTGCCCCGCGCACCGCGGCAGGACCTAAAGACAGCTACGTCAGATACGCACCGATCGCGGAGGGAGCCCCCGGCCGGATCGGTGACCGTGCGGGACGCACCGGGTGCGACCCGACCCCGCCGCCGACCGGCGACGGGAAGGAACAGGGGAGAGGTATGTCAACGCAGCAGACCGGGCGACGGTTGTTCACCAGCGAGTCGGTGACCGAGGGGCATCCCGACAAGATCTGTGACGCCATCAGCGATTCGATCCTGGACGCGATGCTCGAGGCCGACCCGGCCAGCCGCGTCGCCGTGGAGTCGCTGGTGACCACCGGCCAGGTGCACGTGGTCGGCGAGGTCACCACCGCCGCCTACGTCGACATCTCCAAGATCGTGCGCGACAAGATCCTGGAGATCGGCTACGACTCGTCGGCCAAGGGCTTCGACGGCCACTCCTGCGGGGTCAACATCGCCATCGGCGCACAGTCCCCGGAGATCGCGCAGGGCGTCGACAGCGCCTACGAGGCGCGGGTGGACCGCTCCGACGACGCGATCGACCGGCAGGGCGCCGGCGACCAGGGGCTGATGTTCGGCTACGCCTGCACCGACACCCCCGAGCTGATGCCGATGCCGATCGCCATGGCCCACCGCCTGGCCCGCCGGCTCACCGCCGTGCGCAAGGAGCAGGTGCTGCCGTACCTGCGCCCGGACGGCAAGACCCAGGTCACCATCGAATACGACGGCGAGAAGCCGGTGCGCCTGGACACCGTGGTGGTGTCCACCCAGCACGCCGCCGACATCGACCTGGACAACCTGATGGCCCCGGATCTGCGCACCCACGTGGTCGATCCGGTGGTCGCCGAGTTCGCCGAATACGGCGTCGACGTCTCCGACTACCGCCTGCTGGTCAACCCGACCGGCCGGTTCGTCATCGGCGGACCGATGGGCGATGCGGGACTGACCGGCCGGAAGATCATCGTCGACACCTACGGCGGCATGGCCCGCCACGGCGGCGGCGCCTTCTCCGGCAAGGACCCGTCGAAGGTCGACCGCTCGGCCGCCTACGCGATGCGCTGGGTGGCCAAGAACGTGGTCGCCGCAGGACTGGCGGACCGGGTCGAGGTGCAGGTCGCCTACGCGATCGGCAAGGCCGCGCCGGTCGGCCTGTTCGTCGAGACCTTCGGCACCGAGAAGATCGAGGTCGAACGCATCTCGCAGATCATCACCGAGGTGTTCGACCTGCGTCCCGGCGCGATCGTGCGCGATCTGGACCTGCTGCGCCCGATCTACGCCGACACCGCCGCCTACGGACACTTCGGCCGCACCGATGTGGACATGCCGTGGGAACGCACCGACAAGGCCGACGTGCTGCGCGAGAAGGCCGGCGTGTGACCGACGCGCACGCGTAAACAGGTACGGAAGGCGGATCGGATGACCGCGGACGGGCGACCGGTGGCGACGCTGCCGGTCGCCCGCGTGCTTCCGCTGCTCCAACCGGCCCACCTGGACCGGGAGTTCGACTACCTGGTGCCCGAGAAGATGGCCGAGACCGCCCGGCCCGGGGTGCGGGTGCGCATCCGGTTCGCCGGCCGCCTGGTCGACGGCTTCGTCACCGAGCGCCTGGCCGCCAGCGATCACACCGGCACCCTCGCCCCGCTCGAACGGGTCATCTCCGACCTGGAGGTGCTGCCCGCCGATCAGCGCCGCCTGGTCGACGCGGTGGCCCACCGCTACGGCGGCACCCGCGCCGAAGTCCTGCGACTGGCCGTCCCGCCCCGGCACGCCCGCGCCGAGGACTCGGTGCGCACCCGGCTCGCCGAGGCCACCGAGCAGGACATCCCCGAGGACGAGGCGCCGGCACCGGCGCCTGCGCCCGGCACCGGCTGGGACCGGTACGTCCACGGCGCCGCCTTCCTCGCCGCACTGGCCGACGGGCGGGCCCCGCGCGCGGTCTGGCAGGCCCTGCCCGGCGAGGACCCGGCGGCCCGGCTCGCCGACGCCGCCGCCGCCTGCGTGGCCGCGGGACGCTCGGCGGTGCTGATCGTGCCCGACGCCCGCGTGCTCGCCCGCGTCGAAGCGGCGTGCACCGCGCTGCTGGGCACCGACAAGGTGACCGCACTGGCCGCCGAACTCGGCCCCTCTGCCCGCTACCGGCGCTGGCTGCTCGGCCTGACCGGGCTCGCCCGCGTGGTGGTGGGCACCCGCGCGGCGGTGTTCGCCCCCGTGGTGGCACCCGGGCTGATCGCGGTGTGGGACGACGGGGACGACAACCTCGCCGAACCGCGCGCCCCCTATCCACACGCCCGCGAGGTCGCGGTGCTGCGCGCCCACCACAGCGGAGCCGGCCTGCTGCTGGCCGGTCACACCCGCACCGCCGAGGCCCAGCAGCTGGTCGAGCACGGTTGGGCCCACGACCTGCTGGCCGACCGGGCCACCGTACGCGCGGCGGCCCCGCACATCCGCGCCGCCGGCGACAGCGAACCGGCCCTGGAACGCGACCCGCTCGCCCGGGCCGCCCGCATCCCGGCGGTCGCCTTCGCCGCGGCCCGCAAGGCCCTGGCCGCCGGCGCCCCGGTGCTCGTGCAGGTCCCGCGCGCCGGCTACCTGCCGGTGATCGCCTGTGCGGGCTGTAAGGAACCCGCCCGGTGCCGGCGCTGCGCAGGACCGCTCGGCCTGCCCGGGCCCGCGGGCGGTGACGGCGCCGCCCCGGAGGAGGCCGCGTATCCGACCTGCCGCTGGTGCGGGAAGACCGAACGCACCCACCGGTGCGAGCGCTGCGGCTCACGGGCGGTGCGCGCCTCGGTCGTCGGCGCCGGACGCACCGCGGAGGAACTCGGCCGGGCCTTCGCCGGCACCCCGGTCGTCTACTCCGGCGGGGACCACGTCCGCGCCGAGGTGCCCGGCGAGCCGGCGGTGGTGGTCTCCACCGTCGGCGCCGAGCCGCTGGCCGCCGGCGGCTACGGGGCGGCGCTACTGCTCGACGGCTGGATGCTGCTGACCAGACCCGACCTGCGCGCCACCGAACAGGCGCTGCGCCGCTGGGCGTCGGCCGCGGCCCTGGTGCGGTCCGCCGACGACGGGGGAGAGGTGGTGATCACCGCCGAACCCGGGGCGCCGACCGTGCAGGCCCTCATCCGTTGGGACCCGGTCGGGCACGCCCGCGCCGAACTGGCCGGGCGCGGCGAGGTCGGTTTTCCGCCCGCGGTGCACATCGCCGCGGTCGACGGCGCCGCCTCGGTGATCGCCGATTTCGTCGAGATGCTCGAAATGCCCGAAGGCACCGAGGTGCTCGGACCGGTCCCGCTGCCGCCCGGGGAGCGCGGCCCGGCCGGCTCGGGCGAATCCGACGAACCGATCGACCGGATCCTGCTGCGCGTGCCGCGCACCGCCGGCCGGGCACTGGCCGAGGCCGTGCACTCCGGGCTCGCCCGGCGCAGCGCCAAACGCGTCCCCGGCACCGTTCGGGTGCAGATCGACCCGCTGCGGGTGGGCTGACCGCATCGCGCAGCCGGCCTGCGGCCCGGGACGCCCGGCCCGCCGCGGCGTTCGGGCGGGCCACTAAACTGGGCACCCGCTCACCCCACACGAAGGAGACCGATCGGTGCGTCTGATCTTCGCCGGCACCCCCGAGGTGGCCGTGCCGGCGCTGAAGGCCCTGCTGGCTGCGGAAGACCACGAGGTCGTCGCGGTGGTGACCCGACCCGATGCGGTGTCGGGCCGGGGGCGGAAGGTGCGCCGCTCGCCCGTGGCCGAGGTCGCCGACGCCGCCGGGATCGAGGTGCTCACCCCGGCCCGCGCCGACGATCCGGAGTTCCTGGCCCGAGTGCGTGAACTGGCCCCCGACTGCTGCCCGGTCGTCGCCTACGGCAACCTGCTGCCCGCGGAGGCACTGGAGATCCCCGCCCACGGCTGGGTGAACCTGCACTTCTCGCTGCTGCCGGCCTGGCGCGGCGCCGCCCCCGTGCAGGCCGCCATCCGTGCCGGCGACGAGATCACCGGCGCGGCGACCTTCCTGATCGAACAGTCCCTCGACACCGGCCCGGTGTTCGGGGTGGTCACCGAGACCATCCGGCCCACCGACACCGCCGGAGAACTGCTCGACCGGCTCGCCGAAGCGGGCGCCGGTCTGCTGGTGGCCACCATGGACGGCATCGCCGCCGGTGAGCTGCAGGCCGCCCCGCAGGCGGCCGACGGGGTGTCGTACGCCGAGAAGATCACCGTCGACGACGCCCGCGTGCGCTGGAGCGATCCGGCGCTGGCGGTCGATCGGCACATCCGCGCGGTCACCCCCGATCCGGGGGCGTGGACCCGCCTGGGCGAGGACCGCCTCAAGCTCGGCCCCGTCACGGTCGTCGACCCGGCCGAGCTGCCCGGCGACGCGGCGCCGGGCCCGGGCCGGGTGCGCGCGACGAAAAAGGCCGTCTTCGTCGGCACCGGCAGCGACCCGGTGCGGCTGAGCACGGTCCAGCCGCCGGGCAAACGCCCGATGGCCGCGGCCGACTGGGCGCGCGGCGCCCGCCTCGACGATCAGACGGAGCTGGCATGAGCGCAGACGGCGGTGGCGGTGGCGGTGGCGCCCGCAAGGGGCCCCGGCGCGGCGCCGGCGGCAACCGTTCCCAGGGCCAGGGGCAGGGCAGGGGCCGCGGCG
>JAJYRZ010000165.1 GCA_021793835.1 Actinomycetes bacterium | reverse complement strand
TTGCCGCCCGCGCCGTGCACCTGATCGACCACGGTCCGCCAGGCCGCCATGGCCTCCTCGCCGTACATCACCGGCACCCGGCTGTTGTCGACCGCGAACGGGTGGTCGATGGTCACGCCCTCGGTGACGATCAGACCCGTGCCGCCCTCGGCGCGGCGCCGGTAGTAGTCGGCCACGTTCTGGCCCGGGATGCCGCCGGGGGAGTGCGACCGGGTCATCGGCGACATCACCAGGCGGTTGCGCAGCGACAGCGAACGGATCTCGAGCGGGCGGTCGATCGCCGCGGCGGCGGCCTTCGCGGTGGCCGGGTCGTACTGGTCGGCGTCGGGTGCGGCGGTTTCGGTCACGGTGGTCCTCATCGTCGGAAGGTGGGTCGTAGAGATGTCTCAGGGGGCGGGCCGGGCGGGCGGGCCGGTGCGGGGGTTACCGGCCGCGGGCGCCGCGGGCGAGCAGCTCCACGGCCTCGGCGCGCCCGTCGAGCACCCGGGAGGTGCGCACGGTGCACTTCCACTCGCCGTCGATCTTGCGCAGCTCCCAGCGGTTGGCGGTCACCCGCGCGACGGTGAAGCCGTCGGCGTCCTCGTCTTTCAAGATCAGCTGCGACTTGCAGGTCGCCACCGCGGTGTCGCCGTCGATCTCGACGTAGCCGGGCTCGAGGACGTGGCCGCAGCCGCGGGCGATGTAGCCCTGGTGGGCGTCCGAGCCGACCATCTTGATGATCTCGTCGTGACCGACCATCTTCAGCTTGTCGACGTCGTAGATCCCGTCCTCGGTCCACACCTTGATCACGGCCTCGGCGTCACCGGCGTCGACGGCCGGGCCGTAGAAGGCCATCAGGTCCAGGATGGCCAGGCGGTCCTCGAGGACCTGCACGCGCTCGGCGAGGCTCTGGACCAGTGCGGCGGTGTCGGACATTGCAGGGCTCCTCAGGGGGCTTGGACGACGGCGTCGGCGCGGCAGGGCGGAACGCGCCCGGTGGGCCGGGACCTAACGGTGGGCCATCGGCGCCCCGCGGCGGGGTGATCGGTCCCACTGACCGAGAGGTGCCCGCAGGGCATGATGTGACGTGAGGCATTCAGCGGTGACGGACGTAGAGGAGACCACGGTGGCCCAGCAGACCGGACACAGGGACGGGGCCGAGGACGGCCGCGCGATCCCCGAGCACGTGGACGTGCTGATCGTCGGGGCGGGCATCTCCGGGATCGGGGCCGCCTACCACCTGCAGCACGATCATCCGAAGCGCAGCTATCTGATCGCCGAGCAGCGCGCCGACCTGGGCGGGACGTGGGATCTGTTCCGCTATCCCGGCATCCGCTCGGACTCGGACCTGTTCACCTTCAGCTACACCTTCCGGCCCTGGACCGAACCGGAGGCGATCGCCGAGGGCGGCAAGATCCTCGACTACGTCCGGGCCACCGCGGCCGAATACGGCATCGACCGCCACATCGCCTTCCGGCACGCGGTCGTCGGCGCCGCGTGGTCGTCGGACGAGGCGCGCTGGACCGTGCAGCTGATGCGCACCGACGAGGACGGGACCACACGTGCGGTCACGGTCACCGCCTCATGGGTCTTCGCCGCCGGGGGCTACTACCGCTACGAGGCCGGCTTCACCCCCGAGTTCGCCGGGCGCGAGGACTTCCGGGGTGAGATCGTGCACCCGCAGGCCTGGCCCGAAGACCTGGACTACGCGGGCAAGAAGGTGGTGATCATCGGCTCGGGCGCCACCGCGGTCACCCTCGCCCCCGCGATGGCCGAGCGGGGCGGGCAGATCACGGTGCTCCAGCGCACCCCGACCTATCTGGTGTCGCTGCCGCGCAAGGAACGACTCGCGATCTGGACCACCCGGCTGCTGGGGGTGCGCCGGGCCTTCCGGATCACCCGGTGGAAGAACATCGTGCGCCAGATGATCGTGTTCCGGTTCGCCCAGCGCTTCCCGCGCATCACCCGGGCGCTGATCCGGGCCGCGGTCAAGGCCCGACTGCCCAGGGGCTATCCGGTCGATACGCACTTCAAGCCGCCCTACGACCCGTGGGATCAGCGCCTGTGCGTGGTGCCCGACGGCGACTTCTTCCGCGAGATCCGGCAGGGCCGGGTGGAGATGGTCACCGACCGGATCGCACGGTTCGACGAGCGCGGCATCGTGCTGGAGTCCGGGGCGCACCTGGAGGCGGACGTGATCATCACCGCCACCGGCCTGGACGTCCAGCCCTTCGGCGGGGTGCCGATCAGCGTCGACGGTGAGGACGTCGATCTGGCCAAGACGGTGGTCTACAAGGGCATGATGCTCTCCGGCGTACCGAATCTGGCGTTCGCGATCGGCTACACCAACTCCTCCTGGACGCTGAAGATCGACCTGTTGTGCGAGCACTTCGGCCGGATCCTGGAACTGATGGATTCGCGCGACGCCGAGATCGCGGTGCCCGAGGCGCCGGAGGCCATGGACACCCGCCCGTTCTTCGACTTCGGGGCCGGCTACATCCGCCGGGCGGAGGGGCGGCTGCCGCGTCAGGGCGATCGGGCCCCGTGGCTGACCTCGATGAGCTACTGGGAGGACGTGAAGCTGCTGCGCCGCTCGCCGGTCGCCGACGATGCGAACCTGCACCTGCACCGGCGCCCGGGCTCGGCGGCCGGCGCGGACCCGGCAGCCGCCCGGACCGGTACCGCCGCGGTCGGCGGCTGAGCGGTACGGCCGCGATGACCGGCGCGGAGCCGGGCCTACCCGCCACGATGCGGGCGGCCTACGCCCGCACCCGCGGTGGGCCCGAGGCGATCACGGTCGGCGCACTGCCGATACCGACGCCCGGCCCCGGCGAGGTGCTGGTGCAGGTCGCGGCGTCGCCGGTGAATCACGTCGACCGGCTCGTGCTCTCCGGCGATTACGACACCGCATGGGCCGATCCGATGGTGATCGGCCGCGATGCGGTCGGCACGGTGGCCGCCGCCGCGCCCGGCACCGGTTTCGCCGAAGGCGAGCAGGTGTGGACGGCGTCGATGGGATACGACGGGCGCACCGGTACCGCGGCCCAGTACGTCGCGGTCCCGGCCGCACGGCTGTACCGACTGCCGCGAGGTATCGATCCGATCACGGCCGCGGCGACCATCCACCCGGCGATGACCGCCTGGCTGGGGTTGGTGCGTGAGGGTGCGATCGCGGCGGGCCAGACCGTGGTGATCGAAGGTGCGGGCGGTGCGGTCGGCTCGGCGGCACTGCAACTGGCTGTTGCGGCCGGGGCCGATACGGTCGTCACCTGCTCGGCCGCCGACACCGACTGGTGCGCCCGGCTCGGCGCACACGCGGTGATCGACTACCGGGCCCCGGACCTGGCGGCCCGGCTCGCCGCGGCGGTACCCGGCGGGGCGGATCTGTGGTGGGACCAGTCCGGGCGCAACGACTTCGCGCTGTCGGTGCCGCGGCTGCGCCGGGGCGGGCGGATCATCGTCTCGGCCGGACTGGTCGGGGCGGCACCCGCCCTGCCGGTCGGCGCCCTCTACACCCGGGACGGATCGGTGCGCGGCTTCGCGACCTCTGCGGCCCCGGTCGAGGACCTGGCGGCCGCAGCAGGTGCGGTGACCGGGCTGTGGGAGGCCGGCCGGCTGCGGGTGCGCCCACCGCAGGTCCGTGATCTGGCCGAGGCCGCCGATGCGCACCGGGCGATGGCCGGCGGGGTGAAGCGGCGGCAGGTGCTGGTGCCGTGACCGCGGTACCGGCGCGACCGGCGCAGCGACGTTATCCCGTGCGCAGCGATCGGCGCCGGGCCAGGGTGGCGGCCACACCCGAGGCGGCGGCGCGCACCGCATCGGCATGGGCCTCGGGGCGGAACCGGCCGACCGGGCCGGTCACCGAGATCGCCGCGTGCACGGTGTTGTCGGCGACGTCGAGCACGGGGGCCGCCACGCACACGATGCCCAGAGCGGATTCCTCCCACTCGTAGGACACGCCCTGTTCGCGCACGGTGTCGAGCTGACCGGCCAGCAGCCCCGGAGCGACGATGGTGCGCGCGGTGCGCCGCTCGAGCGGGGCGGAGAGCACGGCGGCGCGTAGGTCGGCGCCGGAGTGGGCGAGCAGGGCTTTACCGATCGCGGTGCAGTGCAGCGGCATGCGGCCGCCGGTACGCGAGGGGGCGGAGGCCTGCCGGTGCCCGCCGATCTTGGCCACGTACACCACCTCGTGGCCGTCGAGCACCCCCAGGTGCACGGTCTCGTGGGTGCGGGCGTAGAGGTCTTGCAGAAACGGCATGGCGAGCTCGAGCAGGCCGCGCTCGACCGAGGCGCGCATGCCGAGTTCGAACAGCCCGCCGGCGAGCCGATATCCGGTGGCCGTGCGGTCGAGCAGCCGCACGGCCACCAGTTCACCGGCCAGTCGGTGCACGGTCGCCTTGTGCAGATCGGTGCGCCGGACGATCTCGGCGAGCGAGAGTTCGTGATCGTCGGCGGTGAACGCGTGCAGGATCAGCACCACCTTGCCGACCACGGTGTCCCGGTCGATCTGCTCGTCACGTGCACTCACGACAGTCACCGTAACCGGTCGGCGTCTTGCTCACCGATACGTCGCGGCGAGCGGTGCCGGCCCCTCCTCGGTCGGGTCGGCCGAGACCGGAGCGGCCACGGCGGGACGGGCGCCCCAGCGGCTGACCGTGCGCACCAGATGCTCCATCGGGCCCTGGGCGAAGCGGCGCAGCCACAGCGCGGTCACCGCCGCCTGGCAGACCAGGATCACCACGCACGCGATGGTCATCCGCGGCCAGGCCTGCGGATCCTCGGTGCCCAGGCCCAGCGGTGCGGCCACCGCGCGCAGCGCGATCAGTGCGGCGGTCGCGCCGAGGTAGTTGGTCAGCGCGGTGCGCCCCAGCAGCCGTAGCGGGGTGAGCAGCCGGTGGCCGAGGCCCCGGTCGGCGGCGACGACCAGCGCGCTGTAGGCGGCCGCGGTGACGATCCCGGCGGCCGCGGACAGTCGCGGATCGGCGTACTGCAGCGCCGCGGCCGTGACGGCTGCGGTCAGCGCCGCGCAGACCACCAGCGCGGTCACCGCGCCCACGGCCCGTCCGCCCCGGTCCCGGGCGGCCTCGATGCGTGCGGGCACATCGGCCATGCCGACCGCGTAACCGATCAAAAACAGCCCCGGCACCGTGGTCACACCCGCGGTGGTGGCGAGTGCGTCGGCGAGCAGCACCGCGCCGACCACGCCCGCACAGACCGGCACCCACCGATCGGGCAACAGGGTGGCCGGCAGCAGCACGAGCAGTCCGGCCAGCGCATAGGGCAGCAGCGCCTCCCCGGGCTGGAAGAGCTGGTGCAACCCGCCGAGCACGCCGATCGCGATCAGGCGCTGGGCCAGCACCCGGCGCGGGGAGGCGGTGCGTTCGCGCGTGGTACGCCACATCAGGGCGAGGCTGAGGCCGAACAGGGTGGCGAAGACGGGGAAGAACCGCTCGTCGACCAGGTAGCCGAGTGCGGTGTAGACCGGGTCGGGGCGGTCGTCGCGGATGGGCGACAGGTGCAGCAGTGCGGGGGCGTTGGCGAAGATGATCCCGCACAGGGCGAAGCCGCGCAGGGTGTCGAGGTGATCGATGCGTCTCATGGCATCGAGTCTCGAGAAATCTCCGGCCCCGGTGATCGGCCGAACGGGCCGATCTCGCGCCCCGGGCTCGTCCTTTCGGCCGAGTCGCGGGCGGGGCGGGGGTCAGCGCGGCGGATCGTCCATCAGTCCGGCCCGCCAGGCCGCCGCCGCGATCGCCACCCGGTTGTCGACGCCGAGCTTGCGGGAGATCGCCGCGACATGGGTCTTGACGGTGCTCAGCGACACGAACAGGGTCTCGGCGATGCGCGCGTTGCTCGCCCCGGCGGCCAGCGCACACACCACCTCGCGCTCGCGCTCGGACAGCGTCGCGATCCGGTCGGTCAGCTCGGCCGGCACCGACCGGGCACGGGCACCGGTGCGGGCCAGCAGCGAGGTGGTCAACTGGGGGCTGATCAGCGCATCGCCCGAGGCCGCGGCGCGCACCGCGGCCAGCAGCAGTTCGGCACCGGCGTCTTTGAGCAGGAACCCCGAGGCGCCGCCGGCGATCGCGGCGTCGACGTACTCGTCCTCACCGAAGGTCGTCACGATCACCACCGCGGTGTCGCCGGAGACCTGCCGGCACACCTCCAGTCCGTCCAGGCGCGGCATGCGGATATCGAGCAGGGCCACGTCCGGGCGGTGCCGGCGGATCGCGGCCACGGCCTCGACCCCGTCGGCGGCCTGGTCGACCACCTCGATGTCGTCGGCGCCGGACAGGATCATCGCGAAACCGATGCGCACCATCTCCTGGTCGTCGGCGAGCACCACACGGATCGTCATCTCCGGCCCCTTCCGGTGTTCTCGGGCACGGTGGCGCGCACCCGCCACCGATCGTCCTCGCGGCCGGCGGTGAGCGTGCCGCCGAGGTCGGTGATCCGCGCGGACAGGTCCGCCAGCCCGTTGCCGCCGCCCGAACCGACGGCGCTCGCGCTGTCGCCGTCGCCGTCGTCGGTCACCGTCACCGCGATCGCGCCTGCGGTGCGGCGCAGGTCGATGCGGACCTGGGTCACCCGTCCGCCGTGGCGCCGGACGTTGGTCAGCGCCTCGGTGACCACCGCGGTCACCGCCTGCATCGCCGGACTCTGCGCGACCGGGGCGCGGTCCAGATCGTCGTCGATCGCCGCGTCGACCCGGGCCGAGGTGGTGGCGCGGAACCTCTCGACCACCGCGCGCACCGGGGCATGGTCGACCGGATCGGTGCGCAGCCGCGCGACCAGCTCCCGGATCCGGTCGAGGGCGCGCCGGCCCGACTGGTCGATGCCGATCAGCGCCGGCGCCACCTCGGGCGGGGCGATCTGCGCTGCGGCCTGGGCGAGCACCACGATGCCGGTGACCTCGTGGGCGACGGTGTCGTGCAGGTCCCGGGCGATGCGGGCACGCTGCTCGGCGGCCGCGGCGACGCGTTCGGCCGCCAGCTGGCGCCGCTGGGCGCGGACCACCAGCCCGAGCGCGACCGAGACCACCGCGGGCAACGCGGTCAGCAGGGCGGCGTCCAGGTCGCCGCCGGCGGCCAGGCGGGCGGTGGCCGCGACCGCAGCCGCGGCGAGTAAGACGGCGACCGTCACCCCGGCCGCGGACCGTGCGCGGGCCGCCACCAGCCCGGCGAGCACGATCAGCACCCACGAGGTGGCCGCACCCCACGGGGCGTAGCTGCCCGGCCACAGAGATCGGAA
>JAJYRZ010000164.1 GCA_021793835.1 Actinomycetes bacterium | reverse complement strand
ACGGTACGACCGGGTCGAGGTGGACGCCGCGGCCCCCGACGAAAAGTGGACGCGATGCTTCCCCTGGGTTTCCTCGGCTGGATCATCATCGGCGGACTGGCCGGGTGGATCGGCAGCAAGATCATGGGCACCGACAAGCAGCAGGGACTGTTGCTCAACATCGCTGTCGGCGTCGTCGGCGGCCTGATCGGCGGGATGGTGCTCGGCCTGCTCTTCGACGTCGAGTCGGCAAACTGGTTCTTCAGTTTCCTGACCTGCCTGCTCGGCTCGGTGATCCTGCTGGCGATCGTCAAGGCGGTGGCGGGAAAGAAGGTCGGCTGACCAGGCCTGCGCGCTCCGGAACACGGGCTATCAGCACTGCGCCCCGTCCACCGATCAAGGTGGGCGGGGCGCAGTTGAAGGCGCAGGGCAGTGCCGGCGGCGCGTCGGCTACCGGGCCGGGGCGGGGGCGGTGTCGCGCGCCAGCTGTCGGCGGATCTTGATGATCTCGCGGGGCCGGTCGATGCCGATCGCACCGACCACCTTGTCACCGACCATCCGGGTGATCAGCCCCTCGCCGTCGTCGACCTCGCGGCCGCGGGTGGTGTCGCCGATCAACTGGATGCGCCTGCCGTGCCAGGTCGACCAGGCGAACGGCACACCGCCGAAGCGCTCCGGCGCCTCGGCGCCGCCGGCGAGCAGCCGGGCCGCGTTGGTACCGGCCACCCGGCCCTGCTCGACCGCGGCCGTCCAGTGCCCGCCCGGGGCCCCGTCGACGGTGGCCGCATCGCCGGCGGCGAAGACCCCCGGCGCCGATGACGCAAGGGCCGTGTCGACCGTGATCGCGCCGGTGGGGTCCAGCTCGAGCGCGGCACCGTCACCGGCGGTGAGCCAGCCGGTCTCGGGTACCGCGCCCACCCCGACGAACACCGCGTCGGCCGGCAGTTCCGTGCCGTCGGCCAGCCCGACCGCGCCGACCCGGCCCGCGGTGAGCACCGGGGCCACGGCCCGCACCCCGCAGCGCACCGGCACCCCGGCACCGGTGTGCACGGCGGTCAGCGCCGCCCCGGCCGCCGGGCCGGCGATGCGGGCCAGCGGTGCCGGATCGGCCTCGACGATCGTGACCGCGATACCGCGGTCCCGGGCCGCCGAAGCGACCTCCGAGCCGATGAACCCGCTGCCGAGCACCACCAGCTGGCGGGCGGTGGCCAGCATCGCGCGCAGCGCGAGCGCGTCATCGTAGCCGCGCAGGGTCAGCGCTCCGGCCGCGGGGGTGAACCCGTCCAGAGTGCGGGCCCGGGCACCGGTGGCGATCACCAGCGCGTCATAGGCCACCGGCCCCGCGGTGGTGGCGACGGTGCGCCCGGCCGGATCCAGTCCGGTCGCGGCCGCCCCGCCGCGGATCTGCGCGCCCAGGGCGGCCAGCGCCTCGTCCTCGCGCAGTGCGGGCAGCTGTCCGTCGGTGTTCTGGCCGAGCACCGTCTTCGACAGCGGCGGGCGGTCGTAGGGGGTGTGCGGTTCGGCGCCGAGCACGGTCACCGGGCCGGTGTGCCCGGCCGCCCGCGCCGCCTCGACCGCGCGGATCCCGGCCGGACCGGTGCCGACGACCACCAGATGCCCGCTCATCGTCATCCCTCCAGTTTCAGCGCGGCCACCGGGCAGGAGGCCACCGCGGCGGCGACCAGTGCGCGGTCGGCCTCGGGGACGTCCTCCTGGAGCACCTCGACGAACCCGTCGTCGTCGACCATGAAGTACTCGTCGGCCTGGGTCTCACACATGCCGATGCCTTCGCATACGGACCGGTCTGCACGGATCTTGCTCACAGCGGGGACTCCTTCAGTGCTAGAAAGTCGACCTTCTCGCGGACCCCGCAGTCGGGGCACGTCCAGTCGTCGGGGATCTGCGACCACGGGGTGCCGGCGGGGAAGCCCTCGGCCTCGTTGCCGACCGCCACCTCGTAGACGTAGGCGCAGCCCGGGCAGCGGGCGGCGGCCACGTCGTCGCCGTGGTCCTGGCGGCTGGTGTCGGTCGCGGTCGCGGTCTGGTCGATCACCTCGTCGGCCGGCAGCGGGTACTTGCGCACCAGCTTGTCGAACTTGCTCGGCTCGACGTTGGCCAGCCGGATGTCCCCGCCGTAGTGGGCGACGACCTTCGGATCCATCACCCGCGACCACCAGGGCGGGATCAGCGCCACCAGGATCATCCCGGCATAGCCGGTGGGCAGCACCGGGGACTCCGCGTAGTCGCGCAGCGTCTGGTAGCGGCGGGTGGGGTTGGCGTGGTGGTCGGAGTGCCGCTGCAGGTGGTAGAGCAGCACGTTGGTGGGGATGTTGTTGGCGTTCCACGAGTGCTCGGGCAGCACGCGCTCGTAGCGCTCACGGCCGGCCTTGCCGACCTTGCGGCGCTTCAACCCGTAGTGCTCGAGGTAGTTGACGATCTCCAGCAGCGAGAAGCCGATCACGGCCTGGATCAGCAGGTACGGCAGGATCCCGATGCCCAGCCAGATCAG
Source organism: Actinomycetes bacterium (assembly GCA_021793835.1). GTDB lineage: Bacteria > Actinomycetota > Actinomycetes > Mycobacteriales > Mycobacteriaceae > Tomitella. Next base: position 4,764 of record JAJYRZ010000164.1, on the reverse strand, counting down.
CAGCGCACCCCACAGCACCACGGTCATCGCCCAGGCGTTGAGCACGTCGTTGCCGGGCCGGAACGGGTGCTGGTCCTTACGCCGGTAGCGGTTGGCCTCGAGATTCCAGGCACTGGTGAGCGAGCCCCACACGGTGCGCGGCCAGAAGCGGTAGAAGCTCTGTCCCATGCGCGAGGACGCCGGGTCCTCCGGGGTGGACACGCGCACGTGGTGGCCGCGGTTGTGCTCGATGTAGAAGTGTCCGTAGGCGGTCTGCGACAGAGCGACCTTTGACAGCCAGCGCTCGTGCTTCTCGCGCTTGTGCCCGAGCTCGTGGGCGGTGTTGATCGCGATCCCGCCGACCATGCCGGTCGAGATCGCGAGCCCGACCTTGGCCACGATCGGCCAGTCCTGGGTGGCGATCAGGTACATCGACCACACGAAGGCCGCGAGCTGCAGGGGGATGAACAGGAAGGTGATCCACCGGTAGTAGCGGTCGTTGGACAGCTCCTCGATCACCTCCTCGGGCGGGTTGGAATCGTCCCGACCGAAGATCAGGTCGAAGATCGGCACGATCACGAAGATCATGATCGGTCCGGTCCACAGGAACACCGACCACTCGGTCAGGAAGTACAGCCCGATGGCGACGAACACCAGGGACGGCACGACCAGACCGATCATCCAGAGATAGCGCTTCTTGTCTTTCCACTCGGTGGTGGACTCCGCGGCGACGGTGCCGCTGGGAGACAGATCCGGCGACATGTTTCCTCCTTGCTCACCGGTCGCCGGGCACCGAACCTTTCCGCCCGGGCGACCTCTTGGTTGTCACAATGCCTGCGACCGGCATCACAGGTCTACGGTGGAAACCGTCAAAAGCGCGGCGAGTATTGTGAAAAAACACAACACGGGGGTGGTCGGTGACCGATCTGATGGCCTGGCTGGCCGATTTCGAGGCCCGGCAGCGCGAACCGGAGGAGATCGCGCGCTGGACCGCACGCACCCTGTCCGCGATCGTCGAGGCCGCGCCCGAGCTGCCCGGCGACCTGATCCCGCTGATCGAGCGCGCGGTGACCGAGCACTGGCTGGCCTTCCTCGACCAGCTCTGGCAGCCCGAGGTCGAGTTCGTGCTGGTAGAGCCGGCGGCCCGGGCGGCCGCCGAGGTGGCCCGCAGGCACATCGGGCTGCCGGTGCTGCTGAAGGTCTATCAGGTCGGTCAGGAGGCCACCTGGGCCTTCGCGATCGACGTGATCGAGCAGGCCCCGGTCGACGAGGGGCGCGAAGAGCTGCTGGTGTGGTTCTGGACCAAGGCCACCCGCTGGTTCGGACTCGCGGTCGAACAGTCGGTGGTGATCCACCAGGCCGAATCGGAGAGGGTGCGCAGGCGCGGCGACCGGCGCCGCTACGAGACGGTCGCGCAGCTGCTCGGCGGTACCGCGGTGGGTCATGGGGAGTTGTCCTCGGCGCTCGGCGGGCATCCGGTGGGCGGGGACCATCTGGCACTGATCGCGCACGCGATGACCACCGAGGCGGTCGACGATCTGGAGTCGGCGCTGACCGAGGCGGCGCGCGCCGCGCCCGGCACCCGGCTGGTGGTGGTCCGCCCCGGCGGTCGACAGATGTGGGGGTGGCTCACCGGCGCGGTCGGCGACCGGGACGGGCTGGCCGACGTGGAGCTCGACCCGGCGCGGGTGCGCATCGCGGTCGGCGGACCGGGGACGTCGGTTACCGGTTTCGCCGCGGCACACCACGATGCGGCGGCGGCCGAGGCCGTGGCGCGGGCGCCGGGACAGACGCGTGCGGTGACCTTCTTCGACCAGGTGATGGCGCCGGCGATCCTGGCCACCCGCCCCGAGGCCGCGCGCCGGTTCACCGCCGCCACGCTCGGGGCGCTCGCCGATCCGGCGCAGGCCCATCTGCGCGAGACCGTCACCGCCGCGCTGACCGCCGACGGGACCGCCGACCAGGTGGCGGCAGGTCTGGGCGTGCACAAGAACACGGTGCGCTACCGGCTCGACCAGGCCGAGCGGCTCCTCGGCCGGTCGCTACGCGCCCGCGCCGGCGAGCTGCTGCTGGCGCTGGAGTACCACCGGCTCTTCGGGCCGTGACCCGGACCGGTCAGCAGCGCACGTCGGCCTCGAGCACGACCAGCTCCTCGGTGTCCTCGGCGCTGTAGACAGTGGTCTGCCCGCGGGCCCCGTCGCCGTCGACGGTGATCGGTGTGACATCGTCCCCGCTGCTCTGGGTCCACGCGCGGGCCCCGGCCAGGTCCACCGCGGCGCCGCCGCCCTCGTCGAAGGTGGCGTCTCCGCCGTCGAACTCGGCGACCACCCGCCACCCGCCCATCTCGTTGCAGTGCACGGCGGTCACCTGATGGGTCTGGCCGCCGATCACCACGGTGCCGGCGGAATCCGGGGCGAGTGCGATGTCGGGGGTGCCGGCCGTCGCATCGGTGCCGGTCGACGCGGAGTCGTCGCCGGAGCCGCAGCCGGCGAGCAGCAGCCCGGCCGCGCACAGCAGCACCATCGGCGCGGCGAGACGGATCGGTGCGGTGATCATCGGTACCTCCCTGGTCGTCCGCGGCCACTGCCGGTCGGTCGCCGGGGAAGGCGGCGGGTGTGCCGGGCACCCTTGCCGCCCCGCGGCGCCGGGCGGGCCGGATCGAGTCCGGGTCGGACGCTCAGGGCCGTACGGTCGGGGCGGGGGGCAGGTCCGGGCGCGCTCACCGGCCGGGCGCGGCGACGATGCCGTGGGCGCGCAGGTATTCCGCTGCCGGGCGGTCCTCGCGGTGCAGATAGGCACGTGCGAGCAGGTCGTTGAAGGTGTCGGCCACGGACGGCTCGTCCTCATCGAACGGGATCGTCAGCAGCACGCCGGTATCGGCGCCGATCAGCAGACTGTTGGCCACGAACAATGCGGTGCGCTTATTGCCGTCCTCGAACGGCTGTGCGCGGGCCAGGTCGATGAACATGCCGATGGCGCGGTCGATCGTGTCATCGGGGCGGCGGAGCGCCGTGTCGATGAGGGACTGGAGCGCAACGGGGGTCAGGGCCACCGGGGTGTGCCGGCCATGGCGGGTACGCACCCCGATGTTCTGGCTCGCGGTACGGAGCTCGCCGGGGTGCAGCGGGCCGCTGCGGGTGATCTGTGCATTGACCTTCCGGACGTAGTCCGCGTCGATGGGGTCTCCCGCACTGGTGAGGACGAATGCGGCCACGTCACGCAGATCCTCGAGCAGGGCGAGATCGGCACGGCTGGCGATGCCCTCGATGCTGCCCGAGCGCAGGAAGGTCTCGGTGTCCAGTCGGCCGGTCTGCAGCCCGTCGAAGACCTTCCCGGAGGAATAGATGACCGCGGCGAGATCCGTTACGGCGGTGTACGACACGACCCGAGTCCCTTTCCTCCAGATGCGATGCGTCCAGCGTAGTGCGGCAGGTGGGTCCGGGCGCGCTCACCGGCCGGGCGCCCCGGCGGTCTACCTCGCGCGGGAGAGCGCGCCGGGCCACCAGTTCGCCCGGCCCAGCAGGGCGGCGATCGCCGGGACGGTGAGCGTGCGCACCACGAACGTGTCGATCAACAGACCCAGCCCGATGATGAATCCGGCCTGGACCATGATGCCGACCGACCCGGCCATCAGCCCGAACATCGAGGCGGCGAAGATCACCCCCGCGGAGGTGATCACCGCTCCGGTGTGGCCGACCGTGCGCAGCACACCGACGCGCAGACCGGCCGCCGACTCCTCACGCAGGCGGGCGACCAGCAGCATGTTGTAGTCCGCGCCGACCGCGACCAGGATGATGAACGCCAGCAGCGGCACCGGCCAGAACAGGGGCTGGCCCAGGCCGTACTGGAACACCGCCACCCCGATCCCGAGGGCGGCGACGTAGTTCAGCAGCACCGTGGCGACCAGGTAGAGCGGGGCGACCAGCGAGCGCAGCAGCGCCACCAGGATCACGCCGACGATCACCGTGGTGGCCACCGCCAGGAGCACGAAGTCGCCGCCGAGCAGGCGCTGGAGGTCGGCGTTGATCGCCGGGAAACCGGCGACGTCGACCACGGCGCCGTCCAGGGTGGTGTTGGGCAGCGCGTCGGCGGCCGTCTCGGCGATCCGGTTCGACAGGGCGACCGCCTCGTGCGAGTACGGGTCGACGTCGGTCTGGATCAGGTAGCGGACCGAGCGGCCGTCGGGGGAGACGAACTGGCGGGCCACGGCCGCGAAATCCTGATCGTCGAAGGTCTCCGGCGGCAGATAGAAACCGCCGGCGGACTCCGACCCGGACGTCTCGGCGGCCGCGGCGCGCAGCAGCGCCGCGACCTGCCCCATGTCGGCCATCGTGGTGGTCGTCTCGTCGACCAGCGCGTCGACTCCGGCGGCCAGTTGCGCCGACCCGTCGGCCAGGAGCCCGATCCCGTCGCGCAGCTGATCGATCGTGCCGGCGACATCGAGCGCGTCGACGGTCTCCAGTCCGGCGTCCAGTGCGGAGACCGCCTGCTCGAGCTCGGCGGTCATCGCGGTGAGCGAGGTGCCGGGGACCTCCAGGGCGGTGGAGATCGCGGCCAGGTCGTCGAGCACCCCGGAGTCGGTCAGGTCGGTCACCGCGCGCAGATGGTCGCGCACCTGGGCGCACAGCGGGTCCTGCGCGCACTGCTCGGCCTCGAGCAGGGCGCCGGCCGGGGCGACGGCCGTGACCGCCGCGCGCACCTGATCGGCCGCCGCACCGACCCGGGGCACGGCCTCGGTCGCGGCGTCGATGCCCGGGGCCGCGCCGGTGAGGCGCTCGAGCCACG
>JAJYRZ010000163.1 GCA_021793835.1 Actinomycetes bacterium | reverse complement strand
TCGAAGACGCCCGACTGGCCGCCGGCGGCGACGGCGAGGCGCTGCGCACCGATTTCGCGAACGGGCTCGAGGCCCGGCTGCGCACCTGGGAGGGCCGCAGCTAGAGACGGTGCGGCCCGCCGTCCCCGCACGGGGACGGCGGGCCGCACGGTCGACCGATCCGGGTCAGAAACTCATGCCCTTGATGCGCCGGCCGAGCTCGCGGGTGGCCTCGCGTTCGGCGGTGCGCCGGCGGATGTCCTGCCGCTTGTCGTAGGTCTGCTTACCGCGGGCCAGCGCCAGTTCGACCTTGACCTTGCCGCCGGTGAAGTACAGCGACAGCGGCACCAGGGTCTGTCGGCCCTCGTGCACCTTGCCCATCAGGTTCTCGATCTGGCGCCGGTGCAGCAGCATCTTGCGGGTGCGGGTGGGCACGTGGTTGGTCCAGCTGCCCTGGGTGTACTCCGGGATGTGCAGTCCGCGCAGCCAGATCTCGCCGTCGTCGACGGTGGCGAAGGCGTCGTTGAGCGAGACCTTGCCCTCGCGCAGCGATTTGACCTCGGTGCCGACCAGCACCAGTCCGGCCTCGTAGGTCTCCAGGATCTCGTAGTCGTGCCGGGCGCGCCGGTTGGTGGCGATCACCCGATCGTTGCCGCGCGCCAGCGCGGCCGCCTTCTCGGCCTTCTTCTTCGCCACACGGGCGGCCTTCATCTTCGACATCTCACTCCCGAACGTACAGGCGCAGGGTGATCCACGCGGTCACCGCTGCCAGTGCGGCCGAGACCACGATCAGGATCGGTGAGATCACACCCAGGTCCGCCGCGGTGACCTTGCCGATGATGTTGGCTCGATACACGTCGTCGAGCACCCTGCCCACGAACACCCCGTTGGCCAGGAACAGCCCGCCCACGGCCAGCAGGGAGCCGATGACCGCGGCGACCACCGCCTCGAGCAGGAAGGGCAGCTGGGTGTACCAGCGGGTGGCGCCGACCAGCCGCATGATGCCGACCTCGGTGCGCCGGGAGTAGGCGGCGATCTGGATCATGTTGGCGATCAGCAGGATCGCGCCGATCCCCTGCACGACCGCGACGATGAAGGCGGCGTTGCGCACCGCGCCGAGCACCGAGAGCAGCTTGTCGACCAGCTCCTTCTCGGTGCGCACGCTCATCACCCCGGTGCGGTCGCCGAACTCCTCTTCGACCGAGTCGAACAGCTCCGGGTCGGTCACGTGCAGCCGGAACGAGGCCGGCAGGCGCAGGCCCTCGGATTCGACGATCGACACCAGTTCGGGGTCGTTGACGAACATGTCCTGGAACATGTCGCGCGCCCGGTCCTGGCTGATGTAGGTCACCGCCTGGACGCCCTCGGTGTTCTCCAGGTCGCGGCTCAGTCCGGTGCACACCTCGGATTCGCACAGCGGATCGTTGATCGAGATGTCATCGGTCAGATACAGCTCGATCTCCACCCGGTCGAGGTAGATCTGCTCGGTCTTGTCGCTCATCTGCACGATCGCCAGACCCGAGCCGAGCAGCCCGATGGAGATCGCGGTGGTGATGATCATCGCGATGGTCATGGTGATGTTGCGCCGCAGGCCCGCCAGGACCTCGGTGATGATGAACTTCGCGCGCATGGCTACTCCGGATTCTTTCCGACGATTCGGTGCGGGGAAGGGGGCGCGGCTAGCGGCCGACGCCGTAGACGCCGCGCGCCTCGTCGCGCACCAGCTTGCCCAGGTCCAGTTCGATCACCCGGCGGCGCATCGAATCGACGATCTCGTGGTCGTGCGTGCTCATCAGCACCGTGGTGCCGGTGCGGTTGATCCGGTCGAGCAGCAGCATGATCTCGCCCGAGGTGTCCGGGTCGAGGTTTCCGGTCGGCTCGTCGGCCAGCAGCAGCAGCGGCCGGTTGACGAACGCCCGGGCGATCGCCACGCGCTGCTGTTCACCGCCCGAGAGCTCGTGCGGCATCCGCTGCGCCTTGCCCTCGAGTCCGACCAGTTCGAGCACCTCGGGCACGGTGCGCCGGATGACCTCGGGGCGCTTGCCGATCACCTCGAGGGCGAAGGCGACGTTGTCGTGCACGTTCTTCTGGGTCAGCAGGCGGAAGTCCTGGAACACCACGCCGATGTTCTGCCGCAGCTTGGGCACTTTGCGCGCCCGCAGCTTGTTGACGTGGAAGTCGGAGAAGTACACATCGCCCGAGGTGGGGCTCTCATCCTTGAGCAGCAGCTTCAAGAAGGTCGACTTGCCCGACCCCGAGGGGCCGATCAGGAAGACGAACTCCCCCTTGTCGATGTGCACGGTCACGTCGTCGAGCGCGGGGCGCGTCGACGTGCGGTACGACTTGGAGACCTTCTCGAGACGGATCACGAGGACCGAGTGTAACGGTCCGGACACGATCGCACCGGTACGGCCCGAGCCGGCCGGAGCGCCCGGACCGCCCCTCAGGTGGTCGGGGCGGCGGTCGGCGCCGGATTCTGTTCCTGGCCGTCGGGCGCGCCGGACGGCCCGCCGTCGCGGGGCTCGGACAGCTCGCCGGTCGGTCCGGTGCCGTCCTCCGGCTCCTCCGGTTCCTCCTCCCCGGTGGGCACCTCGGTCGGTTCGGTGGTCGGCTCGGCGGTCTCGGTCGGAGTGGGTGTGGCCGGCTCGGTGGCCGGATACTGCTCGGTGGTGGTCGGGGCGGGCGGCGGCGGGGTGCCCGGCGGCGGGGCCGGGGCGGGCCGGACCACCAGATACACCCACAGCACGCACAGGAACACCACGGTCAGCACCACGGTGGAGATCCGGATGCGGCCGGCGATCCGGCCGTGCCGGAACAGCCGTCGGACCCGGCTGCGCAACCGCTGCCCGCGGGTGTGCGCTGCCTGCGGCGCGCTCGCCTCGGTCTCGGCGGGCTCCCGGCCGTCGGCGCGCACGGTGACCTCGTGCGGGCCGGTCTCCGGGTCTGCGCTGCGGTCTGGCTGCGGTTCCTGGCCGCTTGTCACCGGTCCTCCTCCTGGTGCACGGCGACCGGCTCGGCGCCGGCCGCGCCGGGCCCCGGCGCGGCGTCGGTCTCGCGCTCGGACACCGTGGGCACCACGATCCCGTGCCGGCCGAAGGCCTCGACGATGCGGGCCCGCAGGTGCCGGCCGACCTCGAACTGTTTGCCCGGCAGGGTGCGCGCGACCATCTGCAGCTGCACCGCGTCCATCGCCAGACCCTCGATGCCCATCACGGTCGGGGTGTCGAGCAGGTAGGGGCGCAGCTCCGGATCGTGGTAGGCCCGGCGGCCGACCGTGATCAGCAGCTCCTGCACCCGGGCGATGTCGGCGTTGGGCGGCACCGGCACGTCGATCACCGAGCGCGCCCAGTCCCGCGACAGGTTCGAGGCCTGCACGATCTGCCCGTTGGGCACCGTGATCACCTCGCCGTCGGCGTTGCGCAGCCGGGTGTAGCGCAAGGTCACGTCCTCGACGGTGCCCTCGGCGTCCTCGGACGCACCGGTCACCGCGATCGAGACCACGTCACCGTAGCCGTACTGGCGCTCGGTGATGATGAAGAAGCCGGCCAAAAAGTCCTGCACGATCCGCTGCGCCCCGAAACCCAGGCCCGCCCCGAGCACGGTGGCCGGGGCGACCAGGTTCTTCACCGGCACCCCGAACCGTTCGATGATCGCCAGGATCGCCAGCGCGTACATCACGCCGATGGACACGTAGGTGATCACCTGGGTCATGGCGTGGTTGTGCTTGCTGGCCTCGGTGCGCACCAGGTCGTCGCTGCCGCGGAACCGCCGGTCGATCCGGTCGGTGATGCGCGTGCTGAGCCAGGTGAACAGCCGCGAGGCCAGCACCGCCCCCAGGGCGATCAGCACGATCTCCAGAGCCCCGGTGCGCAACCAGTGCGTGATGTCGACGGTGGAGCCGACCAGGGGGAACGCGGCCAGGGGCGTCACGTCATCGGGTCCGGTCAGCCGACGACGTCCTGCATCCGCCAGCGGATGCCCGACTCGAGGAAGTCGTCGATGTCGCCGTCGAGCACGCCCGAGGGGTTGTTGACCTCGAACTCGGTGCGCAGGTCCTTGACCATCTGGTACGGGTGCAGCACGTACGAGCGCATCTGGTTGCCCCACGAGGCGTGCCCGCCGGAGCCGAGCTCGGCCATCGCGGCCTTCTCCTCCTGGCGCTTCTTCTCCAGCAGCTTGGCCTGCAGCACCTTCAGTGCCGCCACCTTGTTCTGCAGCTGCGACTTCTCGTTCTGACAGGTCACCACGATGCCGGTGGGGATGTGGGTCATGCGCACCGCCGAGTCGGTGGTGTTCACCGACTGCCCGCCCGGGCCCGAGGACCGGTAGACGTCGACGCGGATGTCGGATTCGGGGATCTCGATCGAGTCGGTCTGCTCGACCACCGGCAGCACCTCGACCTCGGCGAAGGAGGTCTGGCGCCGCCCCTGGTTGTCGAAGGGGCTGATGCGCACCAGCCGGTGCGTGCCCTGCTCGACCGAGAGCGTGCCGTACATGTAGGGGGCCTTGACCGCGAAGGTCGCCGACTTGATGCCGGCCTCCTCCGCGTACGAGGTGTCGTAGATCTCGACCTTGTGGTCGTGCTTCTCGGCCCAGCGCACGTACATGCGCATGAGCATCTCGGCGAAGTCGGCGGCGTCGATGCCGCCGGCGCCGGCTCGGATGTTGACCAGCGCCTCGCGCGGGTCGTATTCGCCCGACAAAAGGGTGCGCACCTCCATCGCCTCGATCTCGGAGCGCAGCGCGGTGCGCTCGGCGTCGGCGTCGGCCAGGGCGGACTCGGCCTCGGCGCCCTCCTCCTCGTCGACGAGTTCGTAGAGCACGGGCAGGTCGTCCAGGCGCGAGCGCAGGTCCTTGGCCCGGCGCAAGGTGGCCTGGGCGTAGGACAGTTCGCTGGTGACCTTCTGGGCGTGGTCCTGGTCGTTCCACAGATCCGGGTCGGCGGCCTGGTGTTCGAGCTCGTCGATGCGGCGGGCGAGCTCGTCGATGTCGAGCACCCGCTCCACGGTGGTCAAGGTGGCGTCGAGTTCGTCCAGGTCTGCAGAAACATCCGGTTGCACGGTTACCGATGCTACCCGCTGGCCGGGTCCGCCGACCGAGACCTCCGCACCGGGCCGGTACCGACGGGGCCGGAACGCCCCGTGCGCCCCGGTACCCTTACGGCCATGTACGCAGCCGATCTCGCCTTCGCCCTCCGTCTGGCCGACCGCGCCGACTCGATCACCGTCAAGCGGTTCCAGTCCGCCGATCTGCAGGTCGAGGCCAAACCCGACCTGACCCCGGTCTCGGACGCGGATCTGGCGGTCGAACGGATCATGCGCGACATGCTCGATCTCGAGCGCCCCGGCGACACCGTGCTCGGTGAGGAGTTCGGCGGCGAGCAGGCCACCACGGGCCGCCAATGGGTGATCGACCCGATCGACGGGACGAAGAACTTCGTGCGCGGGGTGCCGGTGTGGGCCTCGCTGATCGCGCTGCTCGACGACGGTGTGCCGGTGGTCGGCGTGGTCTCGGCACCCGCCCTGGGCCGGCGCTGGTCCGCAGCCAAGGGGGCGGGCGCACACGTGCGTATCGGCGGCGCGGCGCCGAAGGCGATCTCGGTGTCGAAGGTCGGCGCGCTGGCCGACGCCTCCCTGGCCTACTCCTCACTCACCGGCTGGCGGGACCTGGGCATCCGGGACCGGCTGATCGAACTGACCGACCGGCTCTGGCGCACCCGGGCCTACGGCGACTTCTGGTCGTACTGCATGGTCGCCGAGGGCACCGTGGACATCGCCGCCGAGCCGGAGGTCTCGCTGTGGGACCTGGCCGCGCTCGACGTGCTGGTCCGCGAGGCCGGCGGCACCTTCACCGCCCTCGACGGCCGGCCCGGCCCGCACGGCGGTTCCGCGGTCGCCAGCAACGGCGCGCTGCACGACGAGGTGCTGGCCGCCCTGCGCTGACCGACCTCGGCCGAACGCCGGAATCCCGGGCCTGAGCCGAGTAACATGTCGGCCCCGACCGAGGAGGCCGCAGTGTCCACCCGTCCGCCCGTCCGGCAGACCGATTCGATCCCCGCCCGACGCCGGCCCCGCGGCGCGGCCCGGCTACTGACCGCGGCGGCGGTCGGCGCAGCGATGCTGCTGGCCCCGGCGACCGCGGCCGGAGCGGACCCGGGTTTCCAACACGCCACGTTCGAGGGCGGGGCGAGCCTGGCCGACGGGGTGTGCGGCGGACCGGTGTGGGGCGCGGCCCAGACCGGCGAGAACATCCCCGGCCAGGTGCACTTCTACGTCCGCGGCACCTTCTTCGGCGTCTCCTCCGCGCCCGGTAGGTCGTGCCGGGTGGACACGACCGTGACCTGGCGCAACCTCGACACCGGCGCCACCGGCACCGTCCACGGGCCCGTCGGCAAGCCCTGGTATCCGGCCTTCGATCCCGATCCGGTCGGCCTGCAGATCTCCGAGACCGTCGCCACCGGCCCGGGCCGGATCGAACTGACCGCGACCACCGCGCTGCCGCATCTGCCTGCCCGCGCGGTCATCACCGCCTACTGATCGGGCGCCGCCGTCGGGCGCCGCCGCCGGGCCCTCCCCGGGCCGTGCTTTCTGCGCATCCGCAGCGCTGACCACCGCTTTCGGTCGCCTCGCAGCCGTCCGCGCGAACCCGGTCACCCCGCGGTGTCGACCGCCGACCTTACTGCGTAGTAAGGTCGGCGGCGAAGGTACCCGTTCCCGGCTTCACGCCTCGTATGAACAGACGGTGACAATGAGCAACGGCACATCCGCCCCCTCGGACCGCCCCGCTTCGCGGCGGGAGGACTCCACCCTGGGCAAGAACCCCATCAAGCGTGACCTGATCGGCGGCGCCATGCGCGTGCTGACCACGGTGACCGGCTCGGACCTGGCGGCCCGCTTCGGTCTGCGCGAGACCATCGACCGAGTGGCCTACGAGGGCACCAAGACCGGTTTCCGCACCCTGGGCGCCGCGAACCGCGTCTTCGACAAGGTCGGCGGCTCGGGCAAGCCCCAGCGCCTGCCCACCGGTGCGCCGAAGGACTCCTTCGACGTCACGCCCACCGAAGAGCAGCAGATGATCTTCGACACCCTCGGCGAGTTCGCGGCCGAGATCCTGCGTCCGGCCGCCCACGACGCGGACAACGCCGCCGAGGCGCCGGCGGATCTGCTCGGCCGCGCCGCCGAACTGGGCGTGACCATGATCAACATCCCCGAGGCGCTCGGCGGCATCGCCGAGGAGCGCAGCGCGGTGACCAACTCCCTGGTCGCCGAGGCCCTCGCCCACGGCGACATGGGTCTGGCC
>JAJYRZ010000162.1 GCA_021793835.1 Actinomycetes bacterium | reverse complement strand
GCTGTGGGCCGGGGCGATGCTGCGCCGGCGCGGGGTCGCGGTGACCGCGGTCCTGCTCGATCCGGCCCGCGCACACCCGGCCGGGGCCGCGGCACTGCGCGCGGCCGGCGGCCGACTGATCCCGGCCGCGGACACGGGCGGGGCGGCCCCGGCGGCGCTGGCCGCGACCGCCGCCGCGGATCTGGTGGTCGATGCGATCGTCGGGATCGGCGGGCGCGGGCCGTTGCGGCCCACCGCGGCCGCCCTGGTGAGCGCGGTGCGCGCGCCGATCGTGGCGGTGGATCTGCCCAGCGGGATCGATCCGGACACCGGGGCCACCGACGGCCCGGCCGTGCGGGCGGCGGTGACCGTGACCTTCGGCGCGGTGAAACCGGCGCTGCTGCTGGCCGCCGACCGGTGCGGGCGGGTCGTGCCCGTCGACATCGGCTTGAAGCTGCCGGACCCGCACGCCCGGGTGCTCACCGAGTCGGCCGTCGGCGCGCTGTGGCCGGTGCCCGCCGCGGCCGACGACAAATACAGCCAGGGCGTGGTCGGCGTGGTGGCGGGCGGTCCCGGCTATCCGGGAGCCGCGGTACTGGCCGTCGGCGGGGCGCTCGCGGCGACCTCCGGACTGGTGCGCTACGCCGGTGCCGAACACGCCGCGGTGGTGCGCGCCCATCCGGAAGCGGTGGTCACCGCGTCGGTGGCGGCGGCCCAGCGGGTGCAGGCCTGGGTGGCCGGGCCCGGCATGGGCACCGGGGCGGACGCCGAACGCACCCTGGCCCGGCTCGCCGCGACCGACCTGCCGCTGCTGATCGACGCGGACGCGGTGACGGTGCTGGCCCGCCGGCCGGAACTCACGGGCGGGCGCCGCGCACCGACGGTGCTCACCCCGCACGACCGGGAGTTCGCGCGCCTGGCCGGACATCCGGTGGGCCCCGACCGGATCGCCGCGGCCCGCGGCCTGGCCGCACGGCTGTCGGCGACGGTGCTGCTCAAAGGCCGGGCCACGATCATCGCCGGCCCCGACGGCGACACCGTGGTCAGTGAGGCCGGCGGCTCCTGGGCCGCCACCGCCGGATCCGGGGACGTGCTCGCCGGGATGATCGGGGCGCTGCTGGCGGCCGGGCTGCCCGCGGTGACCGCGGCGGCCGCCGCCGACCGGGTGCACGGCCTGGCCGCCCGCGCGGCCGCGACCGGGGACGTCGACGGCGATCACGGTGGGGTCGGCGCACCGATCCATGCCCGGCAGATCAGTGCGCACATCCCCGCGGCCGTGCGCCGGGTGCGCAGCGCAGCCACCGGCCCCGGTGGCACAATGACCCCTCGTGAGTGATCCCCGCCCGCTGGCGACCGCGCAGATCGACCACACCGCGCTCGCCCACAACGTGTCCGTGGTCCGGTCGGCGACCGACGACACCCCGATCATGGCGGTGGTCAAGGCCGACGCGTACGGGCATGGGGAACTGGAGATCTCCCGCTCCCTGCTCGCGTCCGGGGTACGCGAACTGGGCGTGTGCACGGTCGCCGAGGCGCTGCGTCTGCGCCGCGGCGGGATCACCGCGCCCGTGCTGAGCTGGCTCAACACCATCGATGCCGACCTGGTCGGTGCGGTGCAGGCCGACGTGCAGGTCGCGGTGGCCTCCCCGACGATGGTCTCGGCCCTGGTCGATGCGGCCGGTGCGGCCGGGCGGACCGCGGTGGTGACCGTGAAGTTCGACTCGGGGCTGTTCCGCAACGGCATCACCGCCGACGAGTGGCCGGAGGTGCTCGCCGACCTGGTGCGCGGCGAGCGGGCCGGGGCGCTGCGTCTGCACGGGATGATGACGCACTTCGCCTGCGCCGATCAGCCCGGTGACCCGTCGATCGAGCGGCAGGCCGCCGAGTTCGCCGCCGCCGTGGCGCGGGCCCGCGAAGCCGGTCTGGACCCGCAGGTGCTGCACGCGGCGAACTCCGCGGCGACGCTCACCCGGCCCGACCTGCATCTGGACATGGTCCGGCCCGGCATCGCGCTCTACGGCATCTCACCGATGCCCGAGGTCGACGACTTCGATCTGCGGCCGGTCATGCGGCTGTCGGGGCGCCTGGTGCGGGTGAAGAAGGCCCGGGCCGGCGAGCGGGTGTCCTACGGACACACCTGGACGGTGCCGGAGGACACGGTGCTCGGGGTGGTGCCGCTCGGTTACGCCGACGGGGTGCGGCGCGGTCTGTCCGGCCGCTTCCACGTCCGGGTGGCCGGTGCGGACCGGCCGGCGGTGGGGCGGGTGTGCATGGACCAGTTCGTCGTCGACCTGGGCGCGGACACCACCGCGGTCGAGGGCGACGAGGTGGTGCTGTTCGGCGACCCGCGCCGCGGGGAGCCGACCGCGCAGCGCTGGGCGGATCTGCTCGACACCATCGGCTACGAGATGGTCACCGGGATCGGGTCGCGGGTCACGCGCCGCCACACCGGAGGCATCGATGGACGTTGAGCCGCGCGGCGACGAAGAGTTGGCGACCGTCGCCGAGACCGAGGCCTTCGGCGCCCGACTGGCCGCCGGGCTCACCGGCGGCGACCTGGTGATCCTCGACGGGCCGCTGGGGGCGGGCAAGACGGCGCTGACCCGCGGCATCGCCGCCGGGCTCGGGGTGCGCGGCCGGGTCAGCTCCCCGACCTACGTCATCGCCCGGGTGCACCGCGCCGCGGCCGGCGGACCGGACCTGGTGCATGTGGACGCCTACCGGCTCATCGACGCGGCCGATCCGCTCGGTGAACTCGACGCACTCGATCTCGACGCCGAACTGGGCGATGCGGTCGTGGTCGTCGAATGGGGGCGGGGACTGGTCGAATCGCTCACCGACCGGTACCTGCTGGTGCGCCTGTCGCGGGCGGACGGATCCGAGGTGCGCACCGCCCGGTGGGCGTGGTCGGACGCCCCGGCCGGTGAGCGCTGAGCCGACCCCGGGCGGTGCGGCCCGGCGCAGGTCGCGGCGGGCCGCGCCGCCGGGCCTCGGTACGATGAACCGATGCTGGTCCTCGCGCTCGACACCGCCACCCCCGCCGTGCTCTCGGGGGTGGTCCGCCTGGACTCCGGCGGCGAGGTGACCACCCTGGCCGAGCGCGCCACGGTGCGCCCGCGTGCCCACAACGAACTGCTGGTGCCGCAGATCTCCGAGTGCCTGGCCGAGGCCGACATCGCGCGCAGCGAGCTCGCGGCCGTGGTGGTCGGCGCCGGGCCGGGCCTGTTCACCGGGCTGCGGGTCGGCATGGTCACCGCGGCGGCGTTCGCCGACGCGCTGGGGCTGCCCGTGCACGGGGTGTGCACCCTGGATGCGATCGCCGCGGCCGTCGACCCGTCGGCGGACACCGAGCTGGTGGTCGTCACCGATGCCCGGCGCCGCGAGGTCTACCACGCCCGCTACACCGGCACCCGGCGCACCGCCGGCCCCGAGGTCGGTCCGATCGCCGAGGCGACGGTGGACGCGCGCACCGTGCTCGCCGGGGATCAGCGCATGTGCACCGAGCTGGCGGAACCGGTCGGTGCGGCGGTGCGCGACATCGCCGGGCCGAGTGCGGCCGGACTGGTGCGGGCCGCCGCCGAAACGCTGCGCTCCGGCGCGGCTCCGGCGATGCTGGAACCGCTGTATCTGCGCCGTCCCGATACGGCGGAGCCCCGGCCACGCCGGAGACTGGAGGTCCTGTGATGCGGATCGGACTCAAGCCGTTGACCGTTGCGGACGCCGCGCGGTGCGCGGAGATCGAAAAAGAGCTGTTCGCCGACGAGAGCCCCTGGCCGGCCGCCGGATTCGAGCAGGAGATCGCCGCGGAGCACACCCGCTACTTCGGGGCGTGGGACCGCCGGGAACTGGTCGGTTACGCGGGCATCGCCCTGATGGGCTCGCCGACCGCGACCGGCGCGGCCACCCCGGCGGGCGAATCGGAGATCCGCACCGTGGCGGTGGTGCCCAGCCATCAGCAGCGCGGCATCGGCGGACACCTGCTCGACCTGCTGCTGGCCGAGGCCGGCCGGCACGGCGGGCCGGTGTTCCTCGATGTGCGCCGGGGCAACGAGGCGGCGCTGGCGCTGTATCGCGACCACGGTTTCGTCGAGGTCGCGATCCGCCCCCGCTATTACCAGCCGGCCGGGGCCGATGCGATCGTCATGCGCCGCGAACCCGCCGGTTCGGGCGACTGGGCGGGCGGTGCCGGATGATCGTGCTCGGGATCGAGAGCTCGTGCGACGAGACCGGGGTGGGCGTGGTGCGGGTGACCCCGCGCCCCGGCGGCCCGCCGGAGGTCGAGTTGCTGGCCGACGAGATCGCCTCCTCGGTGACCGCGCACGCCCGCTTCGGCGGCGTGGTGCCCGAGATCGCCTCGCGCGCCCACTTCGAGGCGATGGTGCCCACCATGCGTCGGGCGTTGGCGACGGCCGGGGTCGACCGGCCCGATGCGATCGCGGCGACCGTCGGGCCGGGGCTGGCCGGGGCGCTGCTGGTCGGCGCCTCGGCGGCGAAGGCCTACGCGTTGGCGTGGGACGTGCCGTTCTACGGGATCAACCATCTCGGCGCGCACGTGGCGGTCGATGCGCTCGCGCACGGCCCCGTACCGCCGGCGGTGGTGCTGCTGGTCTCCGGCGGGCACACCCAGCTGCTCAAGGTCACCGACCTGGCCGCGCCGATCATCGAACTGGGCTCCACCCTCGACGATGCGGCCGGCGAGGCCTACGACAAGGTCGCCCGGCTGCTGGAGCTGGGGTATCCGGGCGGTCCGGTGCTCGATCGGATCGCTCAGACCGGCGACCCCACCGCGTTCCGGTTCCCGCGTTCGCTCATCGGCGGGGCCGATCCCCGGCACGACTTCTCCTTCTCCGGGCTCAAGACCGCGACCGCCCGGTTCGTCGAGCAGTGTGCGCGCGAGGGCCAGCCGGTGCCGGTGGCCGATGTGGCGGCGAGCTTCCAGGAGGCGGTGGCCGATGTGCTGACCTTCAAGGCCGTGCGCGCCTGCCGCGACGAAGGGGTCGACACCCTGCTGCTCGGCGGCGGCGTGGCCGCGAACTCGCGCGTGCGGGAACTGGCCGAGCAGCGCTGCGCCGAAGCCGGGATCACCCTGCGGGTGCCGGCGCCGCGGCTGTGCACCGACAACGGGGCGATGGTCGCCTCCCTGGGTGCGCACCTGGTCGCCGCCGGCGCCGCCCCGTCGCCACTGACCATCGGCACCGATCCATCGCTGCCGGTGGAGACTTCGCAGGTATACGCCGCCGGGTGACTGCACGTATTCGTGCCTGCGGCATCGGCCGCACTGCTAGCGTGTGATTCCCGTCTCGATCGGAGCCGGGTCATCACACGACGAGGAGTTGCAGACCGATGACGCAGGGATCGTATCCGCCGCCCGCTTCTGGCCCGCAGAGTGACCCGGGGCTGTTCGAGGCACTGTTCGACTTCAGTTTCACCCGACTGGTCACCCCGTCGATCGTCAAGATCGCCTACGTGTTGGTGACGATCCTGATCGGCCTGGTGTATCTGTTCATGGTCATCGCCGGCTTCGCCGATTCGGTGGGCGCGGGCTTCGCGGCGCTGATCATCGGTGCGGTGCTGGCCTTCGTCTACCTGATCCTGGCGCGCATCACCTTGGAGCTCTACCGCTCGGTGGTGACCATGTCGATGGACATCCGGGAGATGAAGAACCGCGGCCAGCACCTGGGCTGACCGGTGCACATGCACGGCCGGGCGGGGCGTCCGGCCTACCGGTGCGGGTGGGCCAGCAGCAGCTCGACGTTGCGGTCCCCGGCGTCACCGATCCGGTCCGGGTCGGTGTTCACATCGTTGAACGCCAGTTCCCGATACAGCGATGCCAGTCCGAGCGGGGACAGATCGGTGTGGTCGGCGGTGTACGGGGCGTCGGCCTCGATCAGCGTGCACAGCAGCGAGACGGTGCCGTCGGCGTTGTCGGCGACCTCGATGATCCGGGCGAGCTGCGGATAGTCGATGTGCGAGGCGGTGTTGATCTCCCAGAAGCTCTGCTCGGGGGTCTGCCCGCGGTGGGCGATCACCCGGTTGTCGTGGGTGTGCCCGTTGACCCAGCCCAGCACGTTGGGGAACCGGTGCAGAAGGTCGACCAGTTCGGCGCCGGAGTGCCGCGACTCGGCCGGGTCCTCCGGATCGGGGACCAGCATGTCCATGGTGTCGGAGGTGTGGTGGCTGAACAGCAGGAACAGCTCGTCGGTGTCCCCGCCGGTATGCGGCCGGCCGTCGGGGCCGTAGTAGCGGCGAGAGCCGGCGGTGAGCACCTGCTCGATCCAGTCCAGCTGACGACGGCCCAGTGAGCCGTCGACGAAACCGGCGCGGTTGGTCGAGTCCATGGCGATGCCGGTGACGCCCTCGGCGATGCGGAAGGTGTAGTAGCCGATGCCGGTCTCGGCCGCGTCGGGGGCGAAGCCGTGCCCGACCGGGCCGGGGCCGGTGTAGGCGGGGTCGAAGTGTGCGGCGATGAACTCGCGCGGGGTGAACGGGGCGCGGCGCGGATCCGGGGTGATGTCCCATTTCGGGCTGGTCGACTTCGCGGCCAGCGCCGGCAGTGCGGCCGGGTCCTCACGCAGGGCCCGCTGCATCTCGCGCGCCTGGGCCTCGGATCCGGGGATGCCGAGGGTGAAGTCCGCGGTGTACAGCCCCGTCAGCAGTTCGGTCGAGGGCGCGGTGCCCTGCACCGAGTCGTCGTGGTTGCCGAACACGCAGTACCAGGGCGTGGTCAGCCCCGGGCTCGACAGCGGTCGGCGGGCCGCATCGAGCAGCCCCTCGATCACGGGGAACCCGGCGTCGGCGAACAGCCCCGGATCGGCCGCCTCGGGATTCCAGTACAGCGGGGAACCGGTGGACTGCGGGCCCTCGTAGCGCTCCGGGTCCCCGGTGTCCGGGGTGAGGGTCCCGCCCGACAGGGCCGTCAGGAACCACTCCAGTTCGATGCGCTCGTGGTTGTCGGTGTTGTCGCCGGTGGTGACCACCGCGTCGAAGGCGCGTCCGGTCAGCGGTCCGCCGCGCAGCTGGTTGATCCGGTTGACCAGGGCGATCAGCCCCTGCGTGGTCAGCGTCTCCTGCGGCCGGTAGGCCGAACCGATCAGCGGATGGACGTACGGCACCCGCACCGGGGACTGGGCGTCGAGGATGTGCAGATCGGTCAGCTGCACCAGCGAGCCGATCCCGGTGCGCCGATCGGCCCGGCCCGGTGCGGCGTCGGCCAGATCGGTGCGCACCTCCAGCGGCCAGCCCGGTCCGGCGGTCAGCCGCCGGTAACCCGCGCCCGGGGTCGGCGTGGCCGCCTCGGCCAGGGTGG
>JAJYRZ010000161.1 GCA_021793835.1 Actinomycetes bacterium | reverse complement strand
CCCTGGCCGGACTCATCGGACTGTAGACCTGCCCCGCCGACGACGCGGGCCCCGGTGGTCCAGCCCTCACGGGGCGGTCCCACCGGGGCCCGCGGACGGGGATGCCCGTTAGCGGCGCCGCAGCACCGCGGCGACCCCGGCGCCGAGTTCGACCGCGCCACCGGGCAGTGTGGCGGGGCGCTCCTCGGCCGCCGACTCGGTGGCCAGCACCTCACCGGCGATCATCTCCAGGTGGTCCCGCGCCACGGCCAGATCGTCGCCGGACACCAGAAGGGTCAGCGAGATCCGGTCGGAGACGTCCAGGCCGGCGGCCCGGCGTGCGTCCTGCAGTTCGCGCACCCGGTCCTTGGCCCAGCCCTCGGCCTCGAGCTCGGGGGTCACGGCGGTGTCGAGCACCACCAGTCCGGTCCCGCCGGGCAGAGCCGCGGTCGAGTCCGGTTCGGCCGCCACCAGCCGGGCGGTGTACTCACCCTCCACCAGTGCGATCCCGGCCGCGGTGATCGTGCCGTCGGCCGCCTCGGACCAGTCGCCGGCCTTGACCGCCTTGATCACCGTCTGCACGTCCTTGCCCAGGCGCGGGCCCGCAGCACGGGCGTTGACGGCGAGCTCGAAGGTGCCGTGGGTGTCGACGTCGTCGGTCAGCTCGACCGATTTGACGTTGACCTCGTCGGCGATCAGGTCGGTGTAGGGCGCCAGCGCCGCGGCCTCGGGGCCCGCCACGGTGATGCCGGGCAGCGGCAGGCGCACGCGCAGCCGGTGCGCCTTGCGCAGCCCCAGCACGGCCGAGCACACGGTGCGTGCGTGGTCCATCGCCGCGACCAGGTCCGGATCGGCCGGCAGATCGGCGGCGGCCGGCCAGTCGGTCAGATGCACCGAGCGCCCCGCCGTCAGGCCGCGCCAGATCGCCTCGCTGGTCATCGGCAGCAGCGGGGCCGCGAGCCGGGTGACGGTCTCGAGCACCGCGGCCAGGGTGTCGAAGGCGCCCTGTTCGGCGTCGATGCCCGCCCAGAAGCGCGGGCGCGAACGGCGGATGTACCAGTTGGTCAGCGCATCGCAGAACCCGCGCAGGGTCTCCGCGGCCCGGGCCACGTCGTAGACGTCCAGCGCCGCGGTCATCTCGTCGCGGCACTCGGCGAGCTTGGCCAGGATGTAGCGGTCGAGCACGTTCTGCGAATCGGTGCGCGGGGTCGCCGGCCGGTCGGCGTAGAGCTGCAGGAAGCTCCACGCGTTCCACAGCGGCAGCAGCGCCTGGCGCACGCCCTCGCGGATGCCCTGCTCGGTGACGATCAGGTTGCCGCCGCGCAGGATGGGCGAGCTCATCAGGAACCAGCGCATCGCATCGGAGCCGTCGCGGTCGAACACCTCGGCCACGTCCGGATAGTTGCGCTTGGACTTGCTCATCTTCTGCCCGTCGTCGCCGAGCACGATGCCGTGCGAGACACACGTGCGGAAGGCGGGCCGGTCGAACAGGGCGGTGGCCAGCACGTGCAGGGTGTAGAACCAGCCGCGGGTCTGCCCGATGTACTCGACGATGAAGTCGCCCGGGTAGTGCTGTTCGAACCAGTCGTGGTTGTCGAACGGGTAGTGCACCTGGGCGAACGGCATCGAGCCGGAGTCGAACCAGACGTCGAAGATGTCCGGGATGCGCCGCATCGTCGACTCGCCGGTCGGATCGTCGGGGTTCGGCCGGGTCAGCTCGTCGATGTAGGGCCGGTGCAGGTCGGTGGGCCGGACGCCGAAGTCGGCCTCGAGCTCGTCGAGGCTGCCGTAGACGTCGATGCGCGGATAGCGCGGATCGTCCGAGGTCCACACCGGGATCGGGGTGCCCCAGTAGCGGTTGCGCGAGATCGACCAGTCGCGGGCGCCCTCGAGCCACTTGCCGAACTGACCGTGCTTGATGTGCTCGGGGTACCAGGTGATCTGCTCGTTGAGCTCGACCATCCGGTCCTTGAACTCGGTGACCTTGACGAACCAGCTCGAGACGGCCTTGTAGATCAGCGGATTGCCGCAGCGCCAGCAGTGCGGATAGGAGTGCTCGTAGGTCTCGTGCCGGAGAAGCCACGGGGTGTGCGCGGCGGCCGGGCCCGTCCCGTCCTTCAGATCGCGGATGATCTGCGGGTTGGCCTCGAAGACCTGCAGGCCCTGATAGTCCGGCACCTGGGCGTCGAAACGGCCCGCCGCATCGACGGGGGTGACCGCGACGATGCCGGCCGCGTCGGTGAGCTCCTTGTCCTCCTCACCGTAGGCCGGGGCCAGGTGCACGATGCCGGTGCCCGAGTCGACGGTGACGTAGTCGCCGGCCAGCACGGTGAACGTCGCCTCGGCCGGGGCCTCGCCGCGCCCGTCGGTGTCGGCGAAGTAGGCGAACGGCGGCAGGTAGTGCAGGCCCAGCAGCTCGGCGCCGCGATAGCGCGCCGCGACCTCGGGCTCCTCCCCGAACTCCCGGGCGTAGGTGCCGGCCAGCGCCTCGGCGATCAGCACCCGGCGGTCAGCACCGTCCGGGCCGGGCACGGTGAGCACCACGTAGTCCAGGTCCGGGTGCACCGCGACCGCCAGGTTCGACGGCAGCGTCCACGGGGTCGTGGTCCACACCAGCAGATACGCATCGTTGAGCGCGGCGAGCTCCCCGGTGTTGCCCGCGATCCGGTAGCCCACGGTCACGGCCGGGTCCTGACGCGACTTGTAGACGTCGTCGTCCATGCGCAGCTCGTGGTTCGACAGCGGGGTCTCATCGCGCCAGCAGTACGGCAGCACCCGGTAGCCCTGATAGGCCAGGCCCTTGTCGTAGAGCTGCTTGAACGCCCACAGCACCGACTCCATGAAGGTGATGTCGAGCGTCTTGTAGTCGTTGTCGAAGTCGACCCAGCGGGCCTGGCGGGTGACGTAACGGCGCCACTCGTCGGTGTATTCGAGCACCGAGGTCCGGCACGCCTCGTTGAACCGGGCGATGCCCATCCCGTCGATCTCGGACTTGTCGGTGATGCCCAGCTGACGCTCGGCCTCGAGTTCGGCCGGCAGCCCGTGGGTGTCCCAGCCGAACCGGCGGTCGACCTTCTTGCCGCGCATCGTCTGATAGCGCGGCACGATGTCCTTGACGTAGCCGGTGAGCAGGTGTCCGTAGTGCGGCAGGCCGTTGGCGAACGGGGGGCCGTCGTAGAAGACGAACTCCTCGGCGCCTTCACGCGCGGCGATCGAGGCGCGGAAGGTGTCGTCGGCGGCCCAGTAGGCCAGCACCGACTCCTCCAGACGGGGCAGATCCGGGCTCGCCCCGGACGTGCCGTCGATCTGCACCAGCGGGTATGCGCGGCCGTTGTCACGTGTGGTCACTTCGTGTTCGCTCCTGCGTGCCTGTGGGTCGACATTGCGGTCGACTCGGGTGCTCGCTCGAGCGCCCGGGTCCGGCACGGGGACGAACGGTGTGACCCGCCCGCGGTACCACCCCGCTTACCACCCTCCCCCGGGCCGGGAAAGGGCGGTCTCTTGCTTTCTTCCAGGGCTGTGACGGGCCCACCCGTCCGGGTCTAGTGAGCCGACGACCCGCCACCGGATTCGGCGGCGGGTCTGTACGACCGTTCTTCCGGACAGCTCCCCGGTGATGGCCGGATCATCGCTGCTGGGTTCGAACTCTACTCTGCAGGGCCGGTCTGCGCGTTCCCGCCCTCGTCCTCACCCTCGTCGGCGACCTGCACCGACGACTCGTCGGGCTCGGACTGCGCGGCCGGCTCCTGGGCGGACTCCGGCGCACCTGGCTCCGCGGTGTCGGTCTCGGGGGTCTGCTGCGCCTCCTGCGACTGCTCAGGCTGCGCGGAGACCTCCGTGTCCTCCCCCGACTCGGCCGCTGCGGCCTCCTCGGCGACGGACTCCTCCGCGTCGGCGGCCGGCGTGGGCGGGTAGTCCGCCTCCGGCTGCGCCGCCGGCGCCTCGACGGCCGGCCGGCGCATGCCCAACACGTCCGCGATGAGCAGCCCGAAGCCGATCACGCACACCACGATGCACGCCCAGGCCAGCCAGGCCGAACTGAGGGCGAGGGCCAGCACCAACAGGATGAAGCCGACGACCGTGACGGCCAGTGCTCCTACCAGCATCGAATCTCCTCAGTTCCGCGTACGGTTGCCCGCGCTCAGGACCGGTCCGCGCCGCGCCCGCCGGTGTCCACCGGGGCGGCCGACCCACGCTGGTTGAGCTCTTCGAGCTGGCCCTCCAGGTAGGTCTTCAGGCGGGTGCGGTACTCGCGCTCGTAGGTGCGCAGCCAATCGATCTGAGACTCGAGCTCGGTGCGCTGCTCGTTGATCGTGCCCATGACCTCGGCGTGCTTCTGCTCCGCGTCGGCGGCCAGGGCTGCGGCCTTGTCCTCGGCCTGACGCAGCTGGCTCTCCGAGCGGTTGCGCGCATCGGCCAGCAGGGTCTCGGACTTCTGCCGCGCCTCGGCGAGCATGCCGTCGGACTTGGTGCGCGCATCGGCGACCAGCTCCTCGGCCGCGGCCCGGGCGTCGGCCAGGGTCTTCTGCGATTCGGCGCCGGCTTCCGCGGTGAGCCGGTCGGCCGTCTCCTGGGCCAGGCCCAGCAGGCGGGCGGCCTGCAGCTGCGCGGCCTCGGTGTCGGCGGCCGATGCCGCCGGAGCGGCCGCGGCGGCCTGCTGCGGGGCCGGGGTCGGCTCGGGCTCCGGTTCCGGGGTGGGCTCGGGGGTGGGTTCCGGCGCCACGGCGGCGGCCGGGACGACGGTGGTCTGCTCCTGCGCGGACACGGACTCGGCGGCCCGCGCCTCGGCGGCGGTGACGCGCTCGCCGGCCTGCGCCAGCTCGGCCTCCAGCTCGGACACCCGCTGGGTCAGGTCCGTGTTCTCCTCGATCAACCTGGCCAGTTCGAGCTCGACCAGGTCGAGGAACTGATCGACCTCGTCCTCGCTGTAGCCACGCTTACCGATCGGCGGCTTGTTGAACGCGACGTTGTGAACGTCGGCAGGAGTAAGCGCCATGGAGTTTTCCCCTATCGCAGTCGTCAGCGACCGGACTACGCCGATCACTCAGATCACTTCGGCCCATATTGTCACATCGGTATGAGCTTTCGCAGCCCCACCCGCCGACTACGGCCGGATGAATCCGGAGGCGACGATGATCACGATCATCACGATCATCACCGACAGATCCAGCCTTACCTGGCCCAACCGTAGGGGCGGGACCACACGGCGGACCAGCTTGACCGGCGGATCGGTGATGCTGAACACCACCTCCAGCAGCACGGCCACGATCCCCTTCGGGTACCAGTCGCGCGCGAAGGACCGGATGAACTCGACCACTATGCGGCCGATCAGCAGGATCAGGAACAGCTGCAGGACCACGACGATCGCGATGCGCACATCGAACATGCAACCAGTCTCGCCCACGACCCGCAGACGCCGCCGCCCGGGTGCCGTGGGGCACCCGGGCGGCGGCTGTCGTGCCGAACTCCTCCGCTGGTCGGCGGCGCGCTCACGCGCCGCGTGAGGTCACTGTCCGTAGAAGCCGGTCTCGGCGATCCGACGACGGTCCTCGGCGGTGACGTCCACCTCGGCCGGCGACAGCAGGAACACCTTGGTGGCGACCTTGTCGAACGATCCGCGCAGCGCGAACGCCAGGCC
Source organism: Actinomycetes bacterium (assembly GCA_021793835.1). Lineage (GTDB taxonomy): Bacteria > Actinomycetota > Actinomycetes > Mycobacteriales > Mycobacteriaceae > Tomitella. The sequence goes on along the minus strand of JAJYRZ010000161.1, from coordinate 1,690 downwards.
GGCCGCGAAGTCCACCAGACGCTTGGCGTCGGCGTTGGACATCTCCACCAGGTCCATGATCACCGGGGTGCCGTCGCGGAAACGCTCACCGATGGTGCGGGCCTCGCTGTACTCGCGCGGGCGCAGCGTGGTGATCTTCGACATCCCGCCGGACTCGTCGAACAGCGAGGCACGCGGGCGCGGCGCGCTCTCGGCGCGGACCTCACGGTGCGGATCGACGGCCAGGGCCCCGCGGGTGGTCGGCAGCGAGGTCACGCGCGGACGCCCCCGGTAGGCCGGCTCGTCGTAGTCGTCGTACTCGTCGTCGTAGCCGCCGCGTGGGCCGGACCGGTACCCGCCGCCGCGCGGATCGCGGTCGTACGCGCTCTCCCGCCCGTCGAGGTCGTCGATGTAGTCGTCCTCGTAATCCTCCATCGGCACCATGCCGAAGTAGGCCTTGAACTTCTGCAGACCGCTCATCGATCGACCTTTCTGGGCTGCGGGTGGGACAGGTGTGGAGAGGTGTTCATGATCTCCGCCGTGCGGCGGAGGCGTTATCGGAAGGCTATCGGCCGGGGTCCGAGGATCGCTGTACCGACACGCACACAGGTCGAGCCGTGGGTCACGGCCGTCTCCAGGTCGGCGGACATGCCGGCGGACAGTTCGGTGGCGCCGGGGTGATCGGCGCGCAGCGCGGCGTGCACCTCGGCCAGTGCGGTGAAGGCGCGTGCGGGCTCCCAGCCCAGCGGCGGCACGCCCATCACTCCGCGCAGCTGCAGCGACGGTGTCTGGGCGACCAGATCGGCCAGGGCCGGGATCTGGTCACGCGGTGCGCCGCCGCGATCCGGATCCCCGTCCAGGCTCACCTGGAGCAGCACCCGAAGCGCACCGTCGCGTTCGCCCTCGTCCCGGGCACGTTCTGCCGCGTTGCCCAGTGCGGTGATCAGTCGGTCGGAGTCGACCGAGTGGGCGCTGTGGGCCCAGCGGGCCACCGCGCGCGCCTTGTTGCGCTGGATCCGGCCGAGCATGTGCCAGCGCGGGGCCGGTTCGTCGTCGCCGAGCAGCTCGGCGACCTCGATCGTCTTCGGACCGGCTTCCTGGACCCGCGACTCCCCCAGGTCGGCGCAGCCGGCGCGCAGCACCGCCGCGGCGTCGGCCGCCGGGAAGAACTTGGTCACCGTGATCAGCGCGACCTCTGCCGGGTCGCGCCCGGCGTCACGTGCGGCCGAATCCAGCCGGGTGCGCACCGCGGCCAGCGCGGAGGCGAGCTCCGCCGCGCGGTCGGCATCGGTCGACGGGTTCATCGGTCGGTCCCCTCCTCACGGTCGTAGGCGCCGGTGTCCCGCCAGATCACCGAGGCGATCCGCCCGGTCGGGGCGCCGCGCCGGTGACTGAACAGGGTGCGCTCCTCCAGGGTGCAGCGGTGGTCGACGTCGATATCGGTCACCCCGGCCTCGGTCAGCGCGCGGGCCACGCCCGCGCGCACGTCCAACCCGGTGGTGCCGGCGCGGGTGCGCACCGCGCTGCCGGGCAGATGGGCCTCGACGTCGGCCTGCATGGCCGGGGGCACCTCGTAGCACCGACCGCACACCGCCGGGCCGAGCAGGGCGCCGATCCGCTGCGGCGCGGCGCCGAGCGAGACCATCGCCTCCAGGGCCTGGTCCACGATGCCGATGCGCGCACCGATCCGGCCCGCGTGCACCGCGCCGAT
>JAJYRZ010000160.1 GCA_021793835.1 Actinomycetes bacterium | reverse complement strand
CAGCGCCCGGCGCGCGTGCTCCACCCCGGCCGGATGCCCGCCGTGCCAGTCGGAGGTGTCGTCCTTGCCGTACTGGTAGCACGAGACCACGATCAGCCCGGCCGCGGTCAGCGCATCGGCCTCCGCGGCCTTGATCGGCTTGGCGGCCATCCAGCCCGCCCGCGGATCCGAGCAGTAGCGGATCGCGCCGAGGTGACCGGCCGCGGCGATGGCGGCCGGATCGGGCAGACCGGCCGAATAGTCCAGCAGGGTGCCGCCGACCAGGTCGGGATCTGCCGTCGCGGGCGTGCGGCCCGAGCCGGGCCGGTCCAGCGGGGGCGCGACGGGCGAGTCCGAGACGGTCGCACCGGCGCTCGCCGAACCCAGGGCCAGGGCCCCGAAGGCGGCGGCGGTGCCGACGGTCATCGCACGCAGAGCCTGGCGGCGGGTCAGATCCACGACGGTCCTCCTGAGTACCCGCAGGCTGTGTGCGCCGCCGACAGCAGGTGTGCCGGACGGGCGATACCGGACGCTCCGGACCGCGGGCACTGCGAAGTCAACTACCTTCCCCGGTGTGTCGCAAGTGGATTGTGGGACTGAAGGGGCCTGTGGTCCCGACACGCCGCTGCGACACGCCGTACGGGGCGGGTGCGGGGCCTCCGCCTCGCCGGGCCGGCGGGCCTGGGCCGGGACTAGGCTCGTGGCGACGGAGCAGGCGAGGGGACGGAGACAGCGGTGAGCGAGGAACGCGGCGACGAACCGGCACTGGCACCGCATCCGATCACCGGCGCCCTGTTCCCCTCCCCGGTGCCGCCGGGCACCGGCTGGCCGGGAGACACCGCCGACGCGCAGACCCCCGTGGCCGCCACCGCCGCCCAGGTGCGCCGGCGCGCCCGCGAGGCGCTGACCGCACCGGCCGAGCCCGCCGCGGACGGCCTGGATGCGCGCTTCGACGCCCTCGACGCCGGAATCGGGATGTGCCGGGCCTGCCCGCGCCTGGTGCGCTGGCGCGAAGAGGTGGCGGTGACCAAGCGGCGGGCCTTCGCCGACGAGCCCTACTGGGGTCGGCCCGTCCCCGGCTTCGGCGACCGCCGGGCCCCGATCGTCATCGTCGGACTGGCGCCGGCCGCGCACGGGGCGAACCGGACCGGCCGGATGTTCACCGGCGACCGCTCGGGCGACTGGCTGTTCGCCGCCCTGCACCGGGCCGGGCTGGCCGACCGCGCCGAATCCGCTGCGGCCGGGGACGGACTGACCCTGACCGGAGCGCGGATCGTCTCGGCGGTGCGCTGTGCCCCGCCGGCGAACAAGCCCACCGTCGCCGAGCGGGACCGGTGCGCGCCGTGGCTGCACGCCGAACTCGATCTGCTCGCCGGCCACGTGCGGGTACTGCTGGCCCTCGGCGGCTTCGGCTGGGACGCGGCGCTGCGGGCGGCGACCGGCGCCGGCTGGACGGTGCCGCGGCCCAAACCGCGCTTCGGCCACGGCGCTCGCGCCGTGCTCACCCGCCCGGGCGCCGACCCGGTGACCCTGCTCGGCTGCTTCCACCCCAGCCAGCAGAACACCTTCACCGGCCGGCTCACCGCGGAGATGATGGACCAGGTGCTCGCCGCGGCCCGCCGGGCCGCGGCCGGCGACTAGTCCGTCGGGGCCCCGCCGAAGTCCGCCACCTCGTCGCCGGTCGGCAGGTCCGGCCCGTCCGCGGTCTCGGCGAAGTACCGGTCGAGCTCGTCGTCGTCGAGATCCCACTGCACATCGGTCGGCGCGGCGGGTGTCACCGGATCCACCTGCGCGGCCGGGGCGCTGTCGGTCTCGGCGTAACGGGTCAGCGCCACCAGCGTGGCGTCGTCGACGTGTTCACCGTCTGCCAGCAGACACCCGCGCAGCGCGGCGCGGGCGGCGTCGGCGTCGACCCCCGCCCCGATCAGCACCAGGCTGGTGCTGCCCGCCGCGGTGTCGGCCGGCGCCGGAGCGACGGTGACGTACCGGCCCACGGTCTGCACGGTCAGCGCGACCGGACCGGCCGCGCCGGCCGCGGCGACCACACCCTTGATCCGGTACGTGCCCGGCGGGGGATCGGACAGCAGCGCGGCCATCCGGCGCGGATGCACCGGTGTATCCGCCTCGAGATGGACCGAATCGAAGCGGTCGTGCAGATGCTCCTCGTCGCAGTCGTGCTCGTCCCCGCCGCGCAGGATCTCGTCGATGGTCATCTGCCGCGGCCCGTCGGCGGCCACCGACTCGCGCTCGTCGAACAGCATGCGCGGATCGATCCGGGAATGGGTGGTGGCCAGCAACGGCACCGGCCCGGCCAGTGCGTGCACCTGATCGCGCACCGCGGCGGCGGTGGCGTCGTCGACCAGATCGGTCTTGTTGACCAGCACCAGGTCCGACAGCGGCATCTGGTGGCCGATCTCGGGGAAGGTGCGCAGATTCTCGGTCAGCATCGCCGCATCGATCACCGTGACCAGGCCGCCGTAGCGCACGGTGGGCACCGACGAGCCGGTGATCATCCGGATCAGGGCACGCGGCTCGGCCAGCCCCGAAGCCTCGATGACGATCGCGTCCACCGCCTCGGTGGTGGAGAGCATCGCGAGCATCTGGTCCAGATCCGCGGTGTCGGTCAGACAACACACGCATCCGCTGCCGATGCCCACCGCGGCGTCGACCTGACCGGCGACCAGCAGCGCATCGACGTTGACGTCGCCGAAGTCGTTGACGATCACCCCGATGCGCACCCCGAGGTCGTTGTGCAGCAGATGGTTGAGCAGCGTGGTCTTACCCGAACCGAGGAAACCGCCGAGCACCAGCACCGGGGTGCGGCCCGCGGCCGCGCGCGGGGCGGTCACTCGGTCACCATCTCGGGCACGGTCAGCCACACCGCGGAGTCGTCGCCGCGTTCGCCGCGTGCGCTCAGCTCGCCGGCCCGGTCCCGGGCCCAGCGGGCAAGGCCGGCCGCATCGATGCCGTAGGGCGGTGCGGCGGCGAACCCGTCGAGCCCCGCGGCGGCGCGGGTGAGCACCCGCCCGGCCCCGCGGGGATTGCCGCGGGCGGCGTGGGTCACCCCGACGGCCAGTTGGGCCAGTGCTCGCCACAGTTCGCTCTGCGGCCCGGCGGTCTGCTTCCAGGCGTCCTCGAACACCTCGTGGGCGTGGAAGGGGTAGAGGTCGGCCAGCAGCCGCCTGCCCTCGTGCAGGGTGCGGGCCGGGGTGCGCCACACCCCCTCGGGGGCGCGCTCGACACCCACCGAGCCGTGCGGCAGCGGACGGCCCAGACGGTCACGGGGCCGGGCGTTGCGGGCCCGGCCCGAAAGATCACGATCACGCGCCTGCTGTCGGTGATCCGGCGCGGCGGAACCGGTGGTCATACCTCCACTATGGCATCAGCGCGTCCGGCCGGACCACGGGCCGATCCCGGGGGTCCGCCGCGCCGCCGAGACCGGGCCTGTGGGCAAGATCACCGGCGCTCGTGTGGCGTGCTCCGTCTCATCGTGGTGGGGAGGGCGCGGGGCGGGCGTGACGGCGCGACCCGGTGTGCCGCCTCATCTGCGAAGAGACGGGAGGGACGGGGGTATCGGCCCGGCCCGAGTCGGGCGCTTGTCACAACCGCCGCATGGGCGGACGACGAGCGGACCGGCCCGCGGCGGGGCTGAGATCGAGATGTCCCCGCGGTCCAGCCCCTGGTTATAGTCACCCATCCCCGGCAGCCGTCGGGTGGGCCCGACCGGGTCCTCCTGTCCACGGCGGCACCACCGCGACCGGACACCGGGGCGCTCACGGTCGCACATGGACACGGCAGAAGGTTCAGACTTTTGGACACAACACACAACACCGCGGCCCAGGGCTGCACGGTCGGTGTGCGCCGGGAACGGGGCGACGGTGAACGTCGTGTCGGCCTGGTGCCCAAGATCGTGACCAAGCTCGCCGCCGCCGGCGTGACGGTGATTGTCGAGCAGGACGCGGGCGCCGGTGCACTGATCGACGATCAGGCCTATATCGATGCCGGTGCCCGCATCGGCGACCCCTACGAGGCGGACGTGCTCATCACCGTCGCCGCGCCGACCGCCGACGAGGTGGCCCGGCTGCGTTCGGGCCAGTCGGTCATCGGCTTTCTGAATCCGCGCGGCGACGCCGACGGCATCGCCGCGTTGCGCGCCGCCGGCGTGCAGGGCTTCGCCGTCGAGGCGATCCCGCGCATCTCGCGCGCCCAGGCGATGGACGCGCTGTCGTCCCAGGCGAACGTCTCCGGCTATAAGGCGGTGCTGCTCGCCGCGAGCGAGTCCACCCGCTTCTTCCCGATGCTCACCACCGCGGCCGGCACCGTGAAGCCGGCCACCGCGCTGATCCTGGGCGTCGGTGTGGCGGGGCTGCAGGCCTTGGCCACCGCCAAGCGGCTCGGTGCGCGCACCACCGGCTACGACGTGCGCCCCGAGGTCGCCGACCAGGTCCGGTCGGTCGGTGCGCAGTGGCTGGATCTGGGCATCGACGCCGCCGGTGAGGGCGGCTACGCCCGCGAGCTCACCGAGGACGAGCGCGCCGCCCAGCAGGATGCGCTGGAGAAGGCCATCCAGGGCTTCGACGTGGTGATCACCACCGCGCTGGTGCCGGGTAAACCGGCTCCGCGCCTGGTCACCGCCGCGGCGGTGGAGGGCATGAAGCCCGGCAGCGTGATCGTGGACCTGGCCGGGGAGACCGGCGGCAACTGCGAACTCACCGAGCCCGGCCAGACGGTCGTGCGCCACGGGGTGACCATCGCCTCGCCGCTGAACCTGCCGGCCACCATGCCCGAGCACGCCAGCGACCTGTATGCGCGCAACGTCCAGGAGCTGCTGGGCCTGATGATCGACGACACCGGGGCCTTCGCCCCGGACTTCGACGACGAGGTCGTCGCCGGAGCGTGCGTGACCCGCGAGGAGGCGGATCGATGAACACCGTGACCGTGCTGGCGCACGGCGGATCCGAGGGCATGTACCTGCCGCTGCTGGCCAACATCGGGCTGATGGTGCTGGCCGGCTTCGTCGGCTTCACCGTCATCTCCAAGGTGCCCAACACCTTGCACACCCCGCTGATGTCGGGCACCAACGCCATCCACGGCATCGTCGTGCTCGGCGCGCTGGTGGTGCTGGGCACCCTCGACGAGGGGGCCCCGTGGGGTGTGCAGATCATCCTGCTCATCGCGCTGATCTTCGGCACACTCAACGTGGTCGGCGGCTTCGTGGTCACCGACCGGATGCTGGGGATGTTCAAGGCCAAGCCTGTCGAGAAGAAGGGTGACGCCTGATGGACAACCTCGTGGCAATCCTCTACATCGTCGCGTTCGCGATGTTCATCTACGGGCTGATGGGACTGACCGGCCCGAAGACCGCCGTGCGCGGCAACTACATCGCCGGCGCCGGTATGGCGCTCGCGGTGGCCGCCACCCTGATCCAGATCCGCGACACCCACTACTGGTGGATCGTCATCGTCGGCCTGGCCGCCGGTGTGATCCTGGGCGTCCCGCCCGCACTGCGCACCAAGATGACCGCGGTGCCGCAGCTGGTCGCGATCTTCAACGGCGTGGGCGGCGGCACCGTCGCCCTGGTCGCCTGGTCGGAGTTCATCACCTCCACCGGCTTCACCCGGCTCGGTGAACAGCCCACCGTGCACGTGGTGGTCGCCTCGCTGGTCGCGGCGATCATCGGCTCGATCTCCTTCTGGGGATCGCTGGTGGCCTTCGGCAAGCTGCAGGAGATTGTCTCCGGCGGCTCGATCGGCCTGGGCCGGCTCCAGCAGCCGTTCAACGCCGTACTGCTCATCGTCGCCATCGCCTTCTCGGTCGTCATCGGCCTGGGCGTGATGGACGGCGAGGGCGTCTCGCAGTGGTGGATCGTCGGCGTGCTCATCGTCGCCGGCATCCTGGGCCTGACCCTGGTGCTGCCCATCGGCGGGGCCGACATGCCGGTGGTCATCTCCCTGCTCAACGCCCTGACCGGGCTCTCGGCCGCGGCCGCGGGCCTGGCGCTGGACAACACGGCGATGATCGTCGCAGGCATGCTCGTCGGCGCCTCGGGCACGATCTTGACCAACCTGATGGCCAAGGCGATGAACCGCTCGGTGGTCTCGATCGTGGCCGGCGGATTCGGCGGCGGCGACGCGGTGGCCGGCCCGGCCGGCGCCTCCGGTGGCACGGTCACCGCGACCAGTGCGGCCGATGCGGCCATCCAGATGGCCTACGCCAACCAGGTGATCGTGGTGCCCGGCTACGGCATGGCCGTCGCCCAGGCGCAGCACACGGTCAAGGAGATGGGCCAGATGCTCGAGGACAAGGGGGTGGAGGTCAAGTACGCCATCCACCCGGTCGCCGGCCGGATGCCCGGACACATGAACGTCCTGCTGGCCGAGGCCGAGGTGTCCTACGACGCGCTCAAGGAGATGGACGAGATCAACGGCGAGTTCGCCCGCACCGACGTGGTGCTGGTGATCGGCGCCAACGACGTGACCAACCCGGCGGCGCGCACGGATCCGAGCTCGCCGATCTTCGGCATGCCGATCCTCAACGTCGACGAGGCCAAGTCGGTGATCGTGCTCAAGCGGTCGATGAGCTCGGGCTTCGCCGGCATCGACAACCCGCTGTTCACCGGCGAGCACACCTCGATGCTGTTCGGCGATGCGAAGAACTCGGTCGGCGAGATCGTCGAGGAACTCAAGGTGCTGTAGCCGCGCGGCTTCGCCGTCGCTACGGACCCCAGGGCCCGGCCCCGGTACGGACATCCCACGTCCGCCCGGGGCCGGGCCCTTCCCGTGCCGTGGTCGGTGACCCTTCAGTCGGGCGGTCCCGGGCCCCGGTGCCGGGACCGGGGCGCGCACGCCGGCGGGAAACTGGTTGACTGGTCGGCGCCATGGACACCTCCGTCGACGCCGCGCCGACCACCCGCCCGCCGATCCCGCGCTCGATCTGGGTGCTGATCGCGGCCGCCTTCGTCATCGCCATCGGCTACGGCCTGGTGGCCCCGGTGCTGCCGCAGTACGCGCGCAGCTTCGACGTCGGCGTCACCGCCGCCTCGGTGATCGTCAGCATCTTCGCGTTCTTCCGACTGGTGTTCGCCCCGATGAGCGGGCGCCTGGTCACCCGGCTCGGCGAACGCCCGGTGTATCTGTGGGGACTGGGCATCGTCGCGGTATCCACCGGCGCCTCGGCCTTCGCCGCGAACTACTGGCAGCTGCTGATCTTCCGCGGGCTCGGCGGCATCGGCTCGACGATGTTCACCGTCTCGGCGATGGGCCTGCTGGTGCGCCTGGCCGACCCGCGCGCCCGCGGCCGGGTCTCCGGGCTCTACGCCTCGGCCTTCCTGCTGGGCAACATCATGGGACCGGGACTGGGCGGACTGCTCGCCGAGATCAGCCTGGC
>JAJYRZ010000159.1 GCA_021793835.1 Actinomycetes bacterium | reverse complement strand
TCCGGCAGTGTCGTTGTTGCTTTGACACCACCTGCGATACTCCGGAGGCCTCACCTGTGACCAGCCGCCACGCCGGTCACATCCCCCACTTTCGTAACAGGCCCTAATCCACCAGGGGCGATAGGAGCGTGTGCCGAATGCGGAAAACAGAGAAGGCCCGTGCTGTGACAAGCGCTGGATTCGATGCCGAGGTAATCCTGATCGGCGGCGGAATCATGTCGGCGACGTTGGGATCCATGCTGGCGGTTCTGCAGCCCGACTGGCGGATCGTGCTGGTCGAGAGATCCACCGGCCTGGCGACCGAGAGCAGCGGGCCGTGGAACAACGCCGGCACCGGACACTCCGGGTTCTGCGAACTGAACTACATGCCCGATCCGGCAGACGGGAGCAGGGCCTCCACGGTCACCCGGCAGTTCCGACTCAGCCGACAGTGGTGGGCCCACCTCGCACGCGAAGGACTGCTGGCCCCGGAGACCTTCATCCACACCACCCCGCACATGGACGTCGTCTTCGGACAACGCGACGTCGCCTACCTCCGGCGGAGGTTCGAAACACTGATCGGCGACCCCGAGTTCAACGGCATGACGTACACCGAGGATCCCGCCACGATCAGCCGGTGGGCGCCGCTGCTGATGGAGGGGCGGACCGACGACGAACCGATGGCGGCCACCCGCCATCCGAACGGAACGGACGTGGACTTCGGGGCTCTGACGGCAGGGTTGACCCGCATCGTCACTGACGGCGGCGGGCAGGTACTGCTCGAGCACGAGGTGCGTTCCCTCCACCGCGCGGCGGACGGTGGCTGGCTCGTCGCCGGACGCACGCCCGACGGCGGATTCGAACTGCGCGGACGACGGGTGTTCGTCGGAGCAGGGGGTACGGCGTTGCGGCTGCTCCAGAGAGCGCGCCTTCCTGAGGTCCGTGGCTACGCCGTACTCCCCGTCGGGGCCGCCTTCCTCCGCTGTTCCGATCCCGAGGTCGTCGCCCGCCACGACGCAAAGGTCTACGGGCAGGCGCCGATCGGCGCACCGCCGATGTCGGTGCCCCATCTCGACCGCCGATTCGTCGACGGGACCGAGCACCTGATGTTCGGTCCCTATGCGACCTTCAGCACCAAGCTGCTCAAGGATGGAAGGTTCACCGATTTCTTCACCACCCTGCGGTGGCACAATCTGCACGTCATCGCTGCGGCACTCATTCAGAACCTGTCCTTGATCCGCTACCTCCTCGGCGAGCTCGCCGCCCGCCCTGCGAAGAAGTTCGCCAGGCTGCAGCGGTTCTACCCTCGCGCAGACGTCAGCGGGTGGGAGCTCGTCCCGGCCGGGCAGCGCGCACAACTGGTCACCCCGGACCCTGACCGCGTGGGCGTGCTCCAGCAGGGGACCGAACTGGTCATCGGCGCCGACGGCACCATCGCAGGTTTGCTCGGCGCCTCTCCCGGGGCGTCGACCGCGGTGCCGATCATGGTGGACCTGCTGCAACGGTGCTTCCCGGACCGGTGGCACCGGTCCTGGAGCGCGGCACTGAACGAGGCGATCCCCGGCCATGTGTACGGCCCGAAGTGGACGGCCGAGGCGATCCAGGAGTCGGTCCGGTCGACCGATGCCGCGCTCAAGCTCGAGAGGAGCAGCGCCGCGTGAACACTCCCCCTCCCGCGAGATGCGTCAGCGCGGCCGGTGTCCGGCGTACCAGTCGAGCAGGTCGGGCCGGTCCACGGCGGTGGCGTCGACCGCGGTGGCCGGGTCGACGCCGAGCATCAGCCGCTTGAGCGGGACCTCGAGCTTCTTGCCGGTGCGGGTGTGCGGGATCCCGGGGGCGGCGATGACCTCGTCGGGCACGTGCCGCGGGGAGGCCTGGGTGCGGATGGCGTCCCGGATCCGGCCGGTGAGCGCCTCATCGAGCTCGGCGCCCTCGCGCAGCACCACGAACAGCGGCATCCAGTACTGGCCGTCGCCGTGCTCGATGCCCAGCACCAGTGCCTCGGCGATCTCCGGCAGCGCCTCGACCGCCTGATAGATGTCGGCGCTGCCCATCCGGATGCCGTTGCGGTTCAAGGTCGAGTCCGAGCGGCCGTGCACCTGCACCGAGCCGTGATCGGTCACGGTGATCCAGTCGCCGTGGCGCCACACGCCCGGGAAGTCCCCGAAGTAGGCCTCCCGGTAGCGGGCGCCGTCGGGGTCGTTCCAGAACTTCACCGGCATCGACGGCATGGGCCGGGTGATCACCAGTTCGCCCACCTCGCCCAGGACCTCGCGTCCGGCCTGGTCGTAGGCGGCCAGGGCGGTGCCCAGGTAGCGGCACGACAGCTCGCCCGCCCACACCGGCACGGTCGGTGCCGCGCCGATGAAGGCGGTGACCACATCCGTGCCGCCGGAGATCGAGGCGGTCTGCACGTCCTCGCCGACGTTGTCGCGCAGCCAGCGACCCGATTCGGCCGGCAGCGCCGCCCCGGTGACCCCGACCGCGCGCAGCGCCGACAGGTCGTGGTCGGTCCGCGGCACCGAGCCGGCCTTGTCGCAGGCAAGCACGTAGCCGGGGCTGGTGCCCAGGAAGGTGACCTGGTGGGCGGCGGCCAGCGCCCACAGGCCGTCGGCGCCCGGCACCGTGGGGCTGCCGTCGTAGGTGACGATGGTCGCGCCCACCAGCAGCCCGCCGACCTGGAAGTTCCACATCATCCAGCTCGGTGAGGTGAACCAGAAGAACACGTCGTCCGGCCCCAGGTCGGACTGCAGGCCGATCGCCTTGAGGTGTTCGAGCAGCACCCCGCCGTGGCCGTGCACGATGCCCTTGGGCAGGCCGGTGGTGCCGGAGGAGAACACCACCCACAGCGGGTGGTCGAAGCCCACGCGCGCCGGGCGCGGGGTCTGCCGGTCGGCGGTCGCCGCCGCCCAGTCCAGTGCGGCCGGCCCGTCCTGCGCCCCGGTGTCGGCGGACTGATCGGCGCCGAACACCCGGCGTGCGGTGACCACCAGGCGCAGGGTGGGCAGGCCTTCGAGGATCTGCGCGATCTCGCCGCGCCGGTCGTGTTCGCGGCCACCGAAGCGGTAGCCGTCGGTGGTGATCAGCGCGACCGGTTCGAGCTGACCGAGCCGGTCGATCGCGGCCGGCGCCGAATAGTCCTGCCCGCACGCCGCCCACACCGCCCCGAGCGAGGCGGTGGCCAGGAAGGCGACGACGGCCTCGGCGATGTCGGGCAGGTAGCCGACCACCCGGTCGCCCTCGCCCACACCGTGTGCGGCCAGCGTCGCCGCGAGCGCGCCGGTCTCGTCTGCCAGTTCGGCCCAGGTGGTCTCGGTGCGCCGGCCGGTCTCGTCCAGGTCGACGATCGCCACCTTGTCCGGGGTGCGCGCGGCGTGGTCGAGCACCCGGTCGACGTAGTTGATGCGCGCATCCGGGAACCACCGCGCCCCGGGCATGGTGTCCTCGGCCAGCGCCGGGCCCGGGTCGGTGTCGCTGCGCACGGAGTAGTGGTCCCACACCCGCTGCCAGAACCGGCCGACGTCGTCGACCGACCACTGCCACAGGGCGTCGTAGTCGAGCGGATCGATCGCCAGCGGCTCGAGCGCCGGGCCGTGCGCCCGCTGCCCGCGGACGAAGGAGGCCAGGTCGCTCGCCGCGGCCTTCTCGGGGTCGGGTCGCCACATGATCTCCGCCATCGCCGTCGCCTTCCGTTTCTTTTTCGTCGTGGTCGTGTCGTCTTCGGTGGTGTGTCGGGCCCGGTGGTCAGATCCGGGTGAGCGCCTCGGCGCCCAGGTCCTGCGCCGCCGCCGCGCCCGCCAGGCCGAGGGTCAGGTCGAACTCGGCGATGATGTCCGCCAGCACCTGGGCGACCCCGGCCCGGCCGGCCAGGGCGAGTCCGTAGAGGTGGGGCCGACCGATGGTGACCGCGTCCGCGCCGAGGGCGAGCGACTTGAACACATCGGAGCCCGAGCGGATGCCGGAGTCGAGGATCACCGCGGCCTTACCGTCGACGACCGGCGCGATCGTGGCGAGCGCGTCGGCGGCGCCGAGCGCCCCGTCGACCTGGCGGCCGCCGTGGTTGGACACCACGATCCCGTCCAGGCCCAGATCGAGTGCCCGGCGGGCGTCGTCGGGGTGCATGATGCCCTTGACCAGCACCGGCAGGCGGGTGCGCTCGCGCAGGGTCGCCAGGTCGTCCCAGGACAGGGTGGGCCGGGAGTACACGTCCAGGAAGGTCTCGACCGCGGCCCGCGGTTCGGGTGAGCGCAGGTTCTGCCATACCCGGCCCGGGTAGCGGCGACTGATCGAGATCAGGGTGCGGATCGCGCCGAGGGTGACCTCGACGTCCGGGCGGATCCCGGCCGCCTTGGCGGCGGCCAGGCGCTCACGCACCAGCGCGGTGAACCGGCGGTCGGAGGTGTACTGGGCGATGCCCTCGCCGCGGGCGAAGGGCAGGGAACCGAGGTTCAGGTCCTGCGGGCGCCAGCCGAGCATGGTGGTGTCCACGGTGACCACCACCGCTTCCGCGCCGGTGGCCTCGGCGCGGGCGAGCAGGCTGTCGACCAGGTCCTCGTCGGTGGACCAGTAGAGCTGGAACCAGTGCGGGGTGCCCTCCATCGCAGCGGCCGTGGTCTCCATCGGCACCGAGCCCTGGTTGGACAGGATGTAGGGCACGCCGGTCTCGGCGGCCGCCTCGGCGATGGCCAGGTCCGCTCGCGGATGCACCAGTTCGGCCGCGCCGACGGGGGCGAGCAGCAGCGGGGTGGGCAGACGCTTGCCGAGCAGGGAGACCGACAGGTCACGCTCACCCGCGCCGCGCAGCATCCGCGGCACGATCTTCCAGCGGTCCAGGGCCTGGCGGTTGGCGTCCATCGTCGCGCCCGTGCCGGCCCCGCCGACCACATAGGCCCGGGCCCGCGGGCTCATCCGGGCGGCCGCGGCCTGCTCCAGTCCGACCGGGTCGGTGGGCACCGCGGGTCGGCGGCCGAGCACACCGGCGCGGTAGACGGTGTTCTGGCGCACCCGGCCGGGTCCGGTGGGGACGGGATCGGTCATGCCTCGCAGCCTACGACCGCGGGCCGGGCGCGGCACGGGATCGATCCGCACCGCGCCCGGCCCGAAAGGGTCCAGGGCCTGTGCCGGGTCAGGGTGCGACCGAGCGGAAGGCGCGCAGCCGCAGACTGTTGGACACCACGAACACCGAGGACAGCGCCATCGCGGCCCCGGCGATCATCGGGTTGAGCATCCCGGCCGCGGCCAGTGGGATCGCGGCCACGTTGTAGGCGAAGGCCCAGAACAGGTTCGACTTGATCGTCGACAGGGTCTTGCGCGACAGCCGCACCGCGTCGACCGCACCGTTCAAGTCCCCGCGCACCAGGGTCAGGTCGGCGGCCTCCATCGCCGCATCGGTGCCGGTGCCCATGGCCAGGCCCAGATCGGCCGTGGCCAGGGCGGGCGCGTCGTTCACCCCGTCGCCGACCATGGCGACCGTGCGGCCCTCGCCCTGCAGTTCGGTGACCTTGTCGACCTTCTCGCCGGGCAGCACCTCGGCGTAGACCCGGTCGATGCCGACCTCGGCGGCGACCTGGCGGGCGACCGCGGTGTTGTCGCCGGTCAGCAGCACCGGCTCCAGGCCCAGGCCGCGGAAGTGCTCGATCGCCTCGGCGCTGGTCGGCTTGATGGTGTCGGCGACCGCGATGACCCCGGTGACCTTCCCGTCCCAGCCGGCGACGACGCTGGTGCGTCCGGCGGCCTCGTGGGCGGCCTTGACCGCGGCGAGCTCGGGCGGCATCTCGGCGCCGGCCTCGGTGTGCAGGGTGTCGCGGCCGACGGCGACCTCGCGGCCGTCGACGGTGCCGCGCACCCCGCGGCCGACGACGTTGGCGAAGTCGGTGACCGCGGGCAGGTCGCCGACCTGCTCGGCGGCTCCGCGGGCGATGGCCTGGGCGATGGGGTGCTCGGAGGCGCCCTCGACCGCGCCGGCCAGGCGCAGCAGCTCGCCCGGGTCCACGCCCTCGACGGCGCTCGCCTCGTACAGGCTCATCTTGCCGGTGGTCACGGTGCCGGTCTTGTCCAGCACGACCGTGTCGACCCGCCGGGTCGATTCGAGGATCTCGGGGCCCTTGATGACGATGCCCATCTGCGCCCCGCGGCCGGTGCCGACCAGCAGTGCGGTCGGTGTGGCCAGGCCGAGCGCGCACGGGCAGGCGATGATCAGCACCGCGACCGCGGCGGTGAAGGCGTCGGCCGGCGAGTCCCCGACGATCAGCCAGGTGATGAGGGTGGCCAGCGCGATGACGATGACCACGGGCACGAACACCCCGGACACGGCGTCGGCCAGGCGCTGGACGTCGGCCTTGCCGGACTGGGCCTGTTCGACCATCGTCGCCATCTGCGCGAGCTGGGTGTCGGCGCCCACGCGCGTGGCGCGCACCTTCAGCAGCCCGCCGGCGTTGACTGTCGCCCCGATCACCGCATCGCCTGCGGAGACCTCGACCGGCACCGATTCGCCGGTGACCATGGAGGCGTCGACGGCGCTGGCGCCTTCGACGACCTCCCCGTCGGTGGCGATCTTCTCGCCGGGGCGGACCAGGAACTCCTCACCGACGGCCAGCTCGCCGATCGGGATGCGCTTCTCGACCCCGCCGCGGATCACGGCGACGTCCTTGGCGCCGAGTTCGAGCAGGGCGCGCAGGGCGGCCCCGGCGCGGCGCTTGGCGCGCTTTTCGAAGTAACGGCCGGCCAGCAGGAACAGGGTCACCCCGGCGCCGGCCTCGAGGTAGATGTTGTTCGCCCCGTCGCTGTGGCCGATGGAGAACTCGAACGGGTGGATCAGCCCCGGTTCCCCGGCGGTGCCGAAGAACAGGGCGTACAGCGACCAGAAGAAGGCCGCCAGGGTGCCCATCGACACCAGGGTGTCCATGGTGGCCGCGCCGTGGCGCAGGTTGATCCAGGCGGCGCGGTGGAACGGGTAGCCGCCCCAGACGATCACCGGCGCGGCGAGCGTCAGCGACAGCCACTGCCAGTTGGTGAACTGCAGGGCCGGGATCATCGCCATCGCGATCACCGGGATGGTCAGCCACGCCGAGCCGATCAGGCGCTGGCGCAGCGAGAGCAGTTCGGCGTCGGCCGGATCGGCCGGCTCGTCACCGGGCGCGCCTGCGCCGGGGGTGTCGGCGGGCGGGGCGGGCAGCGCGGCCTGGTAGCCGGTCTTCTCCACCACCTCGATCAGCGCGGCCGGGTCGTACCCCTCGGGCGCGGTGACGTAGGCCCGTTCGGTGGCGTAGTTGACCTCGGCCTGGACCCCGTCGAGCCGGTTGAGCTTCTTCTCCACCCGGTTCGCGCACGACGCGCACGTCATGCCCTGGATGTCGAGTTCGATGATCGGGGCGTGCGCCCCGATGCCG
>JAJYRZ010000158.1 GCA_021793835.1 Actinomycetes bacterium | reverse complement strand
CCAGACGGCGCCGCGCCCCGGCCTGGTCGATCAGGTCGATGGCCTTGTCGGGCAGGAAGCGGTCGGGCAGGTAACGCACCGACATCTCCACCGCCGCAGCCAGCGCCTCGTCGGTGTAGCGCACCCCGTGGTGGTCCTGGTAGGTCTCGCGCAGCCCCGCCAGGATCGTCGCGGTGTCCTCCGCGCTCGGCTCTTCGACGCGCACCGGCTGGAAGCGGCGCTCGAGCGCCGGATCCTTCTCGATGTGCTTGCGGTACTCGTCGAGCGTGGTCGCGCCGATGACGTGCAGTTCACCGCGGGCGAGCTTGGGCTTGAGCATGTTGCCCGCATCGACCGCGCCCTCGGCGCCGCCGGCACCGACCACGGTGTGCAGTTCGTCGATGAACAGCAGCACCCGGCCTTCCGCCGCGCTGAGCTCGGCCAGCAGCGTGGTCATCCGCTCCTCGAACTCGCCGCGGTAGCGGGCGCCGGCCAGCATCCCGGCCAGGTCGAGCGAGACCAGGCGGGTGCCCGTCAGTGCGGCGGGGACGTCGCCGTCGACGATGCGCACGGCCAGGCCCTCGGCGATGGCGGTCTTGCCCACCCCGGCCTCACCGATGAGCACCGGGTTGTTCTTGCGCCGACGCATGAGGATCTCGACGGTCTGCTCGACCTCGTCGTCCCGGCCGATCACCGGATCGATCAGGCCCTCGCGGGCACGCGCGGTCAGATCGGTGCCGTAGCGGTCCAGGGTCGGGGTCTGCCCGTCGCCGGCCTCGTCGGCGGGCGCGGCGGTGGGGGCGCCGGGGGCCGCGGAGGCGGTCTCCTCCGGGCCGGTGGCAAGCGCCTGCAGCCGCTCCGGGGTCACCCCGGCACCGGCCAGCAGCGCCCCGGCCGGGGTGGCCGGATCGGTGACGAGGGCGAACAGGATGTGCGGGGGCGCCACACGCGGCGCACCGAGCGCGCGGGCGATGCGCAGCGCCTCGCCGAGCACCGCGCCGGTCTCCGGCGAGACGGCCGGGGAACTGGGGCCGCGTCCGCCCGCGGGCAGCCGACGTGCGGCGGCCTCGGCGAGCTCTGCCGGCACCGCGCCGACCGCCGCCAGCAGGCCGGCGGTCTCGTCGTCGCGGGTCAGCGCGCGCAGCAGGTGCAGCACGTGCATGGTGCGGTGCCCGTCCCGGCCGGCCTCGGTGAGTGCGTCACCGATCACCTGCCGGGCCTGGGGGTCGGCGAATCGGCCGACATCGATCCGGCGGGCGCCGTCGCGGCCGCTGAATCGGGCCGCACGATCGCCGTCGGCGCCTTCGCTGCCCGGAGCGAAGAAGCCCGGGCCGTAGATCATCGCCATGGGGGTCCTCCTAATATTGAGTGCTTCTGACTCAACTCAACGCTTGTGCGTGAAGGATATTCCCCGCCCGGCGCCACCGGGTGAGCAGGGTGCGCTCAGGTCGTGGTCGGTTCGTCTCCGTCCGGAGCGGGGCCGGTGCCGGCGCGTTCGCGGCGGACGTGGTCGCGGGCGTGTGCGAGCGCGTCGGGGTAGTCGGTGAACAGGTGTCGCTGGTGGCGGAGCGAACCGGGCACCCCGACGGTGTCGATCAGCTGGTGGAAGTCCTCGGCGATACCGCTGATCAGCACCGTCTTGCCGCGGGTCTGCAGGCCGGTGACCATCTCCAGCAGCGCCTTCGCGCCCGAGGCGTCGAGCATGCGCACCAGTTCCCAGCGCAGGATCACCACGTGCACACCGCTGACGGCCTGCACCTCTTCGAGCACCCGCTCGCTGGCGCCGAAGAACATCGCGCCCGAGAGCTGGAACACCGCGATGTGCTCGTCGCCGTCGACCGGCGGTTCACTGGTGGGCAGACGACGCACCCCCGACTGGCGGGCGAGGTTGCGCAGGGCGAACAGCACCGCCATGGCCACACCGATGACGATCGCCACGATCAGGTCGAAGGCCACGGTGATCACCGCGGTCGCGGCGAAGGCCAGCGCGTCCGACCGGGTCGAGCGCAGGATCGAACTCACCTGCCGCCGGTCGCTCATCCGGGCCGCGGTGACCATCAGCACCCCGGCCAGGGCGGCCAGCGGCACCACCGAGACCAGCCGGGCGGCGAAGTAGACCACGCCGAGCAGGAACACCGCGTGCAACAGCGAGGCCATGCGGGTCTTGGCGCCGCTGCGCACCGCCACCGCGGTGCGCGCGATCGCGCCGGTGGCGGGCATGCCGCCGAACAGTCCCGAGCCGATCGAGGCCAGGCCCTGGCCGACCAGTTCGCGGTCGGGCTGATAGGGCCCGGTGTCGGCCATGCCGGCCGCCACCCGGGCCGACAGCAGCGATTCGATGGCCGCCAGCGCGGCCACGGCCAGCGCCGGCACCAGCAGGGACTGGGTCATCGCCCAGTCCGCCCCGGGCAGGGTGGGGGCGGGCAGCGAGTTCGGCAGCGCGCCGATGCGCGGGATGTCCAGCCCGGCCGCCTCGGCGATGACGGTGGCGACCACGACCGCGACCAGGCTGCCCGGCAGGTTCGGGCGCCACCTGCCCAGCAGCAGCACGATGGCCGCCACGATCAGCACCAGCCCGACCGTCCAGGCGACCGTCGGCCACTGCGACCGTCCGAGCGCCTGCCAGGCGGCCACCGCGGTGTTCTGACCGGCGGTGACCTCGGTTCCGGTGGCCATGGGCACCTGCTGGAGGAAGATGATCACCGCGATGCCCAGGGTGAAGCCCTCGACCACCGGCCAGGGGATCAGCGCCACCGATCGGCCCAGGCCCAGAACGCCCGCGGCCAGCACGATCGCCCCGGCCATGAGGCTGAGCAGGGCGACCGCACCGACGCCGTGGGTGGCCACGATCGGGGCCAGGATCACCACCATCGCGCCGGTCGGGCCCGACACCTGCACGTTGGAGCCGCCGAAGATCGCGGCGATCGCACCGGCCACGATCGCGGTGACCAGGCCGGCGGCCGCACCGACCCCGGAGCTGACCCCGAAGGCCAGTGCGAGCGGCAACGCGACGATCCCGACGGTCAGGCCCGCCACCAGGTCCGGGCGCCAGGTCGTACGCACCGGTGTCCAGTCGGCGGCCCGTGGTAGCAGTCCCCGGGCGTGGGTGGTCCATCGCACCGGCGTCACCTCATCTTTCGAAGCAGGGTCATGGAGAAGCGTTGCGTGCACCGGCGGCTCGGGCCGGGCGCCGCGGCGCCCGGTCGCCACAGGTCCGGCGCCGGACCCGGTGGTTCCGGTATCCCAACCGAGGGTATGCGTAGCGCGGTGCCGGGCGCGGTCGCGGCTCGGAACAGCGCGGGGGAGGAAGGCGCCACCGGCGGTGCGGTGCGACGGCGGCGGTGGCGGGGCGGGGGTGACGTGAGTGGATCGGTGAGTACCGGCACCGTTGATCGGCCCGCGCGCGGCGTAGCCGCTGATCAGAGTGCCCCCAGCCGGGCTCGAACCGGCGACCTGCGGATTAAAAGTCCGTAGCTCTACCAACTGAGCTATAGGGGCGCGGGGCGTACTTTACCCTCGGCCCCGGCGGATCGGTAACCGTCGCCTCCCGGCGGGGCGGTCGGGGTGGGGGCGAGCCGGCCCGCACGCTCGGAAAACCGACCGTCACCTGCGGGGATGTGGAGGGTGTGGAGGCGATTTGGCATCGGCGTCCAACCTGGCATATGCTTTGATCGCTCCCAACGGGAAAGCCGTTGAGGGTACTTACGGGTGAGCACTCGTGAGCCCCCTTCGTCTAGCGGCCTAGGACACCGCCCTTTCAAGGCGGCGGCGCGGGTTCGAATCCCGTAGGGGGTACGCAAAAGGATCGGATTTCAGTCCGGCCCGGAAGCGTGGTAGAAATACACACGGTTTCAACAGCAAGGCCCTGTGGCGCAGTTGGTTAGCGCGCCGCCCTGTCACGGCGGAGGTCGCGGGTTCGAGTCCCGTCAGGGTCGCCAAAGGTTTCGGTTCAGGCCGGGGCCTTCCGGCCAGGTAGCTCAGTTGGTAGAGCGTCCGCCTGAAAAGCGGAAGGTCGCCGGTTCGATCCCGGCCCTGGCCACCAGAACAGCCGCCTGTCACCAGGCGGCTTTCTTCTTCTCTAGGGCATGTGATCCGGCCCTGTCCGGTGCTGCTGCCCCCGCACCGGCCGGTCAGCTCGTCCGCGCCAGCAGCAGATCGATCAGCTCGATGAAGTGCTCCGTCGGGCGCGCGCCCACCACCGGGTGACCGTTGATCACGAACGTCGGGGTGGAGGCGACCTCCAGGGCGCGCGCCGAAGCGGTGTCCTCGCCGATGGCCGTGTCGTACCGGTCGTCGGCCGGTGCGCCCGCGATCGCCGCCGGATCATCGGCGCCGGCCCGCTCGGCGATCCCGGCCAGTGCCTCCGGCGACAGGTCTGCGGAGCCGCCGGCGGGGGCGGCGGCGAACACCTCGTGCTGGAACTGCCAGAACCTGCCTTGTGCGGCCGCGGCCCGGCCCGCGCGGGCGGCGTAGACGGACCGATCGCCCAGCAGCGGCAGATCCCGCCACTCGATGCGCAGTGCCCCGGCATCGACGTAGCGCTCGATCAGCTCCGGTGCGGTGTGCAGGGCGAACCGGGCGCAGTAGGGGCAGCGCAAGTCGGAGAACACCACCATGACCACCGGTGCGTCGACCGCGCCGAGCGCCATCGGATCGCCGTCGATCCGGCGGGCCTGATCGCCCAGCGGGCCGTGACCGCCGGTGCCCTCGGCCAGCCAGGACTGTGGGACACCGTGGTCGGCCGATTCGGTCGGGGTGTCGGATCCGGTTCCGGTGACGAACATGGCGATGCCCACCGCCAGCGCGGCCACGGCCAGTGCGGTCAGCGCGGCCCACCGTGCCCGGTGAGCGGCGCCGCCGGGAGCGTCGTCGCCCGGGCGGGCGGGGCCGGGCACGGGAGCGGACATCGGTGTGGTGACTCCGATCAGCAGGCGAGGTACTCGAGCGATGTTACCGGCGAGTCAGTACCGTATTGTCGGGCACCGACCCTCGGCCCGCACCGGGCCGGGAACGAGTTTCAGCGATGAGGAGCCAAGCGTGGGCGAGAAGTTGCACCCCTTCGACGATGCGGTGGCGCTGTCCACGGTCCCCGGGGCGCCGACGACCGGGCGGACCACCGACGCGTACGCGAACATGGTGGGCCCCTACGGCGGGATCACCGCGGCGACGATGCTGCGCGCGGTGCTCGACCATCCCGAGCTGCTCGGCGACCCGATCTCACTGACCGTGAACTTCGCGGCCGCGATCGCCTACGGCGAGTTCACCGTCGAGGCCCGGCCCACCCGGACCAACCGGTCCACCCAGCACTGGCTGATCGAGATCAGCCAGGACGGTGCGGTGACCACCGTGGCCACCGCGGTGACCGCGGTGCGCCGCGAGACCTGGTCGGCCGGTGAACTGGCGATGCCGCAGGTGCCGGCCTTCGATGCGCTCGAGCGCACCGTGTTCCCCGAGTTCATCGCCTGGGCGCAGAACTACGATCTGCGCTTCGCCGAGGGCGATCTGACCATGACCGATCCGCAGCCGTCGGAGGACTCGACCTCCACGCTGTGGCTCAAGGACATCCCGGCCAGGCCGATCGACTACCCGGCGCTGGCGTCGATGTCGGACGCGTTCTACCCGCGGGTGTTCCTGCGACTGGGCCAGATGGTCCCGGCCGGGACGGTGTCGCTGACCGTGTACTTCCACGCCACCACCGCCGAGCTGGCGCAGGTCGGTGCGGGCCCGGTGCTCGGCACCGCGCAGGCCGCGCGGTTCTCGGCCGGCTACTACGACCAGACGGCACGACTGTTCTCCGCCGAGGGCACGCTGTTGGCCACCAGCAACCAGGTCGTCTACTTCAAGGCGTGAACCGTCCCGTCTTGCGCCGGCCCGTCCCGGCGGCGCAGACGGGGGAGCGGTGACAGGTGCGGGGCCCGGTTCTCACCGGGCCCCGCACCTGTTCCGTACCGTCGACGGCGCCGGTTCAGCGGGCGCCGAAAAGGTCGGACAGCTTGCCGATCCGGTTGCCCAGCACCATCAGCAGGATGCCGAACAGGATCGACCACACGCCCAGCAGGATCGTCAGCGTCTGTATGGACGAGCCCGGGAAGACCAGCAGCACCACACCGAGGACCACGGCCAACACGCCCGAGACGATCGACAGGCCCCGGTTCTCACTGGCGGGCTGACCGATGGCGGCGACGACGCCGAGCAGCCCGAAGAAGATCGCGTAGAACGCGACCACGTACAGCAGGGCCGCCAGGGTGATCGTCGGCCAGAGCAGGGCGATCACACCGATGCCCACCGACACCAGACCCGACAGGGCCAGCCAGCCCCAGCCGCGGGTCTCCCGGTGGTGGGCGACGGACTGGAACACCAGCACCACCCCGTCGGCCAGGGTGTAGACGCCGAAGGCGACCACCAGTGCCCAGACGGTGATGCTCGGCCAGACCAGTGCCACGATCCCGAAGAGCACGGCGAACAGCCCGCGCAGGAAGAACAGGGTGCGCACCGTGGCGACGGCGTCGGTCACGGTCGCCGGTTCGGTAGGAGCGGTCATCGACTCACCTCGACAAGTGCGGGGCGGCGGCGCCGACCCCGATGGAGCCGCGATGATCGCGGCCGGTCCCGACAAGTCCACCACATCCGGCCGGCTTCCCGTGCACGGCACCGCCGCATATCCGCCAGGTTCTGGGCCGGTGCGCCGCGGTCAGGAGCGGAACACCAGCAGCGGGATGCGGCGCTCGACCTCGGTCAGCGAGCCGTGATGGCCGATCAGCCGCGACTGCACCGGTTCGGTCGCCCGGCGCAGCAGCGCCCCGTCCCCGGTGGGCAGGGCGAGCACGTCCCCGATGCGTCCGCGCACCGTCTCTGCGACCTCGCCGAACCACCCCGTCTCGATCGCCTCGGCCCCGGTGCACACCAGATAGTCCGGGCCGAGCCGGTCGGCCCAGCGGCGCGCCACTCGCTCGGCGGCGCCGGGCAGGGTGTAGACGTGCCGGGCGCGCGGTTCCCCGCCGATCATCGCCACCTCCTGGCCGAACACCTCCTCGGCGTCCAGATCGATCGGATCTCGCACCTCGACCATCCCGTGGTCGGCGGTGACCACCAGTGCGGCTCCGGCGGGCAGACCGGCGACGATCTGGGCGACCAGCAGATCCACATGGGCCAGTTCGGCTCGCCAGGCGGCCGAGTCGGGCCCGCGGGCATGCCCGGTCAGGTCCAGGTCTCCGTGATAGGCGTAGACGATCCCCGGCCCGCCGGTCTGCAACGCCAGCACGGTGCCCGCGGCCAGATCCCCGGCCGAGAACGCCGGGGTGAACTCGCCGCCGCGCAGCACCGCCCGAGTCAGCCCCGAGGTGGCCTGATAGCCCGGGGCCACCCGGGTGACGGCGAGCCCGGCTGCGGCGGCGCGCTCGAACACCGTCGCCGCGGGCTGGGCGCCTTCGGGGGTGAAAGATC
>JAJYRZ010000157.1 GCA_021793835.1 Actinomycetes bacterium | reverse complement strand
GGTTGCCCTCGTGCGACCAGGGCACCGGCCCGTAGCCCTTCCAGCCGTTGCGGCGCAGCTGGTCCAGGCCCCGGTGGTAGCCGGTGCGCGCATAGGCGTAGGCGGTGACGTCCTGACCGTCGGCCAGGGCCTTCTCCGCCAGTTCCGCCCAGGCGATCGAGGCCGCGGGGAAGCGGGCCGCGACGTGGCGCGGGTCCGTGTGGTTGAGCAACTGCGATTCGGCTTCCTCGTCACCGGGAAGCAGGGTCGGCGGCGGGCCGCCGAGAAGATCACCGAAAGAGGTCATGGCCCCGATCATGCCCGATGAACGCCCGTGGCGGCCCCGCGAGATCGCGGAGCCGCCACGGGCGGTGTCGTCCATCACGCGCGAGCATCGCGCGCGCCGGGGTGGATCAGGCGCTGATCGACTTGCCGGCCGAACGCAGATCCTGGCAGGCCTGGACGACGCGGTCGGTCATCGACTGCTCGGCCTTCTTCAGGTAGCTGCGCGGGTCGTAGGTCTTCTTGTCGCCGACCTCGCCGTCGATCTTGAGCACACCGTCGTAGTTGGTGAACATGTGCGCGGCCACCGGGCGGGTGAACGCGTACTGGGTGTCGGTGTCGACGTTCATCTTGATCACGCCGTAGTCGATCGACGCGTCGATGTCCTCGTTCGACGAGCCCGAGCCGCCGTGGAAGACGTAGTAGAACGGGTTCGACCCCTCGGGCAGCCCCAGCTTCTTCTCGGCGATGCGCTGCCCCTGCTCGAGGATCTCCGGACGCAGCTTGACCCCGCCCGGCTTGTACACCCCGTGCACGTTGCCGAAGGTCGCGGCCAGCATGTAGAGGTCGTCGCCACCGCCGGCGCCGAGCGCGTCGACGGTCTTCTCGAAGTCCTCGGGCGTGGTGTAGAGCTTTTCGTTGATCTCGTTCTCGACCCCGTCCTCTTCACCGCCGACGACGCCGATCTCGATCTCGAGCAGCATCTTGGCCTTGCGGGTGGCCTCGATGAGGTCGCGCGCGATGACCAGGTTCTCATCGATCGGGGTGGCCGAGCCGTCCCACATGTGCGAGGAGAACAGCGGGTTCTTCCCGGCGTTGACCCGCTCCTGCGAGATCTCGATCAGGGGGCGGACGAAGGTGTCGAGCTTGTCCTTCGGGCAGTGGTCGGTGTGCAGGGCGATGGTGACGCCGTACTTCTCGGCGATCACATGGGTGAACTCGGCCAGGGCGACCGCACCGGTGACCATGTCCTTCACACCCAGGCCCGAGCCGAACTCGGAGCCGCCGGTGGAGAACTGGATGATGCCGTCGCTTCCGGCCTCGGCGAAGCCGCGGATGGCGGCGTTGATCGTCTCGGAAGAGGTGCAGTTGATGGCGGGGAAGGCGAACTTGTCCTCCTTGGCCCGCTTGAGCATCTCGGCGTAGACCTCGGGAGTGGCGATAGGCACGTCGGCAGTCCTCCATGGGGGCGAAACTCGTGTCACGGGCCGACAGGATCCTCCGCCTGCCCGTCTTGGTCCCCGCCAGTATGTCAACTCTCGGCCGCTTCGTCGCGTACCCGCCCGCCGCGCGCGCTGACTGATGCGCCACAGACACGCCGTGCCGCCCCGGTTCCGCCGCCCGCGGCGGGTACTGTGGCCGCGTGATGCTCCAGGCTCTCGCCGACTCCGCGACGCAGACGTTGTCGCTCGGGCCGGCCTTCATGGATCCGTTCAACCTCATCGGCTACTTCGGTGCGTTCGCGTTCTGGGGTCTGCTGCTGGTGGTGTTCATCGAATCCGGGGTGCTGTTCCCGGTGCTGCCGGGCGACTCGCTGCTGTTCGTGGCCGGGCTCATCGCCGCCGGCAGTGCGACCGAACACGCCGCGAAGGTCGCCGACGCGAACCTGACGCTGCCCTGGCTGCTGATCGGCATCCCCGTAGCCGGAATCCTCGGCGGACAGGTCGGCTACTGGATCGGCCGCTACGCCGGTACCTCGATGTTCAAACCCGACGCGCGGTTCCTCAAGGAGAAGTACCTGGTCGAGGCGCACGACTTCTTCGAAAAGCGCGGGCCGTTCACCATCTTCATCGCGCGCTTCGTGCCGATCGTGCGCACCCTGGCCCCGATCGTGGCCGGTGCGGCGCGGATGCGGTACGCGGTGTTCAACGTCTACAACATCGTCGGCGCGCTCGTGTGGGGTGTGGGCATCACCCTGCTCGGCTACTGGCTGGGCAACTACCAGATCGTCCAGGATCTGATCGAGCCGATCTTCATCCTCATCGTGCTGCTGTCGATCACCCCGATGATCTGGGAGTGGCACAAGCGCCGCAAGGCCGGCAAGGCCGCCGGGGCCGAGGGCGTCGCCGCGCCGGAGGCCGCCGCGCAGACCATCGATCCGGAGGCCGCGGCCGAGTAAGGCCCGCCCCGGGGGAGCTCCCGGCACCGGAACACGACTGCGGCCCCGCCGAAAAGGCGGGGCCGCAGTGCTGTCCGGGGTGGCGCTGTCCGGGGTTGCGCTGCCCGGTTACCTGCGCGGTCTCACCAGGCGTCGGCCGGGTCGGCGTGTTGCCGGATCCAGGTGTGCATGACGATGCCGGCGGCCACCCCGGCGTTGATCGAGCGGGTCGAACCGAACTGGGCGATCGACACCGTCTGCGCGGCCGCGGCCCGGGCGGCGTCGGTCAGGCCCGGGCCCTCCTGGCCGAAGACCAGCAGACAGTCACGGGGCAGCTGCGCGGTCTCCACCGGCACCGAGCCGGGCACGTTGTCCACCCCCACCACCGTCAGTCCGGCGTCGCGCGCGAACTCGAGCAGCGAACCGGTGTCCGGGTGGTGGCGCAGATGCTGGTAGCGGTCGGTGACCATCGCCCCGCGCCGGTTCCAGCGGCGCCGGCCCACGATGTGCACCTCGGCGACGGCGAAGGCGTTGGCGGTGCGCACCACCGTGCCGATGTTGGCGTCGTTGTCGAAGTTCTCGATCGCGATGTGCAGGCGGTGGCGGCGCCGGTCGATGTCGGCGACGATCGCCTCCCGTCGCCAGTAACGGTAGGCGTCGACGACGTTGCGGCGGTCCCCGCCCGCCAACAGCTCCGGGTCGTAGCGCGGATCGGTCGGCGCAGGGGTGTCGTACTCCTGGGCCCACGGCCCCAGCCCCACCGGGTGGATGTTCCACTCGGTCGGCCCCGGCTCGTCGGCCGGGACAGACCCGTCGGGGCCGATCGGCCCGCCGCTCATCGGCCGCGGCCGATCCGCCGGTTGATCACCCGCAGCAGCGCGCTCGGGCTGATCTCGGCCCCGGCCATCAGCAGCGCGGCCTGCCGGCCCACCGGCCGGTGCACCGAGGCCAGGGCCCGCCGGATCCGGCCGGGCCGCTCGGTGGCGGCGGTGAAGACCGCATCGGCGACGTCACCGGGCCCCAGGTGCACGCCCAGGCTGCGGGTCGAGCCGGTGTCCATGCCGCTGATCATGCCGGTGTCGACGAACAGCGGCCACAGGGCTCGCACCGTGATGTCCTCGCCCGACCACTCCAGGTCGAGCGCCTCGGTCAGCCCGCGTACCGCCGATTTGGTGGCCCCGTAGACGGCGAGTTCGGGCTGGCCGTAGATCGCCGAGGCCGAGCACAGGTTGATCACCCGCGCCCCGGGTGTGGCGGCCAGGTAGGGGTGGGCGGCGTGGCAGCCGCGCAGCACCCCGGTGACGTTGACCTCGACCATCGCGGCCTGGGTGTCGACGTCCAGGTCCGCGAAGTCGCCGGCGGCGAGCACCCCGGCGTTGTTGACCAGCACATCCAAGCGGCCGCGGTCGCCGGCCAGTGCGGAAAGCCGTGCCTGCCAGTCGGCCGTATCGGTCACATCGAGCCGGCCGGTGATCAGCTCCGCGCCGAAAGTCCGCGCCGTTTCGCGCAGCCCTTCCAGCCCGTCCTCGTCGATGTCGTAGGCGCCCACGCGCCAGCCGGCGGCCAGGAACCGCTGGGCCGTGGCCCGGCCGATCCCGGCCGCGGCCCCGGTGATCAACACCGTCTTGTGCTCGGTCATCCTCGGCTCCCCTCTCGGCCCCGTCCTCGGCCCGGTGTCATCGACGACGCAGCCGCAGCAGGCCCTCGAGGAGCATCAGGTGCCCGGCGGCGTAGCCGGCGATCACCGCTGCCTCGGCGGCGCGCCGCATCTTCTCCGAACCCAGGAACGCCCGGCGCACCACGATCGTGGCGTCCGAGGCGCTGAACAGCAGCGAGCCGCTCTGCAGCCAGGTGCGCTCGTCGGCGGCCCGCGGCCGGACGACCGCGCCGGGGGTGGCGGGCCGGTCGTCGGCGTCGACCAGTCCCGGATCGGCGGCCAGGGTGCCGGTCAACCCGAGCGAGGCCGAGTAGCCGGTCAGCGGGCCCGCGACCTGCGGCAGCCGCCAGAACAGCACGCCCGCCCCGGCCGCGGCGGCACCGGCCTGCGGCAGCGCGGTCGCTACGCGCGGCCGGGCACCGGAACGGCGCAGCACCGAGGTGTAGGCGGTCTGCATGACGCGGAAGGATTCGGCGCCGAGCACCAGGCGCCGGTCGTCGTCCGGGTCGACCATGAGCACATCGCCCACGGTCGCCGTGACCAGGCCGGTCAGCAGCAGCGCGGTGTCGGCGCCGTCGATCTTGCCGCGGCGGAACGACCGCCACACCCGCGCCCCGAGCGCGGGGCCGAGCAGTGGTTTGGCGGCGTACTGCCAGCGCTTGTCCCCGGTGGAGGCCAGCGCCGTGGTGGCGACCGCGGCCGCCAGGTAGACCCCGTGTTCTGCGTACGGGCCGGTCCTCTCGCGAGGCTGCGGGGCCTGCGCAGGCGCGGCGGTCACCGGCACCGGGTCGGTGCGGCGCAGTGCGCGCCGCGCGCCCTTGACCAGTGCCTTGCGCCCCAGCAAGGCCAGCGCGCTCATGCCAGCCCCAGATCGTTCAGGCCTAGCAGCGCCCGGTAGGGCACGCCTTCGGCCTCGATGACCTCGTCGGCGCCGGTCGCCCGGTCGACCACGGTGGCCACCCCGACCACCTCGGCTCCGGCCTCGCGCAGGGCACGCACCGCGGTCAGCGGGGACTGGCCGGTGGTGGTGGTGTCCTCGACCACCAGCACGCGGCGCCCGGTGACGTCGGGGCCTTCGACGCGGCGCTGCATGCCGTGCGCCTTGGACTCCTTGCGCACCACGCACGCGTCGATCAGTCTACCCGGGGCGTGCATGACGGCCATGGCGACCGGGTCGGCGCCCATGGTCAGCCCGCCGACCGAGGCGTAGTCCCAGTCGGCGGTGGCCTCGCGCAGCAGGCGCCCGATCAGCGGGGCGGCCTCGTGGTGCAGGGTCACCCGGCGCAGGTCGACGTAGTATTCGGCCTGTTTGCCCGACGACAGCGTCACCGTGCCGTGCACCACCGCCAGTTCGCGCACCAGGGCGGCCAACCGTTCCCGCGCCTGCCCGTCCACCGTCGATCCCATCGTCTGCCCCGTCCCGTCCGTCATCGCTTCGATTCTCGTCTGTCGCCCCGCAGCCCCGGCCCGCCGCATTCCTCGGTGCGCGCGGGGCCTTCGCCCGGCTAGGTGCGTCCGCGCGCCCGGCCCACCCGGCCGGCGACCGCGCGGGCCAGTCCGCGCGGGATCATTCTGCTCGCCGCGGTCAACGCCTTGTACTGCAGCCCCGGCACACTGACCGCCTTGCCGGCGGCCAGGTCGCGCAGCCCGGTGTCGACGACCTGGTCGACGCTGAGCCACATCACCGACGGCATCGTCGACATCTCGATGCCGGCGCGGGAATGGAACTCGGTGCGCACGAAACCCGGGCACAGCGCCATGATGCGCACGCCCGTGCCCACCAGCCCTGCGTCGAGCCCTTCGGAGAACGACACCACCCAGGCCTTGGAGGCCGAGTAGGTCGAGCCGCGCCCGGAGATCAGTCCGGCCACCGAGGCGACGTTGACGATCTGGCCGCGGCCGCGCTCGATCATCGCCGGCATGGCGGCGCGGGTCAGCTCCATCACCGCGGTGACGTTGACGTCGAGCTGGGCTTTGAGCAGCTCTTCGGGTGCGGACCAGAATTCACCGCTGGTGCCGAAGCCGGCGTTGTTGATCAGCACGTCCACCCCGTCTGCGAGCCGGGCGGCCACCGCGGCGCGCCCCTCTGCCAGTGCGAGGTCGGCGGCCAGCACCTCGGCCTCGACCAGGTGCGCGGTGCGCAGCTCCTCGGCCAGGGCGGCGAGCTTGTCGGTGTCTCGGGCGACCAGCACCACATCGTGGTCGCGGGCGGCCAGGGCACGGGCGAATCCTGCGCCGATGCCGGAGGTCGGGCCGGTGATCAGGGCGACGGGTCTGCTCATGGGGTCAAGCCTAGCTGTACTTCCCTGACAGGTTGTGAACGGCTGAGGTAGACGAGGGCCTCCGGGCACGATGTGGGTTACCACACTCACCATCGCGCCACGGAGGCCCTCGTGACTCACGCTAACGCACCCTTGACGCCCGAAGGGCGTCGGCGGCTCGCTGTCTTGATCGTCAAGGACGGCTGGCCCTTGCGGCGAGCTGCGGAACGGTTTCAATGTTCCCCGGCCACTGCGAAACGGTGGGCCGACAGGTACCGCGCCGGCGAAGCGATGACCGACCGATCCTCACGGCCGCATCGATCACCACGACAGTTACCCACCCGCACCGAACGACGCATCATCAAAGTGCGTTTCACCCGCCGGTGGGGACCGCACCGGATCGCTTATCACTTAGGCCTGAATCCATCGACGGTCCACCGGGTGCTGACGCGATACAAAGTGGCCCTGCTGCGCGAGGTGGACCAAGCGACCGGACTGCCTGTGCGCCGACCAGACCCGAAGCGCTACGAAGTCGCTACACCGGGAGAGCTCGTCCACGTCGACATCAAGAAGCAGGGAAGAATCCCTGATGGCGGCGGGTGGCGCGCATACGGTCGTGGTTCAGCAGCCGATCATCGATCCAAGCGCGGTCGCGGTCAGGCGGCACGATCAGGCGCACACCCTGCGCGCGGCTTTCGCTACCTCCACCATGCTGTCGACGACAACTCTCGTGTCGCCTATTCAGAGATCCTCGACGACGAGCGCAAGGAGACCGCCGCCGCGTTCTGGACTCGCGCTGACGCGTTCTTCCGCAGCAAAGGCATCACGGTCACCGCGGTGATGACCGACAACGGCCCCTGCTACCGGTCGAAGGCCTTCGCCCAGGCCCTCGGCCCGAACGTCCAACACCGCCGGACCAGGCCCTACCGTCCTCAGACCAACGGCAAAGTCGAACGCTTCAACCGGACCTTGGCCGAGGAATGGGCCTACGCCAAGACCTACGCCAGCGAACACGAACGCGAACTGGCCTACCCCGCATGGCTCCACTACTACAATCACCACCGCCCCCACACAGCGCTCGCAGGACTCACACCCTCAACACGCGTCCACAACGTGGCGGGGAAGTACACCTAGGGGCGAGGTATG
>JAJYRZ010000156.1 GCA_021793835.1 Actinomycetes bacterium | reverse complement strand
CTGACGATCAGACGGAGCTGGCATGAGCGCAGACGGCGGTGGCGGTGGCGGTGGCGCCCGCAAGGGGCCCCGGCGCGGCGCCGGCGGCAACCGTTCCCAGGGCCAGGGGCAGGGCAGGGGCCGCGGCGGCGGACCGCACGGCAAGGGCCGGGGCGGTGGTCGGCCGCGCAGCGACCGCGAGCGCGGCTTCGGGGCCGGGCCGGGGACGGGCCGGCACCGGGGGAGCGGTAAGCCCCGCGGCGGCCGTGAGCGCACGGTCGATCCGGCGCGCACCGTGGCCCGGGATGTGCTGCGCGCGGTGCGCGAGCGCGAGGCCTACGCCAATCTGCTGCTGCCCAAACTGCTCGCCGACCGCGGCATCAGCGGCCGCGACGCCGCCTTCGCCACCGAACTGACCTACGGTGCCGCACGCGAACTCGGGCTGCTCGACGCGGTGATCGCCGCGGCCGCCGACCGGCCGGTCGGCGACATCGACCCGGAGATCCTCGACGATCTGCGCCTGGGGGCCTACCAGCTGCTGCGCACCCGGGTGCCAGCCCACGCCGCCTTATCGACCACCGTCGACCTGGTGGCCGCCGACGCCGGGCGCGGCGCCTCCGGCTTCGCCAACGCCGTGCTGCGCCGGGTCACCGGCGCGAGCGCCGAGGAGTGGATCGACCGGCTCACCCCGGACGCGGCCGCCGGACCCGTCGCGGCGCTCGCCTTCGCACACAGCCACCCCGAATGGATCGCCCAGGCCTTCGCCGATGCGCTCGGCGCCGACGCCGGCCAGCTCTCCGACGCACTGGCCGCCGACAACATCGCCCCGCAGGTGCATCTGGTGGCCCGCCCCGGCGAGATCAGCGCGGAGGAACTCGCCCTGATCACCGGCGGCGAGCCCGGGACCTATTCGCCGTATGCGGTGCATCTGGACGGCGGCGATCCGGGCCGGCTCGAACCGGTGCGCGAACGCCTCGCGGCAGTGCAGGACGAGGGCAGCCAGCTGATCGCGTTGGCCGCCTACCGGGCACCGGTGACCGGGGAGGACACCGGCCGGATCCTGGACCTGTGCGCGGGCCCCGGCGGCAAGACCGCCCTGATCGGCGCGCTCGCCGCGATCGACGGCCGCCACGTCGACGCGGTCGAACCGGCCCCGCACCGGGCCAAGCTGGTCACCGCCGCCACCGACGGGCTGCCGGTCACCGTGCACACGGTCGACGGACGGGACTCCGGCCTTGAGCCCGGCTACGACCGGGTGCTGGTCGACGCCCCCTGCACCGGGCTCGGTGCGCTGCGCCGCCGGCCCGAGGCGCGCTGGCGCCGCACCGCGGCCGATGTGCGCGAACTGGTCTCCCTGCAGCGCGAACTGCTCGGAGCCGCGGCCGCCCTGACCCGCCCGGGCGGAGTGATCGTCTACGCCACCTGCTCCCCGCATCTGGCCGAGACCCGGCGGGTGGTCGCCGACGCGGTGCGTCGCCACGGACTGATCGAACTCGACACCCCGGCCCTGGTACCCGAGGTGACCGATCCCGGGCCCGGCCCGCACGTGCAGCTGTGGCCGCACCGGCACGGCACCGACGCGATGTTCTTCGCCGCCCTGCAGGTGCCCGACCCCTGAGCGGCCCGCCGATGCGCCTTGCGGCATCACTGCCGCCTACACTGGGCACATGCCTGCCGCGCGCCCTTCGGGTCCGATGATCGCCCCGTCCATCCTGTCCGCCGACTTCGCCCGCCTGGCCGAGGAGACCGCCCTGGTCGCCGGGACCGGCCCGGACGATCCCGCCCGTGCCGACTGGCTGCACGTGGACGTGATGGACGCACACTTCGTGCCGAACCTCACCCTCGGCCTGCCGGTGGTCGAATCGCTGCTGCGCGCCACCGACATCCCGGTCGACTGCCACCTGATGATCGAGAACCCGGGCCGCTGGGCACCGGGCTACGCCGAGGCCGGCGCCTACAACGTCACCATCCACGCCGAGGCCACCGACGATCCGCGCGCGGTCGCCCGCGACATCCGCGCGGCCGGCGGCAAGGCGGGCCTGGCGATCAAGCCGGGCACCGACTTCGAGCCCTACATCGAGATCCTGCGCGACTTCGACACCCTGCTGGTGATGAGCGTCGAACCCGGTTTCGGCGGCCAGAAGTTCATCCCCGAGGTGCTCGGCAAGGTGCGCGCGGCCCGCAAGCTCGTCGACGCCGGTGAACTGAAGGTGCTCGTCGAGATCGACGGCGGCATCAACCTCGACACCGTCGAGCAGGCCTCGGAGGCGGGCGTGGACTGCTTCGTCGCGGGCTCGGCCGTCTACAGCGCCGGCGATCCGGCGGCCGCGGTGCGCACCCTGCGCGAACGCGCCGCCGACGCCTCCCCGCACCTGCACCTGACCCGGTGACCGACATCCCGGCCGGCTCGGCAACGCAGCCGTCGACCCCGGGCACGGCGCCTGCGCGGGTGCCGGTCCTGGGCCAGACGGCCAGCCCCGCGCAGGCCATGGCCGCCGCCCGCGCCGCGGCCGATGCGGCGGTGGGCACCACCCGGCCCAATCCGGCCGTCGGCGCGGTGATCTTGGATGCCGAGGGGCGCATCGCCGGCACCGGGGCGACCGCACCGGCCGGTGGCCCGCACGCCGAGGTGCGCGCCCTTTCCCAGGCTGGCGAGGCGGCCCGCGGCGGCACCGCGGTGGTCACCCTCGAGCCGTGCCGGCACACCGGGCGGACCGGCCCGTGCACGGCGGCACTGATCGCCGCCGGCATCGCCGAGGTGCACTACGCCGTCGCCGATCCCGGCTCCGACTCCGGCGGGGGCGCCCGCGAGCTGGCCGCGGCCGGGATCAGAGTCCACGCCGGGTTGTCGGAGACCGAGGCGGCCGCGGGCGCGCTCGCCCCCTGGCTGCACCGGATGCGCACCGGGCGCCCGCGCATCACCGTCAAGATCGCCACCACCCTCGACGGACGCATCGCGGCCGCCGACGGCACCAGCCGGTGGATCACCGGCCCCGAGGCGCGCGAGCGGGTGCATCGCGAACGCGCCCGCATCGACGCGATCGTCGTGGGCACCGGCACGGCGCTGGCCGACGATCCGGCGCTGACGGCCCGGCTGCCCGGCGGGGCACTGGCGGCCACCCAGCCGCTGCGCGTGGTGGTCGGGCTGCGCGATCTGCCGGCCGGGGCTCGACTGCACTCGGCCGAGGCCCCCACCCGGCATCTGCGCACCCGCGATCCGGCCGAGGTCGTCGCGGCGCTGGCCGCCGACTGCGCCGAGGTGCAGATCGAGGGCGGGGCGCAGCTGATCGGTGCCTTCTTCGCCGCCGGCCTGGTCGACCGGGTGCAGCTGTATCAGGCGCCGGTCGTGCTCGGCGCCGGCCCGGCCGCGGTGGGCGCGGCCGGAGCCGGGACGATCGCCGCCGCCCACCGGCTGACCCGTGTCGCGGTCGAACCGCTGGGAGCCGATCTGCTGACCACCTTCGTCACCGGGCAAGATGGTGCCCGGGACGGCGACCGAGAGTAGGGGAGAGGCCCATGTTCACAGGCATCGTCGAAGAGGTCGGCGAGATCACCGCGATCGAGCGGCTCACCGACGCCGCCCGGCTGACCGTGCGCGGGCCGCTGGTGACCTCCGATGCCGCACCCGGCGACTCCATCGCGGTCAACGGGGTGTGCCTGACCGTGGTCGGCGAGCCGGAAGACGGCGGATTCCTCGCCGATGTGATGGACGAATCGCTGCAGCGCTCGGCCCTGGGCGACCTGCGGACCGGTTCGCCGGTCAACCTCGAACGCGCCGCCGCGGTCGGCGGACGGTTGGGCGGGCACATCGTGCAGGGGCACGTCGACGGGGTCGGCACCGTCGCCGCCCGCACCCCGGGGGAGAACTGGGAGGTCGTGCGCATCGACCTGCCCCGCGAGCTCGGCCGCTACGTGGTGGAGAAGGGCTCGATCACCGTCGACGGGGTGTCGCTGACCGTCTCGGCCTGCGCCGCCCCCGAGGACGAGGCGCAGTGGCTGGAGGTCTCGCTGATCCCCACCACGCTCGCCGAGACCATCTTGGGGCGCACCGCGGTGGGCACCCGGGTCAACCTGGAGGTCGACGTGCTGGCCAAGTACGTCGAACGGCTCGTGCGGAGCGCGCCGTAGATCACAGCGCACCGGGAACTACCCTGGTGCAGGGAACGCGACCGGCGACGGTCGCACGGCACGTCCGGCACGGCCGGCACGGCGATGGAGGCCACATGAGGTTCGACAGCATCGAGCGCGCGGTCGCCGACATCGCCGCGGGCAAGGCCGTGGTGGTCGTCGACGACGAGGACCGGGAGAACGAGGGCGATCTGATCTTCGCCGCCGAGAAGGTCACCCCGGAGCTGATGGCCTTCATGATCCGGCACTCCTCGGGTTATGTGTGCGTGCCGATGACCGGCGAGGACTGCGACCGGCTCGGCCTGCCGCCGATGTTCGCGCGCAACCAGGACCGGCTCGGCACCGCCTACACCGTCACCGTCGACGCCCGCGAAGGCGTGACCACCGGCATCTCGGCCACCGACCGGGCCCGCACCGTCGCCCTGCTCGCCGATCCGGCGACCGGGGCACCGGATCTGTCCCGGCCCGGGCACGTGGTGCCGCTGCGGGCCCGGGACGGCGGGGTGCTGCGCCGGCCCGGCCACACCGAGGCGGCCGTGGATCTGGCGCGCCTGGCCGGACTGCGGCCCGCCGGGGTGATCTGCGAGATCGTCTCCGAGCGCGAGCCCGGCGAGATGGCGCGCATTGCGGAGCTGCGTGAGTTCGCCGACGCCCACGACCTGGCGCTGATCTCCATCGCCGACCTGGTGCTGTGGCGGCGCAAGCACGAGAAGCACATCACCGAGGTCGGCAGCGAGACCATGCACACCGTGCACGGCGACTTCCGCGCCGTGACCTACGCCAGCGACTACGACGCCGCCGAGCATGTGGCGCTGGTGCGCGGCGACGTCGGCGACGGTGAGGACCTGCTGGTGCGCGTGCACTCCGAATGCCTGACCGGCGACGTGTTCGATTCGCTGCGCTGCGACTGCGGCCCGCAATTGGACAAGGCCATGGAGATGGTCGCCGCCGAAGGCCGGGGCATCGTGCTGTACATGCGCGGCCACGAGGGCCGCGGCATCGGCCTGATGCACAAGCTGCAGGCCTACCAGCTCCAGGACGACGGCCGGGACACCGTCGACGCGAACCTCGACCTCGGACTGCCGGCCGATGCGCGCGACTACGGGCTCGGCGCGCAGATCCTGGTGGATCTGGGCGTGCGCTCGATGCGGCTGCTGTCGAACAACCCCGCCAAGCGCGTCGGGCTCGACGGCTACGGGCTGACGATCACCGAACGGGTGTCGATGCCGGTGCGGGCGAACGCGGAGAATGTGGACTACTTGCGCACCAAGCGCGACCGGATGGGCCACGACCTGTCCGGTCTGGACGATTTCGACGCCGCCGAGGCGCGTCGGGAAGGGGTCACGGGGAAGCGATGAGCGGGCAGGGACGGCCGGAGGGCCACGGACTTATCGAGCGCGGACTCTCCCTCGGGGTGGTCGCCGGGCGCTGGCACACCGAGATCGCCGAGGCACTGCTCGGCGGGGCCCACCGGGCCGCGGCCGAGCACGGCGCCACCGTGACCGAGGTGCGCGTGGCCGGGGCGGTGGAGCTGCCCGTGGTCGCCCAGGAGCTGGCGCGCACCCATGACGCGGTGGTCGCGCTCGGCGTGGTCATCCGCGGCGGCACCCCGCACTTCGAATACGTCTGCGACGCGGTGACCTCGGGCCTGACCCGGGTCGCGCTCGACGAGTCCACCCCGGTGGGCAACGGGGTGCTGACCACCGACACCGAGGAGCAGGCGCGCGACCGGGCGGGCCTGCCCGGTTCGGCCGAGGACAAGGGCCTGGAGGCGGCGTCGGCCGCCCTGGACGCGGCCACGGCGCTGCGCGGGCTGCGCGACCGGTGACCGCGATGGGTACCGGACATTCCGCGCCGGGCGGCGCCGCGACCGAGGACCTGATCGTCCGGCCGATCCGGATGCGCATCTACGCGACCGCGATCGCGGTGGTGCTGATCATCGCCTTCGCGGTGTTCGGTGCACTGCTGAAGATCGAGGACACCGGCGTGTACTACCGCACCGTCGACCAGTTCGCGGTCGCGCTGATCGGGGTGTTCCTGGCGTGCGGGCCGCTGCTGCTGCTGCGTCCGCGCATGCGGGTGGGCGCCTTCGGTGTCGCGGTGCGCAACGTGTTCAGCGAACACGTCTACGAGTGGGACCTGGTCCACTCGCTCGACTTCCCCGAGGGCGCCGCATGGGCCCGGCTCGAGCTGGCCGGCGACGAGTACATGCCGGTGCTGGCCGTGCAGATCAACGACCGCATGCACGCGGTCGAGGCGGTGCGCGCCTTCCGCACCCGCGCCGCGCAGTACCAGTCGCAGCCCGCCGCCGAACCGGACACCCGCCCCGGCGACACCGGCAGCCGGGAGGCGAAGCCGCAGGATCCGCCCGCCGACGACTAGCGCGGCGGCGCCCGCCGGGCCCGCCCGGCTAACCTGGACGTGTGCCTGACCCCGCCACCTATCGCCCGGCCTCCGGCTCGGTCCCCACCGAGCCCGGCGTCTACCGTTTCCGGGACGTCCACGACCGGGTGATCTACGTCGGTAAAGCCAAGAATCTACGCAACCGGCTCAACAGCTACTTCGCGGATCTGGCCTCGCTGCACCCGCGCACCCAGCAGATGGTCACCACCGCCGCCGGGGTCGACTGGACGGTGGTCGGCACCGAGGTCGAGGCGCTGCAGCTCGAATACAACTGGATCAAGGAATACGATCCGCGCTTCAACGTCCGCTACCGCGACGACAAGTCCTATCCGATGCTCGCGGTCAGCGTGAACGAGGAGTTCCCGCGCCTGTTCGTCTACCGCGGTCCGCGCCGCCGCGGAGTGCGCTACTTCGGCCCCTACTCGCACGCCTGGGCCATCCGGGAGACCCTCGACCTGCTGCTGCGCGTCTTCCCGGCCCGCACCTGCTCGGCCGGGGTGTTCAAACGCCACCAGCAGCTCGGCAGACCCTGCCTGCTCGGCTACATCGACAAGTGCTCCGCCCCGTGCGTGGGCCGGGTGAGCGCCGATGAGCACCGCGAGATCGTCGAAGGGTTCTGCGACTTTCTGGCCGGGCGCACCGATCGGCTCATGCGCCAGGTGGAAAAGCAGATGACCGAGGCCTCCGAGGAACTGGACTTCGAGCGGGCCGCCCGCCTGCGCGACGACCTCGAAGCGCTGCGCAAGGTGCTGGAGAAGCAGTCGGTGGTGCTCGGCGACGGCACCGACGCCGACGTGATCGGCCTGGAGGCCGACGAACTCGAGGTCGCCGTGCAGGTGTTCCATGTGCGCGGCGGGCGGGTGCGCGGGCGCCGCGGCTGGGTGGTCGAACGGGCCGACAACGCCGACGACGGCGAAC
>JAJYRZ010000155.1 GCA_021793835.1 Actinomycetes bacterium | reverse complement strand
AACATCGCGCTCGTGCTCAAGGAGGGCGTGGTCAAGTCCAACCGCGGCGGCTACGCGTTCTGATCCGCACCCGCGCACAGGTAGAACCCGGCCCGCGCCCCGTCCGCCGTCTCTCGGTGGACGGGGCGCGGGTCGTTTCGTCAGACGGCAGATGTCGCGTCCCGCACATCAGGTGATCCGCGGCAGCCGAAGAGAGGAAGAAGATCCGATGTGTACTCGAGTGCTGTGGCAGGACGCCGGCGACGCCGTCGTGGTGGGCCGCAACATGGATTTCGCCCACGACCTTTTGACCAACCTGTGGAAGATGCCGCGCGGGGTGCGCCGCGACGACGGGGTGACGGGCAAGCTGAGCTGGGAGTCGAAGTACGGCAGCGTCATCGCCGCCGGCTACGACATCGCCAGCACCGACGGGCTCAACGAGAAGGGCCTGGCCGGACATCTGCTGTGGCTGGCCGAGTCCGAGTACGGCGACCGTGACGATGCGCGCGTCCAGCTCAGCCAGGCGGTGTGGCTGCAGTACTTCCTCGACAACTTCGCCACCGTCGCCGATGCCGTTCGGTGGGTGCGGGACAACGACGTTCAGGTGGTGCCGCTGGCCGACCCGACCGGAGGTAAACAGCCGGCCCTGCACGTCGCACTGGAGGACGCGACCGGGGACTCGGCGATCATCGAATACATGGGTGGGAAGGCGCAGATCTACCACTCGCGCGAGTACACGGTGATGACCAACTCGCCGACCTACGACCAGCAGCTGGAACTGGTGAAGAAGTTCGAGGGGCTCGGCGGCGACGCCCCGCTGCCGGGCACCACCGACGCCCGGGACCGCTTCGCCCGCGCCTCCTACTACCTCGGCCGGCTCGACCGGCCTTCCACCCAGCTCGAGGCCCTGGCCGCGATGATGTCGGTGATGCGCAACGCCGCCCAGCCGTTCCGGGTCGCCGATCCGGGCAAGCCGGAGGCCTCGCAGACCCTGTGGCAGACCGTGACGGATCTGACCAACCTGCGGTACGTCTTCGAGTCGACCACCCGGCCCAACATCGTGTGGGTCGACCTGGCGAAGCTGGACTTCTCGGCCGGGCAGCGCCAGGCCAAGCTCGACCTGGTCGGCCGCCTGGCCCTGGAGGGAGGGCTGTCCGGGGAGGTCTCCGACCAGTTCGAAGACACCGACGGCATGACCTTCCTGTCGGTGGCCTTGGAGGAGCAGCTGATCGCGGCGGCCGCGAAGCAGCGCGCCGCCCAGGACCGGCTCGAGGCGCAGGTCGGCTGAGCGCCCTCACCTGTCCCGTGCCCGCCCCGTGGTCGGGCGCCCGGCCGCAGGCGCCGAGGTGGCAGGATCGCAAGAGTGACACCGGCGCCGTATCCGCTGCTAGCCGCCCCGCTGCGGCTGCGCGGCCACACCGTGGGCAACCGCATCGTGTTCTGCGCACACCTGACCAACCTGGCGGCCGATCGGCTGCCGACCGCCGCGCACGCCGCCTACTACGGGGCGCGCGCCGCCGGCGGGGCCGGGCTGATCGTCACCGAGGAGCACACCGTGCACCCCTCGGACCGGCCCTACGAGAAGGTCATCGCCGGCCACGACCCGGCCGTTCTGGACGGCTACCGGCTGATCACCGGCCGGGTGCGCGCGGCCGGGTCGGTGATCCTCGCCCAGCTCAACCACAACGGCGCCCAGGGCGCGAGCACCTACACCGGAGGCCCGCTGTGGGCGCCGAGCCCGATCCCGGACCCGATGTTCCGCGCCGTCCCCGCCGCCCTCGATAAGGACCGCATCGCAGAGCTGGTCGCCGGTTACGCCGACGTCGCCGCCCGGTGCGCGGCAGGCGGGTTCCAGGGGGTGGAGATCCAGGCCTCCCAGGCCTCGATCCAGCGCGCCTTCCTGGCACGTCACACCAACCACCGCACCGACGCCTACGGCGGGGACCTGGCCGGTAGGAGCAGGCTGCTGCGCGAGACCGTGACCGCGGTACGCGAAGCACTCGGCGACGAGGCGATCATCGGGGTGCGCCTGGGCGCCGACGAAGGGGTACCCGGCGGGATCACCGTCGCCGAGACGGCCGCGACCGCCCGGCTGCTCGCCGCAACCGGCGCGGTCGACTACTTCTCGACCACCACCGGCCTGGCGACGGCCACCCTGGACCGGATCGAGGCGCCCATGTCCACCGCACCCGGGCACGGCCTGCACGTCGCCGCCGCGGTGCGGGCCGCGACCGGGCTGCCGACGATCGGGGTGGGCCGGATCGACGAGCCGGCGGCCGGTGAGGCCGCGCTCGAGGCCGGGGTGTGCGACCTGGTGGGGGTGGTGCGCGGCCAGATCGCCGACCCCGCCTTCGCGGCCCGCGCACTGGCCGGGCGTCCGGTGCTGCGCTGCTCGGCGTGTAACCAGGAGTGCATCGGCCGGGTCGGCTTCAACCGCGCGATCGGCTGCACCCACAACCCGTCGGCGGGCCGCGAACATCTGCCGCGACCGGCCACGCGCCGGCGCCGGGAGGCGATCATCGTCGGGGCGGGACCGGCCGGGCTGCAGGCCGCGGCCGTGGCCGCAGAACGCGGACACCGCGTCACCGTCTACGAACGCGCCTCTTTCGTCGGCGGACAGCTTCTTGCCGCGGCCCGTGCCCCGCACCGGGCGGCGATGGGCCGGCTCGCCGACGACCTGGCCCGCCGGGCACGCGCCGCCGGCGCGCACATCCGTACCGGCACCCCGGCCGATCCGGACCTGATCGCCGCGGCACTCGGCTCCGGCGCGGCGGTCGCACTGGCCGTCGGCTCTGCGGCGCAGCGGCCCGCGTGGGCGCCGGCGGGTGCGTCCTGGTTCCGCGGCGCCGAGGAGGCCACCGCCGATCCGGCACTCGGCGCGGCCGGGCCGCTGCACGTGCTGGTGGTCGAGGGCACCGGATTCCATCCCGGCACCGGGGCGGTGGAGGCACTGGCCGGCGCCGGACACACGGTGACGGTGTGCACCGATGCGCTCGTGGTCGGCCAGGACCTGGGGGTGACCCTCGATCGGCCCGGGTGGCGGGCCCGTACCGCCGCGCTCGGAGTGCGCGAACGCACCGCCGTCCTGGTCACCGGCGTGCGCCCGGAAGGGCGCCGGGTGACGGCCGAACTCTACGATCACCTCACCGGCGCGAGCGAGACGCTGACCGTGGACCGCATCGTCCACGCCGGGCCGCGCCGCCCGCGCACCCGCCTGTGGTCGGCCGCGACCGCCGGCGCCGAGACCGGCGACGGACATCCGGTGCGCATCGGCGATGCACGCGCCGCCCGGCGCGCGGACGCCGCGATCAGGGAGGGGGAGCAGTGGGCACTGAGCCTGTAGGCCCCGCCGACACCGGCGATCGGCCCACGCCCGCTCTCCTTAGCGTGCGCACCTGGACCGACCTGCCGGAGCGCACCCCGCTGCTGCTCGTGCCGATCGGCGCGACCGAACAGCACGGCCCGCACCTGCCGCTGGACACCGACACCCGTATCGCGGTGGCGCTCGCCGAGCGTGCCGCGGCCCGCTGCGACGCGCTTCTGGCCCCGCCGATCGCCTACGGGGCCAGCGGCGAACACGAGGGCTTCGCCGGCACGATCTCGCTCGGCAACGAGGCACTGGTCAGGCTGGTCATCGAATACGGCCGCTCCGCACACCGCTGGGCTGCCCGGCTGCTGCTGGTCAACGGGCACGGCGGCAACGTCTCCGCCTTGGCCGCGGCCGTGACCCGGCTACGCGAAGAGGGCCGCGACACCGCCTGGTGGACCCCGGTGATCGCAGCCGGCGACGCGCACGCCGGGCGCACCGAGACCGCCATGATGGCGCACCTGCACCCGGAGCTGGTGCGCACCGAACGGATCGCGCCGGGACGGACCGAACCGCTGGATCAGCTGTGGCCCGAACTGCGTGCGGGAGGCGTATCGGCGGTCTCCGACTCCGGGGTGCTCGGCGACCCGGTCGGCGCGGGCCCGGAAGAAGGGGCGCGCCTGGTGGCCGAGCTGACCGCGGGGCTGTGCGCGGCGATCGACACCTGGTCACCCGGCACGCACGGCAGGCTCACATGAGCGGCCGGCCCGCGCCGCTGCCGAACGGTTTCGCGATCCGGCTCGCCCCCGGCACCCGGGTCCTGGCAGGCGGCGAGGTGCTCATCGGCGGCAGCCCCACCCGACTTCTGCGCCTGCGCCCGCGCGCCGCCGCCCTGCTGGCCGGCGGCCGGCTCACCGTCACCGACCCGGGAACCGCAGCCCTGGCCCGCCGCCTGCTCGACACCGCGGTCGCCCACCCCGACCCGGCGGCCACCACCGCGCCGATCCCCGGCCCCGGCGAGGTCACCGTGGTGATCCCGGTGCTTGGCGACCAGGCCGGGATCGACCGGCTGCTGGCCGCGTTGGACCCGCAGCTTCCGGTCATCGTCGTCGACGACGGCTCCCCGGTACCGATCCGGGCTACGCGCCCCGGCACCCGGGTGCTGCGCCACGAGAGCCCGCGCGGACCGGCCGCGGCCCGCAACACCGGTCTCGCCGCGGTCACGACCGCGCTGGTCGCCTTCCTCGACGCCGACACCGTGCCCGGCCCGGACTGGCTCACGTCGCTGCTGACCCACCTGGCCGATCCGGCATGTGTGCTGGTCGCCCCGCGCATCACCGCGCTGACCGGAAGCGGATCGGCGCTGGCCCGCTACGAGGCGCTGCGCTCGGCACTGGACATGGGGCCCGACCCGGCCCCGGTGATCCCGCTCAGCCCGGTCGCCTACGTGCCGTCGGCGGCGCTGCTGGTGCGCCGCGAGGCACTGGCGGGCGGATTCGACGAGCGGATGCACGTCGCCGAGGACGTCGACCTGTGCTGGCGGCTGCACGCCGCGGGCGCGCGCATGCGCTACGAGCCCGCCGCCGCAGTCGCCCACGACCACCGCACCGGCCACCGGGCGTGGCTGGCCCGCCGCGCCTTCTACGGCACCGGCGCGGCCGCGCTGGATCGGCGCCATGCGGGCACGGTCGCCCCGCTGGTGCTCACCGGCTGGTCGGCGCTCGCCGCGGCCGGGCTCGCCTCGGGCACCCGCACCGGGGCGGCGGTGGCCGCGGCCGCGACCGCACGCGCCGGATGGCGGATGCGGCCGGTGGTCGCCGGGATCCCGCGCGCGGACCTCGAAGCCGCGCGGCTGACCCTGCGGGGGCTGCGCGGGGCGTGCGCGCAGACCGCCCAGTCGGCGCTGCGCCACCACTGGCCGATCGCCCTGGTCGCCGCGGCCGTGAGCCGGCGGGCCCGGCGACTGCTGGCGGCCGCGGCGGTGATCGACGGGGCGATCGACTGGTATCGCCGCGGCGGGCCCGGAACGCTCGATCCGGTGCGGTACATCGCCTATCGGCGCCTCGACGATCTGGCCTACGGGGCGGGCCTGTGGACCGGGGCGGTGCGCACGCGCCGGATCGGCGCGCTGCTGCCCCGCTCGGGCACCCGCACAGCCGGGCGGTGACCCGGCCCGACCTGCAGTCACCCACACCGCGGGTGTGATCGTCGTTACACTGTGGCGGCCGGTCGTGGGGAAGGGGTGAGCGATGGTCTTCGACGACGATCTCGGTCCGCCCGGCGGCGGGGCCCGCCGCCCGCTGATCGCCGAATCCTGGGCCCGCTCGCACGCCAGCGGCGTCGATCCCGAGCGGGTCGACCACCCGGTGTGGTCGGACGCGGATCTGCGCGCCCACCGTGACGCCCATCCGATGGCGCGCGTGCTGCCGGTGGTGCGCACCCTGCTGTTCGACGACCTGGTCGACGAGGGGCTGGCGGTGGCACTGACCGATCAGACCGGCCGGATGCTGTGGATCCACGCCGACACCGCGCTGCGCCGGATCTGCGACGGGAC
Organism: Actinomycetes bacterium; assembly: GCA_021793835.1. Classification (GTDB taxonomy): domain Bacteria; phylum Actinomycetota; class Actinomycetes; order Mycobacteriales; family Mycobacteriaceae; genus Tomitella. Next base: position 1,713 of record JAJYRZ010000155.1, on the reverse strand, counting down.
GGGCTTCGTCGAGGGCAGCGACTGGAGCGAGGGGCGCGCCGGGACCAACGCGCCCGGACTCGCCCTGGCCGCGGGAGGGTCGGTGCAGGTGCGCGCCGGTGAGCACTTCGTCCGGCCCGTGCGCCCCTTGAGCTGTGTGGCGGCGCCGGTGCGGCACCCGGGCACCGGTCAGGTGCTCGGCACCCTCGACATCACCGGCGACACCAGGGCGGCCTCGAGGGCGATGGGGGCGCTGGTGCGCGCCACCGTCGCCGCCGCCGAAGGCGAGCTGGGCCTGCTGCTGCGCGACGATCCCGGCGCACTCGGGCAGGCCGAACAGGCGCCCCTGCACGCGCTGCTGCTGGGGCCGGGGCGGGCGCGGATCGAGCGCGGCGGCGCGCAACTGCCGCTCAGCCCCCGGCACGCGGAGATCCTCGCCCTGCTCGGCGACGCACCGGCCGGCCTGACCACCGGCGAGCTCGGCGCCGAACTGGGCGACGACGGACTCGACCCGGTGACCGTGCGCGCCGAGGTCTCCCGGCTGCGCAAGGTGCTCGGTCCGGGTGTGCTGGCCTCCAGGCCCTACCGGCTCGCCGCCGGTGCGAGCACGGATGTGGACGCGGTCCGCGCATTCCTGGCCGCCGGTGATGTGGCCGGGGCGCTGGCCGCCTACCCGGGCCCGCTGCTGCCCGCCTCGTTCGCACCCGGGGTGGTGCGGGTGCGTGACGAGCTCGACGCCGAACTCGGCGCGGCCGTGCTCGCCGCGGCCGACCCGGACCTGATCGCCCGCTGGGCCGGAACCCCCGCCGGGGTCGGCGACCGCCGGGTCTGGGCGGCGCTGGCCGTGCTCACCGAACCGGGCTCGGCGCAGCAGGTGCGGGCGGCGGCCCGCCGCGACCTGCTCGATCAGCGGCTCGGCGCGGCTGCAACGCCGTTGCAACCCCGCCGTCTCTAGTGTTCTGCGTCACACGGGTTTCGCGCCGGACGGCGCAGCCCCCGGATGACGAGGAGACCGCAGATGACCGTCTACGCCCGCCCCGGCACCCCCGACGCCGCGATGACCTACCCGAGCCGCTACGACAACTTCATCGGCGGCAAATGGGTGCCCCCGGTCAAGGGCGAGTACTTCGAGAACCCGACCCCGATCACCGGGCAGGTGTTCTGCGAGGCCGCCCGCTCCACGGCCGAAGACATCGAGCTGGCGCTCGACGCCGCACACGCCGCCGCCCCGGCCTGGGGTAAGACCTCGCCGGCCGAACGCGCCGGGGTGCTGCTGGCGATCGCCGACCGGATGGAGGCCAACCTCGAGGCGATCGCACTGGCCGAGACCTGGGACAACGGCAAGGCCATCCGGGAATGCCTCAACGCCGACATCCCGCTGGCCATCGACCAGTTCCGCTACTTCGCCGGCGCCATCCGCGCCCAGGAGGGCCGGCTGTCGCAGATCGACGACGACACCGTCGCCTACCACTTCCAGGAACCCCTCGGGGTGGTCGGCCAGATCATCCCGTGGAACTTCCCGCTGCTGATGGCGGTGTGGAAGCTCGCCCCGGCCCTGGCCACCGGCAACGCGGTCGTGCTCAAACCGGCCGAGCAGACCCCGGCGTCGATCATGTTCCTGATGGATCTCATCGCCGACCTCGTCCCGGCCGGGGTGGTCAACGTGGTCAACGGCTTCGGCGCCGAGGCCGGCAAGCCGCTGGCCTCCAATCCGCGCATCGCCAAGGTCGCGTT
>JAJYRZ010000154.1 GCA_021793835.1 Actinomycetes bacterium | reverse complement strand
CTCCGCACCGTGTTCGTCGAGCATCCAGGCCATCATCCTGGTGGGGAACGGCCCCGGCGCGATCGCGTTGACCAGGACGGACGGGGCGAGGGTGGCCGCCATGTGCCGGGTCAGGTGATGGATCGCGGCCTTGGCCGCCGAATAGGAGTAGTTCTCGTAGTTGGGCACCAGCAGCCCGTCGATCGAGCCGATGTTGACGATCCGGGCGGGGCCGGCGCCCTCGCCCGCGGCGGTCTCGAGCAGCGGACGGGCCGCGCGGGCGAGGTTGAACGGCGCCTTGACGTTGACCCCGAGCACCTTGTCCCAGGCGGCCTCGGGGAAGTCGTCGAAGGACTCGCCCCAGGTGGCGCCGGCGTTGTTGATCAGCCCGTGCAGCCGATCGGTGTGTGCGCCGACCTGCTCGATCAGCGCCTGGGCCCCGCCGTCGGCGCCGACGTCGACGGCGAAGGCGTGCACCGCGCCGAGCGCGCCGAGCTCCCGGGCCGCGGCCTCGGCAGCGTCCTGCCTGCGAGTCGACAGATACACGGTGACTCCGCGGCGCAGCAGCGCCTCGGCGATCATCCGGCCGATCCCGCGGGCACCGCCGGTGACCAGCACGTGCCGACCGGTCAGGTCGAAGAGAGGGTCGGTCATCATGCAGCTCCTTCCAGGCGCTGCGCCCGCAGGGCGGAGCGCCTGATCTTGCCCGCGTCGTCGCGCAGGGACTCGGTGACCACCTCGATGGTCCGGGGCACCTTCTGCCCCGACAGTCGCTCGGCGAGGAACTCCTGCAGCGCGGCCGGATCCACGCGTGCCCCGTCCCCGGGCTGGACGATCGCGTGCAGCCGGTTGCCCAGTTCCGGATCGGGTAGGCCGATCACGGCGGTGGTCTGCACGTCCGGATGCTCGATCAGCGCCGCCTCGATCTCCGCCGGATAGATGTTCACCCCGCCGACGGTGACCATGTCGCCGCGCCGGTCGTGCAGGTAGAGGTAGCCGTCGTCGTCGAACCGCCCCATGTCGCCGAGCGAGGACCAGCCGTCGAGCTCGACGGGTTCGGCGCCGATGTAGCGGTAGGTCGCCGGCTGCCCGGCCGGCACCCGGGTGAAGATCTCGCCGGTCTCCCCCGGCTCGGTGACCTCCGCCCCGTCGAGGTCGACCAGCCGGATCTCGCCCCAGGTCACCGTGCCCACCGACCCGGGATGGTCCAGCCATTCGTCGCCGCGGATGGTGCAGCCGGCCTCGGCCTCGGTGCCCGCGTACAGCTCCCAGATCCGCTCGGCACCGAGCCAACCGATCCACTCGCGCTTGAGCCACGCCGGGCACGGTTCGGCGCAGTGCCAGAACGCGCGCACCGACTCGAGCGAGTAGGCCGCCCGCACCTGATCGGGCAGCGCCCAGATCCGCCGCATCATCGTCGGCACCAGATACACCCACGTCGCGCCGACGGCGTCGATCTCGGCGAGTGTGCGCTCGGCGTCGAAGCGGCGCAGCATGGTCACCGTGCCGCCGCCGAAGATCGCGCTGAGCGCGGTGGAGTACGGGGCGTTGTGGTGCATCGGGGCGGTGATCAGCACCTGTTCGCCCGGGGAGATCCGCCAGAAGGTCGGATCGAACGAGGAGGTCACCGCGGGCCGCCCCGACAGGATAATCTTCGGCCGTCCGGTCGACCCGCCCGAGGTCGGGGCCTTCCACGAGGTGGCGATCCGGGTCTCGGACAGATCGTCTTCCGACCGCCCCTCGGCGAGTGCGGTCGGCGTCGTGGTCGCGGTGCCCGGGTCGACGGCGGATTCATCGCCGAGCGCTTCATCGGTGATCACCACCACCGGATCGCCGAGGGCGACGATCGCCTGCAGCTCGCTCGGGGTCATCCGCGGCGAGAGCACCTGCGGGGTGGCGCCGGCCTTGTAGCAGGCGAAGGTGGCCACGATCAGGTCCGTGGAGTTCGGGATCAACAGGGTCACGATCCGGCCCGGTTCGGCGCCGCGGTCGACCAACCCGCGCGCGATCGCGTTGCTGCGCCGGTGCAGCCGCTCCCAGGTCAGTTCGTCCTCGCCTGCACGGGCCACGACCTCGTCGCCGCGCTCGCGCGCATAGTGCCCGGGGATCGCGGCCAGCGGGAAGCCGTCGGCGGGGACGGCGGGGGCGGTCACTGCTGCACCTGCGCGGCAGCGGCCGCCACCTCGACGTAGTGCCCGGTCTGTTCGAAGGCCGAGGCGTGGGAGCGCAGGTCGGCGAAGTCGTCGAGTTCCGCCCAGCGCGCGGCGAGGCCCTCGGCGGTGCGCTCGGACTCCGGCAGGTACACGGCCGGCCCCTCCACCATCTTCGACAGGGCGAACACCCCGGCGCCGGCGCCTAGGATCGCGCCGGTGGGCGCGTCTTCGGAGACCAGGTAGACCGCGCCCGGGGCGATGGTCTCCGGCCCCAGCCGCGCGGCCGCCTCGGCATCGATCAGCCCGTCGGTCATCTGAGTGGCCGCCGTGGGGGCGAGCGCGTTGACGCGGATGCCTCTGCGCGCCCCCTCGATGGCGAGCACATTGGTCAGCCCGACCAGCGCGGATTTGGCGGCGCCGTAGTTGGCCTGACCGAAGTTGCCGTAGATGCCCGAGGCCGAGGTGGTCATCAGGATGCGCCCGTAGCCCTGCTCGACCATGTGCGGCCACACCGCCTTGGTGCAGTGCACCGAGCCCATCAGGTGCACCTCCATGACCGCCCGGAAGTCCTCGAGCTCGATCTTCGCGAAGGTCTTGTCACGCAGGATCCCGGCGTTGTTGATCAGGATGTCGACGCCGCCCCAGCGCTCCACGGTCGCGGCGACCATGGCATCCACGGCCGCCCGGTCGGTGATGTCGGCACCGTCGGCGACCGCCGTACCGCCGGCCGCGGTGATCTCGTCGACCACCGCCTGCCCGCCGGTCACGCCGCCGACGTCGTTGACCACCACCGCGACCCCGCGCTCGGCCAGCGCGAGCGCGTGGGCCCGCCCCAGCCCGCCGCCGGCACCGGTGACGATGGCTACCCGATTCTCGAACTTCACCATTCCTCCTCCGCTTTAAACAGGCATACTACCTAGTATGATGTGATGCACCGCACGTAAAGTCAAGGAGGAGGCACACGACACCTGTCGGCCTCGCACGACCTCGGCGACCGACCGCAAACCCGCAGGTGACACCTGCGAGGCAGGCCGAAGCCTTGACAGGACCGAATCCGTGATTACAGTGTGGCGCAACACACATCGGCCGGTAAATACTACGTAGTATCGCAGTTCACAAGACATTTCCAAGCGACTTCGAAGGCTCCCCGGCCCCACACGCACCGATGCGAGCACCCGTCCAGATTGGGGAACGGATATGACAACAGTCCTGACGATCGTGATCGTCTACTTCATCGCGATGTTCGCGATCGGCTACTGGGCGAACAGACGGGTGAAGAGCTCCAAGGACTTCCTCGTCGCCGGCCAGACGCTCGGCTTCTTCGTCATGGCCATCGCCTCGTTCTCCTCGATCCAGAGCGGGTTCGGGATGATCGGGCACACCGCCAACACCAACGACTGGGGCGTCCAGGCGCTCGTCGCGGCCGCGATCCTGGTGCCGCTGGCGTTCGCCCTGGCCTGGTTCCTGCTCGGCACCCGGCTCTACAAGATCGCCCAGAAACACGACGTGCACTCGATTCCGGACATCATCCGCATTCGATACACCAGCCGCAGCGCCCACTTCGCCATGTCGATCGCGATCTTCGTCGGCTCGGTCGCCTACATGACCTCGCAGATCACGGCGATGGGCGTGATCATGGCGCTGATCTTCGACATCTCGTTGGCCGCCGGCGCGTTCATCGGCGCCGGCGTCGTCGCCGCCTACACCATCGCCGGCGGCATGCTCGCCGCCATCTGGACCGACCTGATCCAGGGCCTGCTGATGATCGCCATGTCGCTCATCGCCTTCTTCGTCGCGATCAACACCGTCGGCGGCTGGTCGAACATGCTCGACACCATCGCCGGCAGCGACGTGAGCTTCCTGCAGATCGACGGCTCGCAGAGCATGGGGTGGATCTTCGGCTTCGTCTACCTCGCCATCCTCGGCGGCGCTGCCCAGCCGCAGCTGGCCACCAAGTTCCTCATGCTGCGCGACGCCGCGGAACTGCGGTGGGGCGCGCTGGTCGCCGCGGTCGGCTACTCGGTCACCGTGCTGTTCGCCCTCGGCATCGGCCTGTCGGTGCGGGCGCTGACCATCGAGGGCCGTGCCCCGGCGTTCGACGATTACGACAGCACCACCACGTGGTTCCTCGACAACATGACCAGCACGACCTTCGCCGGGTTCGCCCTGGCCGGACTGCTGGCCGCCATCATGTCCAGCGCGAGCTCGTTCATCACCATCGGCGCCTCGTCGATCACCCGCGACCTGATGGGCTCGCTCGGCAAGGTACTGCGCCGCGAGCTGCTCTGGTACCGCCTGGCCAGTGCCTTCGTCGTGGCCTGCTCCCTGCTGTTCGCGCTCTACCTCACCCAGGTGGTGTTCCTGCTCGGCGCGATCGGCTGGGCGGCGTTCGCCTCCGCGATCTTCGCCCCGGTGGTGCTCGGCATCTTCTGGCAGCGGGCCACCGGACTGGCCACCACGGTCGCGGTGACCTTCGGGATCCTGGGCAACCTGGCCCTGACCATCCTGACCCGCGAGGAGATCATCTCGGTCCCGGACTACATGCAGGACGGGGCGACCATCATCGCGGCCTCGGTCGTGCTGTTCGTCGCGGTGTCCCTGGCCTACCCCTCGCGCCGGGACCGCGACCGGTTCTTCACCTCCTACGAGCCCGTCCCTGCGACCCCGGCACGCGCCGCCGAGCCCGTCGCCGCCACCGCCGATCACTGACCCGACGAGAACATTGAACGAGGTATCGACATGAGATTCGACCGCATGGACGCCCTGGTGCTGATCGTCACCGTCGCGTCGCTGGGCACCCTGCTCGGCTCGCTGTTCGACTTCTGGGCCACCGTCTACTACTCGCTACCGCTGCTCACCGCGGCATTCATGCTGATGGGCGCGCTCAACCTCTCCGATGCGTGGCATCCGGCGAACCTGGCGCTGATCGCCGGCTTCTGCGTGGTGATGGCGGGACTGTTCATCGCCGCTCACGCGACGCTCGATTCGACCAGCCTGCTCGGCGGGCTGCCGATCGCCACGGCCATCTTCTTCTACATGATCTGGCCGTTCACCGCGATCGGCGGGCCGCTGATCTACGCGGCGGTGCACAAGTCGTGGCTGATCAAGGATCTGGCCGACGACCAGCCCCCCGTCGACGCCTGACCGCCAAGGGACCGCGTCCCACCGACCGGAGCCCCGGGCGATACGAAAACCGGTCGCCCCACCGCTGCTGCTGCGGTGGGGCGACCGGGCCCTGCGCACACGGGCGCGGGATGCACGGGGCCTGCTACCCGATCACAGGTACTGCCCGCACACCGGCCAGGCGCCGGGGCCCTGGGTGGCGAGCACGTTCTCGGCCACCCGGATCTGCTCGGCCTTCGAGGCGTCGGAGGCGATACCGCTACCGCCGTTGGCCTCCCAGGTGGACTGGGAGAACTGCAGGCCGCCGTAGTAGCCGTTGCCGGTGTTGATGGTCCAGTCGCCGCCGGATTCGCACTGCGCGACCGCGTCCCAGTCGTTGTAGGTGTCGGCCGAGGCGGTGCCGGCGGCCATCAGGGCCAGCGGGGCGGCGGCGAACGCCCCGGCGATGCCGGCACGCAGAGCGGTCTTGCTGATGTTCTTCACGTAGGTGACCTTCCTTGTCGTGTCACCGTCGGCCCGTACGTCTCCCCGACCCTGCCGACGGCATCCCTGTGCGGAACGGCCGCCACGCTACGTACGGGCCCGCCGCCTTTGAAGGGCCCGGCATCACACCCCACCGTTTTAGATCACGAAACGATAACGGGCCAGGTGGCCGCGTGTTTCCAGGTCACGGGGAAGATTTCGGCGGTACCGACACCATGGTGCAGACCGGGCGATGGTGAGTGATTTCACGGCCTGTCCGTGCGCCGGATCACCGACCGACACGCATGCGTCCAGCCAGAAGTGACCACTACTGCTGGCCGGGCTGCTTCCGGCCGATCAACTTCTCTGTTCGGCCCGTGCCGTCCATCCACGCCAGTACGTCGAGCACTCGGAGCACCGCCACATGGGCGGGCAGCCCGGCCACGCTGTGCAGCTCTTCCAGCTGCTTCCACCATGCGCATCCGTTCGCGGTCAACGCGTCATGCAACGGCGCCCAGTGCCGACCACCGCTGTCGAAGACCTCGCGGCGCACCACCGAGTCGACGATGGGCACCAGGTGCGGCCGCTTACGCGCCAGCAACTTGGTCGGGACTGCTGCACCGATAGGTGACAGTCGAGGTGTCAGGCCGCGACGAGCGCGACCGGGTTCATGATGGTCTCGTATTCGATAGGGGTCAATCGTCCGAGCCGGCTCTGGCGACGACGCCGATGGTAGGTGCGTTCGATCCAGAGCACGATCGCGGTGCGGAGTTCTTCACGAGTCTGCCAGCGGCGCCGATCGAGGACGTTTTTCTGCAGCAGCGCGAAGAACGATTCCATCGCCGCGTTGTCGCCGGCCGCACCGACCTGGCCCATCGATCCGATCAGGTGATGAGAGTTCAGTGCGTGCACGTATTTCCTGGACCTGAACTGCGATCCTCGGTCTGAGTGCACGACGCATCCGGCCACATCGCCACGCCGGGAGACCGCGTTTTCCAGGGCGTTCACCGCGAGCCGGGCTTCCATGCGGTCGCTCATCGAGTAGCCGACGATGCGACCGGCGAACACGTCCTTGACCGCACACAGATACAACTTGCCCTCCTCGGTGCGGTGCTCCGTGATGTCGGTCAGCCACAGCTGGTTGACGTCATCAGCAGAGAAGACGCGCTGGACCAGGTCGTCATGGACGGGCGGTCCTGGGCGTTTGCCGTTCTTCCCGCGCTTCTTGCCGAAGACTGACCACCATTGGTTGTCTCTGCAGATGCGCCAGGCGGTGCGTTCGCACATTCCTTGGCCTGCCTGGACAGCCTCTTCAGCCAGGAAGCGGTAGCCGAATTCGGGGTCGTCACGGTGAGCATCGATCAGTGCGTTGGCCCGGTAGGCCTCGGCGAGTTCAGCAGCGGTGATCGGGTTGGCCAGCCAGCGGTAGTAAGGCTGGCGGGAGAGCCCCAGAACCCGGCACGTGACCGCGACGGGGATCCCGTCCTCGGCCAGCTCCGTCACGAGCGGGTAGAGCCTTTTCCCGGCAGGTTCGCCTGGGACAGGTAGGCGGCGGCGCGGCGCAGGACTTCGTTTTCCTGCTCGAGCAGCCGGATCCGTTTTCGAGCGTCTCGCAGCTCAGCGGATTCTTCGCGGGTTTTGCCTGGGCGTTTGCCGTCGTCGATGTCGGCCTGGCGGATCCACTTGTGCAGGGTCATCTCGTGGATACCGAAGTCCTTGGCGATCTGCGCGATCGTGATCCCGTCTTCACGAGATCGGGCCACGCGCACAACGTCGTCGCGGAACTCCTGCGGGTAGGGAGCGGGCATGGTGCACATCCTTCCAGGCCGCCAGTCAGGGCAAGCCGGATCAGATGTCACCTAT
>JAJYRZ010000003.1 GCA_021793835.1 Actinomycetes bacterium | reverse complement strand
CCGATCTCGGCACCTTCTTCTTCATCAACCTCGGCACCGGCAACACCGTGCAGGTCACGGTGCCCGATGTGGCGGGTCTGTCCATCGACGAGGCCGAGAACCGGCTGTACGACGCCGGGCTGAAGGTCGCGCGGCAGTCCAAACCGGATGCGGACGCCGAATCGGGCACGGTGCTCGGCACCACCCCGGCCGGCGGCACCACGATCGACAAGGGACAGACGGTGACCCTCACGGTCTCCTCCGGACCGGCGATGGTCGAGGTCCCCGATCTGACCGGCGCCACCGAGGACGAGGCGCGTAAGACGCTCGACGAACTCGGGCTCACCGTCACCGATCCGGTCCGGCGGGAACCGTCCGAGCAGGACGACAAGGACAAGATCGTCGCCCAGAACCCGCATGCCGGCGCCCAGCTGGCCGCGGGTCGGCCGGTCACGCTCACCGTCGGCGACGGACCCGAGAAGCGCTCGGTGCCCGACGTGTCCGGGCAGACGCTCGACAAGGCCGTGGCCAACCTCGAGGGCGCGGGCTTCCGCGTCGACATCGTCGACGTCGACGGGCGCGAAGAGCAGGGCACGGTGCTGCGCACCGATCCGGTCGGCGGGGAGAAGGCCGACACGGATTCGGAGATCCGGGTCTTCGTCTCCAACGGCGCGCTGTTCGCGATGCCGGATCTGCTCGGCAAGAGCCGATCCGAGGCCGTCACCGCACTACGCGCGGCCGGCTGGTCCGGCGACGAGTCCCGCCTCGACATCCGCCCCTCGCGCACCCTGGATCCGACCGCGGTGGGCAAGGTGACCGCTCAGGAACCCGGTCAGGGGTCCGACGCCCACCGCAACGACACGCTGACCGTGGAGATCGCCGAGCTCGGCATCCCCTGACCGGACCGCCCGGACTGGTCGGCCCTGAGTTGCACAGGTCGGACGGAAATCTTGTCCTAGGAGTGTGTCGTCGCTGGTAGACGGGCTGTGTGTTCGGTTATTGGGGCACTAAGCAGCCGGTAGGATCGGTCGGTGTGGCCGCTTATATCCGCAAGGTGCGCACCGGTTCCGGAGCGACGGCCGTGCAGATCGCGGAGAAGATCGCTGGCCGGCACCGGATCATCGACCATCTCGGATCAGCCCATACCGAGGCCGAGTTGGCTGCGCTGGTCCAGGCCGCACGCGACAAGCTCGACGCCGACCAGCTCGCCTTCGACCTTCCCGAGGTCACACCGCCTGACCGTGTTCCTGCAGGTAGCAGCACTGCAGTGGGTGGTTCGGTGATCACTGGGAAACGGTCGCGGTGGCTGATCGACGTGATCGAGGCAGCGTGGTCCAGGCTCGGGTTCGACCAGATCGATGACGAGGCGTTCTTCCAGCTCGTGCTGGCCCGGATCGTCGAGCCGACCTCGAAGGCCGACTCGGTGCGCGTGCTGCGCGAACTCGGCGTCGATGCCGCGCACCGCAACACCTTCACCGCGGCTCTTCGCCGCTGCGTCGGCCGCGAATACCGCGATCAGATCGCCTACCGATGCTTCGACTACGCCGCCGAGACCGGCGGGCTGTCACTGGTGCTCTACGACGTGACGACCCTGTATTTCGAGGCCGAGAAGGAAGACCAACTGCGCAAGGTCGGATACTCGAAAGAACGCCGCGTCGATCCGCAGATCGTTGTCGGACTGCTCGTCGACCGGAATGGATTTCCACTGGAAGTCGGGTGTTTCGAGGGCAACCATGCCGAGACCCGGACGATCATCCCGATCGTGAAGCAGTTCGCGGCCCGCCACGGGATCGAGGGCACCGAGCTGGTCATCGCCGCCGATGCCGGCATGCTGTCGGCCGCGAACCTGACCGCGCTCGATGAGGCGGGGCTGAAGTTCATCGTCGGTTCGAAGGTGACGAAGGCGCCGAAGGATTTAGCGTCGCATTTCCGGTGGCACGGTAACCACTTCACCGACGGGCAGATCATCGACACGGTCACCCCGGTTCACGGCAATACGCAGGTCAACGATGTGCTTAAGCGAGCCGAACCGGTCTGGGATCCACGAGATTCATCGTCGTGGCGCGCGGTTTGGCAATACAGCCGGAAACGGTCTCTGCGCGACACCCGCACCCTCGATGCGCAGGTCGAACGCGCCCAGGCGATCGTCGAAGGCCGCCAATCAGCGCGCAGCGCCCGGTTCGTCACCACCAAAGGCGCCGCCCGCCAGGTCGATGAAGCACTCGTGCAGCGCGCCCGCGACCTGATCGGCCTGAAGGGCTACGTGACAAACCTGCCCGCGAACATCATGTCCGGGACCGAGGTGATCGAGCACTACCACGCGCTCTGGCGGGTTGAGCAGTCGTTCCGGATGTCGAAGACCGACCTTGCCGCCCGGCCGATCTACCACCGGCAGCACGACTCGATCGAAGCCCACCTGACCATCGTCTTCGCAGCTCTGGCCGTATCTCGCTACCTGCAAGACCACACCGGAACATCGATCCGCAGCATCGTTCAGGCCCTCCGGCCGCTCCAGGAAATCACGCTCACTATCGGTGGCCACCCACACACCGCCACCGACCCGCTCACCCCGAAAGCCGCCGACATCGTCACCAAGATCGGACTATCAGCGGCGGGGCACTAAACCTGTGCAACTCAGGGGTTGACCGGACCGCCCGGACTGGTCGGCCGCGGCCGTGGCCTGCCTGCGCGGACGTGGGGTGGGACGGCTACTCGGCCGGGCGGGCGAACTGCAGGCCGGGCAGACCGTCCGCTGCGGCGATGTCCATCTCGCCGGTGGCCACGGTGTAGCCGAGCCCGTAGCGGGCGGCGTACTGGCGATACAGGGTCACCCCCGGTTCGGCGTCCAGCGCTGCATGCAGCTCCTCGGGCGGCCCGACCGCGGTGATCACATAGGGCGGGCTGTAGGTCCGTCCGCCCAGCAGCAGAGTGTTGCCGATGCACAGCGGCGCCGTGGTGGGTTCGACCCGCTGGTCCTGGATCTGGACCGCCTCGGCCCCGCCGGCCCACAGTGCGTTGAGCACCGACTGCACGTCCTGCTGGTGCACCACCAGGTCGTCCGGCCGCGCCTCGTCGGGGAACGATCCCTCCCGGTCGCGCAGCGCATCGGTGAGCGTCACCGAGACCCCCGGCCCGGAGACCGGCGTGCGGGTGGATATCCCCTCCGCATCGATCATGGTCAACATCATGGCGAGCCCCTCGTCGGAGTCGGCCAGGGCGCTCTGCCGGTCGGCGATCGTCGCCTCGAGCCCGTCGAAGCGTTCCTGCGCGTTCTCCACCCCCCGCTGGGCGTCGCGCACCAGGTCCGACAGGCGCGCCGAGTCGCTGGTGCGCAGCTCCCGGCCCTGCGAGCTGGCGTAGGTCATCGCCAGCAGCAACCCCATCACCAGGGTCACCAGCGGCACGGCCAGTGACCAGCGCAGCCGCGGGCGGCGACGCTCGGTGTCCGGTGCCATCGTTCCCCCTCCCGCCGTCTCGCCCCGGCACGCCCGGAAGATCGGGGCCGTCCCCGCGCGGGGCGGCTGTGCGGGTCGGCCCGGCTAGGTTAGCGTGTGATCAGCAGCATCGGCCCAGCCGCAGGCGGCCGCGGCCGAGCTCTCCGCACAGCACAGGGAAGGTCCGCTCATGCCCAAGTCCAGGTCCCGCAAGAAGAAGACGTCCGCGGCCGCGTCCGCCCCCGACAACCGCACCCCGGTGAAGGTCTCCGGCGGGCCGTCGAGCCCGCTGTACGTCACGATCATGCTCGGCCTGATGGTGCTGGGCGTCCTGTGGATGGTGCTGATGTACCTGGCCGACACCGCCCCGGGCGCCCTGGGCTGGATGAACGAGCTCGGCGGCTGGAACTATCTGATCGGCATGGGCCTGATCATGGTGGGGCTGTTCATGACCATGGGATGGCGCTGACCCGTCAGCCCGCGCCGGCACAGCCGATAGCGCTGTGACCTGCGGAATCACAAATATGTCATTCATCCACAGTGTGGACAACCCCTGTGGATAACTCGATTTCCACACCGATCGGCGATGCGCCGGAGGACGAGGTGCGCAGTGTCTGCAGACGGTGACCGCGCCCGGCGACAGTGGGCGCCGCCGGTGCCGGGGGTCTTCGCCGCCGGCGGCGGGGCGGTGCTGTTCGCAATCGCGGCCTGGACCGTGGGCCGCGACGCCGCCGGCACCCTGCTGCTGTCGATCGCGGCGGTGCTGCTCGCCGCCGTGGCGGTCAACTGGGCCGTGGTGCGCCCGCGCCTGGTGCTCGACACCACCGGGCCGGCACCGCAGATCACGGTGCGCACGCTCACCGCGCGCCATGAGATCACCCCCGTACAGCTGCACCGGCTCCGCGTGGTGCGCTATCCGCGGCTGGGCCGACGCGTGCCGATCCTGGAGATCGACGTGCGCGAGCCCGAGGAGCGGCTGCTGATGCTCACCCGCTGGGATCTGGGCGCCTCGCCCGACGCGGTGCTAGCCACGTTGGACGAGGCGGGAATGACCTAGAAAATGAGAATCTGCGAGTAGGTCAACGGCGCGATGTCCGCGCGCATCTGGGCGATCTGCACGGCGAGCATCGTCAGCTCGGCCGCGCCGATCACCACCAGCACCCCGATACCGAACCGGTTGAACAGCGCCGGCGAGCCGGGACGCACCCCGACCGTGCGCAGGATCTCCGGGGCGTAGGCGACCGCCGCGGTGGCCACGGTGCCGGCGACCAGCCCGCCCAGGTGACCGGCCAGGGAGATCCCCGGGACGGTCAGCGAGATGACCACGTTGAGCACGATGACGGTGCCGATCATCGCCGGGCTGCGCTTGTTACGCACCAGCAGGATCAGCACGGCGCCGAACAGGCCGAACACCGCGCCCGAGGCGCCGGCGGTCTGCGCATTCCACGCCCCGTACATCACCGCGGCCGCGCCGCCCAGCAGCGACAGCAGGTAGATCGCCAGATAACGCCAGCGGCCGAGCGCCTGTTCACACAGCCCGCCCACCACGTAGAGCGCATACATGTTGGCCAGCAGGTGGATCGGTCCGAAGTGCAGGAAGCCGCTGCCCAGCAGGCGGAAGTACTCGCCGTCGGCCACCAGGCCCGGGATCAGCGACCAGTCGTTGAACAGCGAGGAGCCGACCTGGTTGTTCATCAGGTCGCCGGACTGGACCACGGTGATCAGGTAGATCAGCACGTTCAGTGCGATCAGCACATAGGTGATCACCGGGCGGAAGAGCCCGGTACCGGCCGCGGCGGTCCCCGCGGCCGGGGCATGGGCGGCCTGGGCGCGCCGGTCGGCGGCCACACAGTCCACGCAGTGGAAACCCACCGGCGCCTCGCTCAGACATTCGGGGCAGGCGGGTCGTCCGCACCGGGCGCACGACAGGCCGGTGGGACGATCGGGATGACGGTGGCACCCCGGCGGGGCCGGCCGGTCTTGGTGCCCACCCCAGCCGGGTGCCGTCACGTCAGTCCTGCGCGATGGTGATCGACTCGATCACCACGTCCTCGGTCGGACGGTCCATCCGGTCGGTGGCGGTGGTGCCGATCGCGTCCACCACGGCACGCGAGGCGTCGCCGTCGACCTCACCGAAGATGGTGTGGCGCATGTTCAGGTGCGGGGTCGCACCGGTGGTGATGAAGAACTGCGAACCGTTGGTGCCCGGGCCCGCGTTGGCCATGGCCAGCAGGTACGGGCGGTCGAAGGTCAGCTCCGGGTGGAACTCGTCCTCGAACTGGTAGCCCGGGCCGCCACGACCGGTGCCGGTCGGGTCGCCGCCCTGGATCATGAACCCGTCGATGACGCGGTGGAAGATCGCGCCGTCGTAGAACGGTCCGGAGTCCTTGCCGGCCGCGTTCTGCGTCTTGTACTCCTTCGAGCCGTCGGCCAGGCCGACGAAGTTGGCCACGGTCTTCGGGGCGTGGTTGCCGAACAGGGAGATCTTGATGTCGCCGCGGTTGGTGTGCAGGGTCGCAGTCGCGGTCTTAATCGATGCAGTCACGACGCCCATCGTGCCACTTGTGGCCCGCCGCGTCCGCCCCGACGCCCGGTTCGGGTCCGCCCGTCGTGCGGTGCGGCGTTGCCCCGCCCCGGCGGGCCAGGCAAGCTTGCGGTCATGAGCAGAGGAAAGCAGCGGCGGGCCAGCTCGAACGCCCGAGAGCAACTGCACTGCCGGACGCGTACCGCGCTGGCCGTGACCGGCGCGATCGTGCTCGGCGTGGCCGGGGCCGCCACCACCGCGGCCGCGGTGATCACCCGCCGGCGCGGCACCTATCCCCCGCCTGCCGACGCCCCGCCGCGGGTGGACGCTCCCCTGGGCTGACCGCCTCCGGGCGCGGTCGCCCCGCGCAGCCGCGGCACCGCGCCCGTCCGACGATTATGAGAAACGAGCCGGGCCGCACCCTTTGCCAGGATGCGGCCCGGCTCGTCGGTCGTCCGCCGACCTCACCCGGCGCTCATCCGCCGGACTGCGCTACGCAGATCAGGCGGTGAGCTCGGTGGCGCAGTACTTGCACTTGCTCGCGCCCACCGGCAGATCGTCCGACAGGCAGGCCGGGCAGGTCTTGGTCGGCGCCGGATCGCCGAAGACCTCGTTGCCGCGGCGGGCCTGGTAGGCGCGGTAGGGCACGACGATGGCGAAGTAGATCACCGCCATGAAGATGACGAAGTAGACGATCCCGGAGATGAATCCGCCGATGTCGACGAAGGTCTCGTTGTTGCCCTCGCGGATCAGCCAGCCCAGGCCGAGGTCGTCGGGGCCGCCGGCGGCGGCGACCAGCGGGTTGATCACGCTGTCGGTGAACGATTCGACCAGGCCGCTGAAGGCGGTGGCCACGACCAGGCCGACCGCCACGACGACGACCTGGCCCTGCATCATGAAGTTCTTGAAGCCCTTGAGCATCTGCGGTCCTCCCGGGACGGATGTCATCTGAAAAATCTGCTTGTCGGATATTAAGGTGGCCGGGTCTGCGGAGCAAGGATTTCCGCCAAGACGCCGATCACCGTGCCAAGCCCACCTCGATCGCCGCGCCGAACTCCATCCGCACCCCGGTCATCGAGGTCGAGACCAGGGCGGGCCGCGGCAGACCCAGTCCGCGCAGCTCTTCACCCCACGGGTGTGGGCCGAGCAGCAGGTGCGCCCCGCCCGGCCGGCTGCGAGTGGCCCCCGGCCGCAGCGACCACGGGATCCGCCGGGTAGTGCCCTTGAAGTGGGTGTAGACGTCGACCGCGGCGGTGGGCCCGCCGCCGGGGACGGGCAGTCCGCGGGCGATGCGCAGATCGGCCACCAGATCACCGCCGATCCGCAGCACCCCGCGCGCCGCGCCCGACTCCTTCGACAGGGCGATATCGCTCATCACCTTCGGAAAGCCCCAGATCTTCCGGCCCGCCTCCAAGGTGAACTCCTCGGTGACCGGCAGCCGGTGCACCAGCGCCCCCACCCGGGAGGCGCCCGGCCCGCCCGCCCCGCGTACCGCGAAGCCGACACCGTATTCGCGGTAGGTCTTCAGATCCCCGTCGAGGTAGTCGATGAACATCAAGGCGCACAGCGTGCGACCGGGGGCGATCGGTGCGACCGTCAGCCCGGACGGGTCCGCGAGCTGCTGGGCCTTGCGCGCGGGCACCGCGAACATCGCCGTGTGGATCGTCGCGTCGCGCACCCGCACCGGCAGGGTCACCGTCTCGCCCAGGATGTCGAAGGACTGCGCGGCGGTCTCCGCGCCCGGATCGGTCATCGTCGCCTCTCTCCCTTCGCGGCCGGCCACACCGATCGGTGCCGCCCGTCTGCCGTCATCATGCCCGCGGCCGCCGTCGGTGCGAGGTGAGACGATGGAACCGAACCGCGCAGGGCCCCCGGCTGCGCCGGGGAGGGAGAAGGTCCGATGGGTGCGGTGATCGTCGGCGCGGACGGGATCGCCCGCTGTCCGTGGGCGACCGGGTCACCGGCACTGGCCGAGTATCACGACACCGAGTGGGGGCTGCCGGTGCGCAGCGAACGCGGCCTGTTCGAGCGGCTCTGCCTGGAGGCCTTCCAGGCCGGACTGTCCTGGTCGACGGTGCTGGGTAAGCGGCCGGCGCTGCGCGAGGCGTTCGCCGATTTCGATCCGGACGCGGTCGCCGATCTCACCGACGCCCGGCTCGAGCAGATCCTCACCGACGCCCGGCTGATCCGGAACCGGGCGAAGGTCTTCGCCTGCCGCACCAACGCCCGCGCCGTGCAGCGGCTGCGCTCCGGCGACGGTCTGGCCGCGGTGATCTGGGCGCACCGCCCGCGGGTCGCCCCGCCTGAGACCGCCGGGCAGGTGCCCACCCGGTCGCCGGAGTCCGCGGCGATGGCCAAGGCGCTCAAATCCCACGGATTGACCTTCGTCGGCCCGGTCTCGTGTTTCGCCCTGGCCGAGGCGGCCGGTCTGGTCGACACCCACCTGGTGGGCTGTCACCGGCGCGGGGCCGGCGCACGGTGAGCGCGCGGATCTAGTCCCGGGCCGGCACCGGCTCGGCCTCGGCGGGTGTGGGGGCACGGCCGCCCACCCCGCGCCGGCGCGGCAGGGCGGCGGCGATCAGCAGTGCGGCCAGCGACGACCCGGCCGCAGCGAGCATGACCACCTGGAAGCCGGTCTCCGAGGGCAGTTCGGCCGGGCCGAGACGGACGGTCATCGTGGCCAGCACGACCCCGGCGATGGCGCTGGCGAAGGAGGTGCCCAGCGAGCGCATCAGGGTGTTGAGCGCATTGGCCGCACCGGTCTGCGATTCGGGGACCGCACCCATGATCAGAGCGGGCATCGCGGCGTAGGCCAGGCCGATGCCGCCGCTGGTGACCGAGGTGATCACGATGATCTGCCAGATCGAATGCATGGTGAACGCGCCCACCCCGTAGGCGCCGCCGACCACCACCGCGCCGAGCATCAGGGTGATCTTGGGCCCGTAGCGGTTGGTCAGCTTCGCCGAGGCCGAGGCCGCGACCATCATCACCAGTCCGCCCGGGGCCATCACCAGACCGGCCATCAGGATCGTCGAGTCCAGGCCGAGCCCGGCCTCCTTCGGCAGCTGGACCACCTGCGGGATCACCAGGGACTGGGCGAACATCGCGAAGCCGAAGACCACCGAGGCGATGTTGGTCAGCAGCACCTGCCGGCCCGCCGAGACCCGCAGGTCCACCAGCGGGTCGTGCGTGCGCAGCTGGTGGGTGCCCCAGATCGGCAGCACCACGGCGGCGACGAGGAAACCGATCAGCGTCGGCGCCGAGGTCCAGCCCCAGTCGGCGCCCTTGGAGATCGACAGCAGCAGGGCGATCAGCGCGATCGACAGGCCCGCCGCACCGACGCCGTCGAACGATCCGCCGCTGCGCAGATCCGATTCCGGCACGAACACCAGGATCAGCAGACCGGACACGATGCCGAGGATCACCGAGACCCAGAACAGCATGTGCCAGTCCGCCCATTCGGCGATCGCCGCCGCGATGGGCATGCCCAGTGCCCCGCCCACACCGAGCGAGGCGCTCATCACCCCGACGGCCCCGGCCAGCTTCTCGGCCGGCAGCGCATCGCGCAGGATGCTGATGCCCAGCGGGATCACCCCGGCGGCCGCGCCCTGGAGCACGCGGGCGAGCACCATCACCCACAGCGTGGAGGTCAGTGCCCCGATCAGCGAGCCGAGCACCATCAGCGCCACCGAGATCAGCACCATGCGGCGCTTGCCGTACATGTCGCCGAGACGTCCGGCCGAGGGCACGGCCACGGCCGAGGCGAGCAGGGTGGCGGTGACCGCCCACGCGGCATCGGCCGGGGAGGCGCTGAGGAACCCGGGCAGCAGCGGGATGATCGGGATGATCAGGGTCTGCATCAGCGAGACGGTGATGCCGGAGAAGGCGAGCACCGCCACGATCACACCCGCACCGCCCGGCGCCGGACGGGCGGCGGTGGCCGGATCGCCTGCCGTTGGTTCGCGCATGAGATTCCTCGTTCATCGGGGCCGCGTGCGGACCCCCGCACCGTTTAAGTCACGTGATTGACTCTGGGCACGGTACAACAGTCACTTGACTTAAAACAAAACCGGTACTTGACTACCCGCGATCACCACCGCCGAGAGCAGGGACCGCCATGACCGCACCGCCGCGCGAATCCGACGCCCGGACCGTGGCCACGCGCCGGGCGCTGCTCGACGCGGCCGAGCGGCTGTTCGCCGAGGACGGTGTGGGGCCGGTGTCGGGGCGCCGGATCGCGCAGGCGGCCGGGCAGCGCAACACCACCGCGGTGAGCTATCACTTCGGCGGCAAGACCGACCTGATCCGGGCGATCTCCGAGCGGCACACCGCCGCCGTCGACGCCCTGCGCGCCCCGCTGCTGGCCGAGCTGCCCACCGATGCGCCGCTGCGCGCCTGGGTCGAGTGCCTGGTCAGGCCGATCGTGGCGCACTTCGCCGAGCTGGGCACCCCGTCCTGGTATGCGCGCTGCGCCGCCCAGATCCAGGCCGATCCGGGGCTGCGCGAGATCGTCAACGCCGACGCGGTCGGCCTGGGACAGATACGTGCGGTGCGCGCCGGCATGCTCGCCGCGGTGCCCGATCTGCCGGCCGCGGTGCTCTCGGTCCGCTCGGAGATGGCCCGGCAGCTGATCGTGACCATGTGCGCCGAGCACGAGCGGCTGCGCGCCGAGGCCGGCGATGCGCAGTCCGCGCCCGACTGGGCCGAACTCGGCATCGACCTGGTCGATGTGATCGTGGCGGTCTACACCGCGCCGACCTCCCGCCCGCACTGAACCTCCCGGTCCGACACGCAGGGTCGGCGCCGGGGCCCAGACCCGGCCCCCGCGGGTCAGGACACGATCACCGCGATCGCGAAGCCGGCCCCGACCACCGCGGCCGCGGCCAGCACGATCGACACCGTCTTCGACGCGCGCGGCAGCGCCTCCTCCACCCGGGCGACGATGCGCTGCCCGAGATCGTGGGAGACCAGTGCGAGCGCGCCGACCAGGGTGAGCACCGGTCCGAGGGCGATGATCACGAAGACCACCGCGTTGAGCAGCCGATGCCAGCCGTCGAGCGGGGCCATCACCGCGATCGCGGCGTAGAACGGGGCCGAGGTCAGCGACTGGATGCCCCAGGTGGCGATGCCGAGGACGAAGGCCAGCACCGGATGCACCTGGCGGTGGACCGGCAGCGACATCGGCGGACTGCGATAGGTCTGCACGGCCAGCCACAGCAGCACCCCGGCCAGCGCCAGGCCGATCACCCCGGCCAGGGTGCCGGAGATCGCATCGAGCGCCTCGCGCACCCAGGCGACGATGAAGGTGAAGGAGAACAGCAGGGTCAGGGTCAGCCCGATGATGCCGCCGACCACGTAGGCCAGGGCGGTGCGGGCGTATTCGGCCCGCCCCGAGCTGGACACCCAGACGTAGATCACCGCCAGCAGAGCGAGCACGTTGACCGAGTCGACGGCGCCCAGCGGGATGATCGCCAGCAGCGACTTCATCGCCGGGTCGTCGCCGACGTGCGTCGGTGCTCGATGCAGGTCAGGACGATTCACCTACCTTCACACGGTCCGGGCACGCGGCCACGGACATGGTCATCGGCTCATGTTACGACTTCGTGACCGTCTCGTCGCGGCGCCCCGGGGTCCGATCCCGGGTGGCGATCATCTCCTTCCGCGCGCCCACGCCGTCCACAGCTGTGCACAGAACTGTGGATAACTGCAAGAAACTTCCGTGTCCTACCGGACACATCGCCAGAGTGAGCCGTAATGTGACAGTTATCCACAAGGTTCTTCACATCTGTGCATGAAAAGAGAGCGGGGTGACCGGTGCCCGCACGGATCGACGAGACGGATCGCGCGTTGGCCGCCGCACTGGTCGACGCCCCGGCCGCACCGTTCGCCGAGCTGGCCGGCCGCCTGGGCATCGCCGCCTCCACCCTGTCCGCCCGCTACCGCCGTCTGCGCCGCGACGGACTGATCCGGGTCGTCGCCCGGCCCCTGATCGACGCCGCGGCGGGACCCGAACGCCTGCTGCGCACACCGCTGACCGCCGCCGATGCGCCGGCGGCCCAGACACCAGGGCCCGCGACCGGATCGGTGCTGTGGTCGCGGGTGAGCGCCGACCGCAGCGAACGGATCACCCTGGTCACCGGGGATGCGGATCCGGGACCCGCCGGTGATGCGGGGGCCGGGGCGGCCGTGCTGCACCGCTGGGGCGCCGGGGCCGCGGATCCGAATGCACCCACCGGGCGCATCGATGCGGTCGACGAACTGCTCATCGGCACCCTGACGGGCGACGGCCGGGCCGATCTGCGCACCCTGGCCGCGACCGCCGGGATCGATCCGTCGACCGCGTCGCGGCGTCGGCGCCGACTCATCGACTCCGGTGTCGTCCGGCTCGAGACCCTGGTCGATCAGCGCCTGCAGCGCGGCGCGGCCGAGACGATGCTGTGGCTGCAGGTCAGCCCCGGAAAGATCGTCGCGGTCGGCGACGCCCTGCACGCCGCCCCCGAGACGGATTTCGTGGCCGCGCTGTCGGGCCCGGCGGTGCTCGCCGCCCGGGTACACGCCGGGCCGGGCCTGGGCGCGGTCGACTTCGTCGACCGGGTGTGCGGGCCGCTCGGGGTCACCGGGGTGGAGCTGACCCCGCTGCGCGGCTGACACCCCGGGCGCACACGGCGCGGGCGGGACCGGCAGGGACCGCGCGGAGTCAGCGCACGGGCCGGGTGGTGATCCGCACCAGCGCGGTGATCAGTGTGCCGACCAGGCGCGAGGCGCCCTTGCGCGGCACGTCGGAGATCTCCTGCCCACGTCCTTGCAGGTCGGCGGTCTTACCGGCGCGGACCGCCCGGATGATCTCCACCAGGGCGAGCTGGTGGGTGTCCAGCACGCTGTGTCCGGTGCGATCCAGCGGGACCAGCACCGCGTCGGGCGCCAGGTCGACGAGGCGTTCGGCGATCGTGCGCGGGGTGCGTAGATCCCGGTCGCCGGAGATCACGACGGTGGGCCACCGGTAGCCGGGCACCGCGGCCGGCAGGTCGAGCGGCTCACCGGCATACACCGGCCGGTCGCCGGCGACCTCGGCGAAGGCCAGCTGCGGATCGAGCGGCCCGCCGTCCGGCGGCAGCCCGTAGCCGAGCTGTCCGAACGCGATCCCGGCCACCGGGTCCAGTTCCATGAAGAACGGCCGGCCCGGGCCGTCGAGTTCGCCGGCGCCCAGTCCGGCGATCCGCTTCCACAACCGGCCACCGCGGCCGCGTGCGCGGGCGTGCAGCAGTCGGTGGAGGATCTCGGGGCCGGCGAACTCGTAGACCACCTGCACCACATGGGCCAGGTCGCGCGCCGGTTCACCCGCCTCGGCGACTGCGCGCACCGCCGCCGCCAGGTCCGGGTCGGCGTCCGGCGCGCCGTCCCACAGGATGCGGCGCCGGTGGGCGCGCATCGCCGCCAGGTCGTCTTCGACCGTGAGCATCGTCGAGTCCAGGACCAGCGCCGCGACCCGGTCGGGGTGGCGCACCGCCACCGCCTGAGCGAGATAGGAGCCGTAGGAGGAGCCGACGATGATCGCCTGCGCGGCGCCGACCTCGTCGAGCACCGCGGCCACGTCGTCGGCGGCCGATTCGACCGTCACCGCTTCGGCGGGCAGCGCACGGCCGTCCGCGGTGCGCCCGGACAGGCCGATCCCGCGGTGCTCGATCATCAGCACGTCCAGGTCTTTTCCGGCGGCGAGCTTGCGGAAGCCGCGGTACGGCACCACCGAGGCCAGTCCGGGTCCCCCGGGCAGCACCACGATCGGGGTGTCGGTGCGCGGGCCGGTGCGCACGTACGCCAGCGGAAACGATCGGTCGCCGTCTGCGGTCACCGGCCGGTCGATCGTGCCGCCCTGACTGCGCAGGATCGTGCGGGCCTGTTCCTCCATGCGGTTGCGTGCCATGGCCTTCAGGCTAAGGGCACTGCGGCGCAGGCGCGCGCCGGGAGAAGCGGTGGGGACGGTGATCGACGTCCCCCGCACACCGGTCCGGACACGTGGCCGGATCGGTCGGTGGTGGAGCCAAGGGGAATCGAACCCCTAACCCCTGCCTTGCAAAGGCAGTGCTCTGCCAATTGAGCTATGGCCCCTGGATGAACGACTCAGCGTTCGGGTAGATGATGCCAGACCTCGCCGCGGACCCGCAGGCCGATCGTGATCAGCACCGCCACGACGACACCGACGAAAAGAGTCGACCGCACGAACGGTCTCCCTTCGTCGAAGACGTGGAGTGGGCCTAGGAGGACTTGAACCTCCGACCTCATCGTTATCAGCGATGCGCTCTAACCGCCTGAGCTATAGGCCCTCGAACGATTTCAGACACTACCCTACGGATCCGAGGCGCCCAAAATCGCCTGGGTGAACTGCACCGGACCGGGTTTTTCCACAGCCGGTCCGCGGGCCGGGACGGGTCAGTCCCGATCGGCCAGGGTCACCTCGACGCCGCCGACCGCGTCGGCGGACATGTTGTAGATGAACGCGCCGATCGTGGCCATCGCCGTGAACAGCACGATGTTGATGATGCCCAGGATGGCGGCCACCCCGAACACCTGGCCCGGTCCGATCAGCGTCGCCTCGTCCCCGCTGTCGAGGATGTCGGTGACACCGGTGTTGAGCCGGTCCCACACGCCCATCCCGTCGAGCACCAGATAGATGATGGCCACCGCGATCATCCACACCAGGAACATCGCCGCGGACAGCAGGAGCGAGACCTTCAGCGTCGACCACGGATCGATCGAGCGCAGCTGCATCGCCGCCCGCAGCGGGCCCCGGCCGCGCCGGCTGCCCACCGAGATCGTCGGCCGGGGCCGGGCCTCGGACTCCTCGCGCACCGGCGCCGGATGGCTCACGGTCGACAGATCCGGCATCGACGTGCTCGGCATCTGGCTGCGCGAGATCGAACTGGTCGGTGCATCGACCGTCGCGGCCGTCTCGGCCGCCTCGGCCGCGCCACCGGCCCGCGGCGCCGCGGTACCGGTGACCACCGGGTTGGTCGGCTTCGGCCGGTGCACCGGAGCGGTGTCGGGGGCCGGGTCCTGCTGCGTCGCCTCGGCGGGCTGCGCGGGCGCGCGGTGTCCGCGAGCCGTGCGGTCCTGCGCGATCCGTTCGGCCGCGGGCGACCGTTCGGACGGGGTCAGACCGCTGCCCCGCTCACCGTCATGCCCGGGCGTGTCCGATGAACCCACTCACGACTCCTTCTTCGCCGAGTCGGCCGCCTCGTCGGCGTCCGGCTCGTCGGCGTTGCGTGCGATAGCCAGCAGGCTATCGCCATCGCCGAGGTTCATCAGGCGAACGCCCTTGGTCTGTCTCCCGGCCTTGCGCACCTGCTTGGCCAGGGTGCGGATGACCCCGCCGGAGGTGGTGATCGCGTACAACTCCGAATCCAGGTCGACGATCTCCGCACCGATCAGGTCGCCGCGCTTGGGATCGTGCTGGATGGTCAGCACGCCCTTCCCGCCGCGCCCCTGCGCCTGGTAGTCGGCCAGCGGGGTGCGCTTGGCGTACCCGCCGGAGGTGGCGACCAGCAGGAAGTAGTCGTCGACCGCGACCAGCATCGCCAGCAGCGAATCGTCCTCGTTGAAGCGCATGCCCTGCACACCCGAGGTGGCCCGGCCCATCGGCCGCAGCGTGTCGTCGTCAGCGGCGAAGCGGATCGACTGGCCCTTGTGCGAGACCAGCAGCAGATCGTCGTCGGCCGTGCACAGCTGCGCACCGACCACCTCGTCGTCGCCGCGCAGGTTGATCGCCACCAGACCGCCGGAGCGGTTGGAGTCGAAATCGGCCAGGCGCGACTTCTTGACCAGTCCGCCGCGGGTGCCCAGCACCAGGTACGGGGCGTCCTCGTAGGTCTGGATCTGGATGACCTGCGCGATCTTCTCGTCCGCCTGGAACGACAGCAGGTTGGCCACGTGCTGGCCGCGCGCGGTGCGCGAGGCCTCGGGCAGCTCGTAGGCCTTGAGCCGGTAGACCCGGCCCTTGGTGGTGAAGAACAGGATCCAGTCGTGGGTCGAGCACACGAAGAAGTGCCGGACGATGTCGTCCTGCCTCAGATCGGCCCCGCGCACCCCCTTGCCGCCGCGCCGCTGCGAGCGGTACAGATCGGTCTTGGTGCGCTTGGCGTAGCCGGTGTCGGTGATGGTGACCACCACGTCCTCACGGGCGATGAGGTCCTCGGCGGTGACGTCGCCGTCGGCCGGCAC
Source organism: Actinomycetes bacterium (assembly GCA_021793835.1). GTDB lineage: Bacteria > Actinomycetota > Actinomycetes > Mycobacteriales > Mycobacteriaceae > Tomitella. The sequence continues at coordinate 22,455 of JAJYRZ010000003.1, read as the reverse complement.
GATCTGGGTGCGCCGTTCGTCGCCGTACTTGTCGATCAGCTCGCCGAGCTCCTCGCGCACGATCGCGCGCTGCCGCTCCGGCTTTTCCAGGATGTCCTTCAGATCGGCGATCTCGAGTTCGATCTCGGCCAGGTCGTCGATGATCTTCTGGCGTTCGAGCGCGGCCAGGCGGCGCAGCTGCATCGCCAGGATCGCATCGGCTTGGATCTCGTCGATGTCGAGCAGATCGATCAGTCCCGCACGCGCGATGTCGACCGTCTGCGAGGCGCGGATCAGCGCGATGACCTCGTCGAGCGCATCGAGCGCCTTGACCAGTCCGCGCAGGATGTGGGCGCGCTCCTCGGCCTTGCGCAGCCGGTAGCGGGTGCGCCGGACGATCACGTCGATCTGGTGGGCGACGTAGTGGCGGATCATCTGATCGATGCGCAGGGTGCGCGGCACCCCGTCGACGATCGAGAGCATGTTCGCGCCGAAGCTGGTCTGCAGCTGGCTGTGCTTGTACAGGTTGTTGAGCACCACGCGCGCGACCGCGTCGCGCTTGATCGTCACCACGATGCGCATGCCGATGCGCTCGTTGGAGTGGTCCTCGATGCTCGAGATGCCGGCGATCTTGCCGTCGCGCACCTGCTCGGCGATCGAGGTGATCAGGTTGTCCGGATTGACCTGGTACGGCAGCTCGGTGATCCACAGCTGGGTGGCCCCGCGCTCGGTCTCCTCGATCTGCACGACCCCGCGCATCCGGATCGAGCCGCGCCCGGTGGTGTACGCGTCGTGGATGCCGTCGGTGCCGACGATCAGCCCCGAGGTCGGGAAGTCCGGGCCCTTGACCCGCTCGAGCATCGCCGCGAGCGTGGTCTCCTCATCGGCCTCCGGGTGCTCCAGGCACCAGTTGACGGCCTCGCCGAGCTCACGCAGGTTGTGCGGCGGGATGTTGGTGGCCATGCCGACCGCGATACCGCCGGAGCCGTTGGCCAGCAGGTTCGGGAACCGGCTGGGCAGCACCGTCGGTTCCTGGGTCTTGCCGTCGTAGTTCGGGATGAACTCGACGGTCTCCTCGTCGATCTCCCGCAGCATCTCCATCGCCAGGGGCGTGAGCCGGGCCTCGGTGTAACGCATGGCGGCCGCGGGGTCGTTACCGGGCGAACCGAAGTTGCCCTGGCCGTCGACCAGCGGATAGCGCAGCGACCACGGCTGGGCCATGCGCACGAGGGTGTCGTAGATCGACAAGTCGCCGTGCGGGTGATAGTTGCCCATGGTCTCGGCGACCGAGCGCGCGGACTTGACGTAGCTGCGGTCGGGCCGGAAACCGGAGTCGTACATCGCATAGAGCACCCGGCGGTGCACCGGCTTGAGGCCGTCACGGACCTCCGGCAGTGCGCGGCCGACGATCACGCTCATCGCGTAGTCGATGTAGCTGCGCTGCATCTCCTGCTGGATGTCGACCGCTTCGATCCGGTCGCGCGGGTCCTCCGTGGGCGACGTGGTGTCGGTCATGGGCTCCTCTTCATCCCCGGATGCGCCGGCGGATCATCCCGCCCACGCACAACTGCTCGATTCTATCGCTGCCGCGTCGTCGTCGCAGGTGGCGACGCGTCGGCGCGGAAAGGGACCCCGGCCGTCCGGGGCCGGTGCACGAGGCTCACAGCGCATTGCACACCTGTGGACAACGCCTGTGGAGTATCGTGCGCCCGCGCAGCGGCGGACCGGATCCCGGTGGTCATCTAGATGTCGAGGAACCGGACGTCGCGCGCGTTGCGGGTGATGAACCCGCGCCGGGCGACCACGTCCTCCCCCATCAGGATCGAGAACAACTCGTCGGCCGCGGCAGCATCGTCCAGGGTGACCTGGCGCAGCACCCGCACCTCCGGATCCATGGTGGTCTCCCACAGTTCCTTGGCGTCCATCTCGCCCAGGCCCTTGTACCGCTGGATGCCGTCGTCCTTGTTGATCTTCTTGCCCGCGGCCAGACCGGCCTCGAGCAGTCCGTCGCGCTCGCGGTCGGAGTAGGCGAACTCGTCACCGGCCCCGCGCTGCCACTTGAGCTTGTACAGCGGCGGCTGGGCCAGGTAGACGTGCCCGGCCTCGACCAGTGGCCGCATGAAGCGGAACAAAAGCGTCAGCAGCAGGGTCGCGATGTGCTGACCGTCGACGTCGGCGTCGGCCATCAGCACGATCTTGTGATAGCGCAGCTTGGCGATGTCGAACTCGTCGTGGATGCCGGTGCCCAGTGCCGTGATGATGGCCTGGACCTCGGCGTTCTTGAGCACCCGGTCGATGCGGGCCTTCTCGACGTTGATGATCTTTCCGCGCAGCGGCAGGATCGCCTGGAACATCGAGTCGCGGCCGGACTTGGCGCTGCCTCCGGCCGAGTCGCCCTCGACGATGAACAGCTCGCCCTTCTCCGGATCCTTCGACCGGCAGTCGGCCAGCTTGCCCGGCAGGCCGCCGATGTCGGTGGCCGACTTGCGCCGTACCAGCTCGCGGGCCTTGCGCGCGGCCATCCGTGCGTGTGCGGAGGACACGGCCTTGTTGACGATGACCTTCGCCTCCGGCGGGTTGGCCTGCAGCCAGTCGTCGATGTGCTCGTTGCAGGCGCGCTGGACGAACGAGCGGACCTCGGTGTTGCCGAGCTTGGTCTTGGTCTGGCCCTCGAACTGCGGCTCGGTCACCTTCACCGAGATCACCGCGGCCAGGCCCTCCCGGATGTCGTCGCCCGAGAGGTTCGGATCCTTGTCTTTGAGCAGCTTGTGATCCTTGGCGTACCGGTTGACGGTGCTGGTCAGCGCCGCCCGGAAGCCCTCCTCATGGGTGCCGCCCTCGACCGTGTTGATCGTGTTGGCGAAGGTGTGCACCGACTCGGAGTAGCCGGCGTTCCATTGCATCGCCACCTCGACCTCGTGGCCGTCGCCGGTGGCCTGGAAGCCGATGATCGACTGGTGCACGGGCTGCTTGGTGCGGTTGATGTGCTGGACGTAGTCCATCAGTCCGCCCGGGTAGTGGTAGACCCGGTGCTTGATCTTCGGGGTGGGGGCCTCCTGCTCGGCCTGCTCCTCCTCGGCGGTGCGCGGGGCCTCGGCCAGCTCGCTCGCGTCCTCGTCCTCGACGACGTCGGCCTCGATCACCCGCTCATCGGTGAGCGTGATGGTCAGCCCCTTGTTGAGGAAGGCCATCTCCTGCAGGCGCCGGGCGACCGTCTCGAAGTCGTAGACGACGGTGTCGAAGATCTCCGGATCGGCCCAGTAGCGCACGGTGGTGCCGGTGACGTCGGTGGGCTCGCCCTTGACCAGCGGGCCGGGCACGGCGTGCCGATAGGTCTGGGTCCAGCGGTGGCCGCCGCGGTCGATCTCGACCTCGAGCACGGTCGACAGCGCGTTGACCACGGAGACGCCGACGCCGTGCAGACCGCCGGAGACGGCGTAGCTGTCGGAGTCGAACTTGCCGCCCGCGTGCAGCTGGGTGAGCACGACCTGCACGGTCGGCTCACCGGACTCGTGCATCTCCACCGGGATGCCGCGGCCGTCGTCGCGGACCTCGACCGCGCCGTCGGCCCGGAGGGTCACATGCACCGCGGAGGCGTGCCCGGCCATGGCCTCGTCGATCGAGTTGTCCACGACCTCCCACACCAGATGGTGCAGGCCGCGCTCGCCGGTGGACCCGATGTACATGCCCGGGCGCAGGCGCACCGCCTCGAGTCCCTCGAGGATGGTGATGGACGAGGCGCCGTAATCGTGCGCGCCTGAGGCGGACGGATCGGTGTTCTTCGCTGCCACGGGTAGCCGGCTCTCCTTCTGGTACACCGACGCGGCCGGGACCGGGTACCCCGGCGGCCGCGTCACGACGTCGCCGCCACCCTGACGGTGACACCGACGCCGACACGTGCCTTACATGGTACTGCCCCACCCGGACAGGCGCGGCATGTACACCCCCCTGGCGTGCCCGCAACCGCACGATCGGCGGCACTTTCGGGTCCGACTCCACCCCGTGGCCGCTTCGGCGCTCCAGGGCGCGGTGGCGGCGGCCGCCCCGACGATCGGTCAGCCGTAGGTGTCGCGGGGGCCGCGCCCGGACACGTGCCGCTCGCCGTGCCGCCAACTCGGCGCCGCCGGCCCGTGGATGCGCACCTTGGTGACCACCCCCGGCCCGACCGCGGCGGAGATCTTGCCGAGGATCTGCCGCTGCATGTACCGCAGCTGGGTGGCCCAGGCCGTCGACGACGCGGTGATCATCAGCGTCTTGTCCTCGATCCGCACCGGGGTCGCATGCTCGGCGATCTCCGCGCCGACCACCTCGGTCCAGGCGCCGAGGATGCGGGCGTCCTTCATGTTCTCGCCCCACCCGCGCCGGGCCACCAGGCCCGCGGCGAGCTCGCCGAACGACTGCGGGTCACGCTGGTCCGGCCCCGGCCCCGACCAGCGGCGTCGACCGGCCCGCCGGCGCCGCACCGGCACCGGCCCGGTGCGTCCGGCACCGACGGATTTGCCCTGGGCCTTGGCCTGGGCGCGGGCCTCCTCCAGGGCGCGCCGGGCCAGGTCGGCTCCGCGCGGAGCGTCCCCGGGGGCGGGTTCGCCGGTCTTCTCGCTCATCTACAGCCCCTCTCCCGCATCCGGTTCGTCGATCAGCTCCGAGTGTCGCTCGGCGCCTTCGCCGACCATGCGCACCGCGAACCGGGTGGCATGCAGCTCGGCCGGCACATCGCCGGCGACCGCAGCGGTGATCAGCACCTGCTCGGTCTCCGCGGCCACCGTCGCCAGTGCGCTGCGGCGGATGCGATCGAGTTCGGCGAACACGTCGTCGAGGATCAGAACCGGCTCGAAACCGTCCTTACGCAGCAGTTCCAGGCTCGCCAGACGCAGCGCCAACGCATAGGACCAGGACTCGCCGTGACTGGCGTAGCCCTTGACCGGATGCACGCCGAGACCGAGCTCGACCTCGTCCCGGTGGGGTCCGACCAGGCACACCCCGCGGGCGATCTCCCGTTCTCGGCGCACGGCCAGCTCGGCGAGCAGGGCGGCCTCGAACGCGGCCGGATCGGCCGGCTCACCGGCCTCGCGGTGCGCGTCGAGATCCCGGTAACGCTCGGGCAGGTTCTCCCCCAGGCTCGAGCGGTACCGATAGTCCGCGGCCGTCGATTCGGGTGCGACCGAGGCGTATGCGCTGCGCAGATGCGGTAGCAGCGCGGCCAGCAGATCGATCCGGGCGGCCAGCAGCTCCCCGCCGAACCGCGCCAGATTCTGGTCCCACACCTCGAGGGTGTCCAGTGCGCTGCGCGCCTCCTCCCCGCCACCGCGGCGCATCGCCGGTCCGGCGGACTTGAGCAGTGCCGAGCGCTGGCGCAGCACCTTGTCGTAGTCGGCGCGCACCCCGGCCATCCGCGGCCAGCGCGACACCGCAAGGTCGTCGACGAACCGGCGCCGATCCCCCGGGTCCCCGCGCACCAGCGACAGGTCCTCGGGCGCGAACATCACCGTGCGCACGATGCCGAGGATCTCGCGCGGGCTGCGCACCGGGGCGCGGTTGATCCCCGCCCGGTTCGACTTGCCGGCGATGATCGCCAGGTTCACCGACAGCTCTCGATCACCGTTGACCGCGGTGGCGGCCACGTGTGCGGACTCGGTGCCGGTACGGATCAGCGGCTGGTCCCCGGCGACCCGATGCGAAGACAGGGTCGCCAGATAGTGCACGGCCTCGACGATGTTGGTCTTGCCCTGGCCGTTGCGGCCGAGCAGGACCGTCACCCCGGGAGACAGATCCAGATCGAGCGACTCCCAGGACCGGAAGTCGCGCAGCGTCAGTCGTCGCAGATACACCGGCGCATCAGCCCGGCAGTCGCACCGGCATCAGCAGGTAGGTGTAGTCGCCCGCATCGGCCGGGAAGGTGCCGGTGTCGCCGGCCTCGGGCAGGTCGCCGTCGGCCGGGCGCAGCACGGCCGGGCGGCTCGGGTTGGTGAACCCGAAGTGCACCCGCTCGGTGCCCAGCGCGCCGAGCCCCTCGAGCAGGTAGGTCGGGTTGAACGCGATGGTCAGCGGCTCGCCGGCGAACTCGGCGGGCAGCGCCTCCTCGGCCAGGCCTGCATCGTCGCCGCCGGCCGACAGCAGCAGTCCGTCTCCGGAGAACTCGAGGCGGACCTGCGCACCGCGCTCGGCGACCAGGGCCACACGCTTGACCGCGTCGGTCAGATCGCCGATGTGCACCCCGGCCACCGCGGTGTGCTCGGTGGGCAACAGCTGCCGGAACTTCGGGAACTCGGCGTCGAGCAGACGCGCGGTGGTCTGCCGCGGACCGCCCGAGACGCCGAGCAGTCCGTCACCGGAGGGCTCGTCCCCGTCGCCGAGCGCCAGTCCGATCGGGCCGGCCGCACTGCCGGACATGGTCTTGGCGGCCTCGGCCAGGGTGCGGGCCGGTACCAGCAGGGCGGCCTGGAAGTTCGGGTTGCCGGGCTGCCACTGGAACTCGCGCACCGCCAGCCGGAAGCGGTCGGTGGCGGCGAGCACGATGGTCTCACCGTCGATCTCGACCCGGATGCCGGTGAGCATCGGCAGGGTGTCGTCCTTGCCGGCGGCGACCGCGACCTGGTTGATCGCCTCGCCGAACTGCTCGGCGGGCAGGGAACCGGTCAGCGCGGGCAGCGAGGGCAGCTGCGGATAGTCCTCGACCGGCATCGTCGGCAGGGAGAACTTGGCGCTGCCACCGGTGATGTGCAGGCGGGTGCCGTCGAAGGACACCTCCACCGGCTGGGGCGGCAGCGACTTGGTGATGTCGGCCAGCAGCCGGCCCGAGACCAGGATCGTGCCCGGCTCGGCGACCTCGGCGGAGATGGTGATCCGCGCGGAGGTCTCGTAGTCGAACCCCGAGATGGTCAGGCCCTGATCGCCGGCCTCGAGCAGCACACCGGCCAGGACCGGGGTGGCGGGCCTGCTCGGCAGGGTGCGGGCGACCCAGGCCACCGCCTCGGAGAAGTCCTCCCGGGTGACGCGAAAGCTCATGCCGACCTGATCCATCGGTTCCGGAGGTCCTTCCAGTGGGCGGTGTGCAGCGGTGGTTCACCGGCTGTACGGGGACGAGTGGTCAAACGATCCGGGCACCGGACGCACCGGGCTCGGGTGTCGCCCACCGTATCGGCTGCGGCGTCGACGCGAAAGCCGATCGAGCCGGGGCGCGACGGGATCGGAGCGTTGTCCACATCCCCTGTTTCTTTGTAATTCTTTTCTTGAAGAAAAGAACCTCAGTAGTGGTAATAGGTCCTGTGAAGTCTGTGGAACGGCCTGGACCGTGCAGATCACACGGCGTGTCGGCTTGTGGATCGGTTGCGGATGGTGCTCCGGACCGATTGTGGACAGATCGTGTCGCTCGGCTGTGTCCACCGCCCGTCCACAGGAGTACGCGCGTTATCCCCATGGTTGTCCACAGGTGTGGAATACCGCAGGTCAGTGAGCCGGGTCACTGGAATCCGGCGTTTCGGGGCGATTCGAAGGATCCGGAAGCCGGCGGTGGGGCCCGCGGAAACACCTCGACCGGGACCGCCCCTCGGTGCAGAGGGCGATCCCGGCCGACGGGGTGTGCAGGGGCGGATCAGGACTTCGAGCGCTGCTTGATCCGTGCGGTCAGCTCCTGGACCTGGTCGTAGACCTTGCGCCGCTCGGTCATCTCGGCCCGGATCTTCTTGTCCGCGTACATCACCGTGGTGTGGTCGCGGCCGAAGGCCTGACCGATCTTCGGCAGCGACAGGTCGGTCAGCTCCCGGCACAGGTACAGCGCGATCTGCCGGGCCGAGGCGATCGCGCGGGTGCGCGACGGACCCACCAGCTCGTCGATCGTGGTGTCGAAGTACTCGGCGGTGACCGCCATGATCGTCGCCGCGGTGATCTCGAAGGACGCGGCGTCCGGAGCCAGATCGCGCAACACCACCTCGGCCAGCTTGAGGTCGAGTTCCTGCTTGTTCAGCGAGGCGAACGCGGTCACCCGGATCAGGGCGCCCTCGAGCTCCCGGATGTTGCGCTCGATCCTGCTGGCGATCAGTTCGAGGACGCTGTGGGGCACCGCGATGTGCTCCATCTGCGCCTTCTTCGACAGGATCGCCATCCGGGTCTCCAGGTCGGGCGGCTGGACGTCGGCGATCAGGCCCCACTCGAAGCGGGTGCGCAGCCGGTCCTCCAGGGTCGCGATCTGCTTGGGCGGACGGTCCGAAGAGATCACGATCTGCTTGTCGGCCCGGTGCAGGGCCTCGAAGGTGTGGAAGAACTCCTCCTGGATGCCCTCCTTGTTCTCGATGAACTGGATGTCATCGACCAGCAGGACGTCGATCTCGCGGTAGCGGCGCTTGAACGCCACCTTCCGGTCGTCACGGATGGAGTTGATGAAGTCGTTGGTGAACTCTTCGGTCGAGACGTAGCGCACGCGCAGCCCCGGGAACAGCCGGCGGGCGTACTGGCCGGTCGCGTGCAGCAGGTGGGTCTTGCCCAGTCCCGACTCGCCCCAGATGAACAGCGGGTTGTAGGCCCGGGCCGGTGCTTCGGCGACCGCGACCGCGGCGGCGTGGGAGAACCGGTTCGACGGACCGATGACGAAGTTGTCGAAGGTGTACTTCGCGTTCAGTCCGGCATCGCCGTCGGCACTGGCCACCGGATCGGGGCCGGGAGTGGAGAAATGCGAGGGCCAGGTGCGGTCGAGGGACTCGCGTGCCTCCTGTTCCTCGGCGACCAGCCGGGCATCGGTGCCCTGATCGTCTCCGGCCGCCGGTGTCTGCTGTTCCTGGGCACGAGGCTGCGGGTCGGGCGCCGATTGGGCCGGCCCGTTCGGCGGCGGCGGGGTCGTCTCGGAGCGGGGCACGGCCTCGGGTTCGGGCGCGGGGTCGGTGTCCGGTTCCGGATCGATGCGCACCGCGATGTCGACCTGCTGACCGAGATGACGACTGAGCGCCTCGGTGATCGGATCGCGCAGCACCCGCTCGATCGCATCGCGGGCGAAGCTCGACGGCGCCGACAACAGGGCGAACCCGCCGGCCAGGGTCAGGGGTTTGACCAGCAGGAGCCAGGCCCGCTGCTGTTTGGTCAGCGGCACATGATCGGGTCCGGGCGGAGCAGTGCGGCCGTCACCGTAGGTCGCGGTCAACTCGGAGATCACGGTCGGCCATACCCGTGCCAATTCGTCGGGTGTGTGCTCCACGGACTATCGGCCTCCCGGTTTCGTAGTCGGACTCGATCGCGGTGCCGAGGCGACCGGCCCAGCTTGTCCACATGATTATCCCCAAGTGTGGAAAAGCCCGCCCCTTCCGGTACGGACGGGACGTGGTCGTGAACCCCGGGTCGAGGCGCCGCGCATCGGACTGCGGGCCCGCACCCGGCACGGTGCCGGGGGCCTCGGGGGTATGCAGTTGTGTCCACACCTCACAGGTGACCGGGGAAACGGCCCTTGCGGTGCGGACGTCGGCCGTGTGGGGCGGTGCTCGCCGAAGCAGGTCACCGGGCTCGCCGACGGATGTCCGCGGTCACGCTAACAGCCCCGTCCCGACGGCGGCAAGCAGTTCCGAGGATCGTGCAGGCGGGGCGGAGTGTGACGACAACGGAGACGGTTTGACCAGGAAGTGCACACTCAGTAAGCTCGAGCGGTCACCGGTGAGGCGTCTGCCGATCCGTCGCGCCCCTGGGGTCTCTCCCGGGAAGCGAGACCGGATCACCGCGTCCACCGGCCATTTTGAGCCACACCCGAGTCCTCGGGTGCACCTGAAAACTGTCGGCGGCCCTGCCGCCGCGACGATGGAGGAGAGTCAACCGTGAGCAAGCGGACCTTCCAGCCGAACAACCGGCGCCGCGCGCGCGTCCACGGATTCCGCGCTCGCATGCGCACCCGTGCAGGCCGTTCGATCGTGTCGTCGCGTCGTCGCAGGGGCCGTGCTGCGCTGAGCGCCTGACGGCCCGGGAGAACGGCGGGGCCGGGCGATGCTGCCGGAACGTCAACGGCTGCGCAGTGGGCGGGACTACTCCGCCGTGATGCGCAGCGGGCGACGTGTCGGACGTTCCGCACTGGTGGTCCACCATGTGCGACCGGATCCGTCGATCGACCGATCGGGCCCACGCTTCGGTCTGATCGTCAGTACAGCCGTCGGGAACGCGGTGGTCCGCCACCGGGTCTCCCGACGGCTTCGTCACGTCTTGGCCGACCGCGCAGCAGCGGTCGATCCGCGCACCGACATCGTCGTGCGGGCGCTGCGGCCGGCGGCCGACGCCGACTCGGCGGAGTTGGCCCGGCAGCTCGACTCGGCACTGCGCCGCGCCGACCTGCTGCGTGAGGTCGATGCCCGATGACCGAGGCCACGCCGCTGTGGCGACGGGTGCTTCGCGCACCGGGAGCCGCGGTGATCTGGGTGTTCGAGCTCTACCGCACCTATGTGTCTCCGATGCGACCACCGACCTGCCGCTATATTCCGACCTGTAGCGAATACGGTGTGACCGCGGTCCGCGAGTGGGGGGTGGTGCGCGGTCTGGCACTGGCGACCTGGCGCCTTCTGCGCTGCGCCCCCTGGGGGCGCGGCGGCTGGGATCCGGTGCCGCAGCGACGATCCGACAGCGAAACACAGGAGCCGGAAGCGACCACCGAGGTCGCGTGAAGGCGGGGTCTTCCACCCGCTCGGCAGGGACGGAAGACACCATGCGGGTGGCCGACGCCGCGACCCGCAGCGAGGATTAAGGAGTAGCCGGCACAGTGCTGAACTTCATCTATTGGCCGGTCTCGGCCGTGATGTGGGCCTGGTACAAGCTCTTCAGCTTCATCCCGGGCCTGGCGCCGGACAGCGCGATCACCTGGATCCTGTCGGTGGTCTTCCTGGTCTTCACCCTGCGCATGGTGCTGTACTGGCCGGCGGCCAAGCAGATCCGTACCACCCGGCAGATGCAGGAGCTGCAGCCGCAGATCAAGGCGCTGCAGAAGAAGTACAAGAACGATCGCCAGCGCATGGCGATGGAGATGCAGAAGCTGCAGAAGGAGCACGGGTTCAACCCGCTGCTCGGCTGCCTGCCGGCACTGGCTCAGGCCCCGATGTTCATCGGCCTGTTCCACGTGCTGCGCTCGTTCAACCGCACCGGCACCAGCTTCAACCAGCTCGGACTGACGCCGGAAGAGAACGCCCAGCTGTCGAACTACATGTTCAGCGCCGAGGACGTGCGGGAGTTCCTGAGCGCGAACATCTTCGGCGTCCCGCTGTCGTCGTTCATCTCGCAGCCGGTCAGCCAGCTCGAGGCGTTCGCGATGTACAGCGGCATCCCCGAGCGGTGGCAGATCGCGGCCGTGGCGATTCCGCTGATGATCATCGCCGCCGTCGCCACCCACCTGAACTCGCGCGCCTCGGTCGAGCGGCAGAGCCCGGAGGCCGCGGCCCAGCCGCAGGCCCGGATCATGAACAAGCTGGCCCTGTACGTCTTCCCGCTCGGCGTGCTGGTGTCGGGTGCCTTCCTGCCGGTCGCGATCCTGATCTACTGGGTGGCCAACAACGCGTGGACCGTCGGCCAGCAGCACATCATCTTCGGCCAGATCGAGAAGGAAGAAGAGGCCAAGAAGCAGCGCGCCCAGGAGATCCGCTCGCAGCGGGCCCCCAAGCCGGGCGCGGTTCCGCAGGTCGGCAAGAAGGGTCGGCGCGGTCCGGCCGCGTCGGGTAAGGCCACCGCGGTCTCCGAGGTCGAGGGACAGCACGAGGGCACGGAGACCGGCGACGACGCACCGACCGAGACCACGGCGACCGAGCCGGCCGGCGACGGACTGTCGGTGCGTGAGCGCCGCGAGGCCAAGCTCCAGCGTCAACAGCAGCAGGGCGGCGGCGCGAAGAAGCCCGGTTCCCCTCCGGTGAAGAACAAGGGCGGCGGCGGTAAGGGCGGCGCCAAGGGCAAGAAGTCCGGCGGCGGTAAGAGCAGGAAGAAGCGGCGCTAGCCCGACACCGACTCACCGCAACATCGACAGACCACCCGGGCGGTCCGGGTCAGACAGAAGAATGGAGTGTCACACCGTGGGGCAGAACGAGCGGGATGACGACAAGACCTCCGGTGAGGAGCGCCTCGAAGGCGAAGAACTCCTCGTCGAAGAAGGCGAGATCGCCGGCGACTACCTGGAGCAGTTGCTGGACATCTTCGACTACGACGGCGACATCGACCTCGACGTCGAGGGCGACCGTGCGGTGGTGAGCATCGAGGGCGGCGGGGACCTCGACCGTCTGGTCGGCCGCAAGGGCGAGGTGCTCGATGCCCTGCAGGAGCTGACCCGGTTGGCGGTGCTCCAGCAGACCGGTGTGCGCAGCCGACTGATGCTCGACGTCGCGGGCTGGCGTGCGCGTCGGCGCGACGAGCTGACCGAGAGCGGACTGGAGGTGGCCAAGCGGGTCGCCGAGTCCGGCACCTCCGAGGAGCTCTCCCCCATGACGCCTTTCGAGCGCAAGGTCGTGCACGACGCGGTCGCCACGGTCGACGGCGTGTTCTCCGAGAGCGAGGGCGTCGGATCCTCGCGTCGGGTGGTCGTGCTGCCGCGCTGATCTCGCGCAGACCCCTGGCGGGCCCGATCGGTCATCTAGACCGATCGGGCCCGCCGGTTTTCTCCCACACCCACCGTCTGTCACAGTGACGTTACTCGCTGGTGTCCTTGGTTAGGTCTGCGACGATCCTTGAAGCGGCTGTTTGACGATTCGGAGGGGAGTTGCGTGTGGCTTCGCAGAATCCGGCTGCGGCGCGACTGTGCCGGGTGATGTCGCCCCCTTCGGGTTCCTGATCGGCTCGATCGGCGCGGCGACCGGGCGCCGGGTCTCGCGGGAACACAGTGTCTTCCTCAGGCGGGGGTGGTCGCCGGGGGTGCGCTCTCCAAAAGGTCCCAGGCCGTTCCGGCGGTGGAGCCGCGGGGTGTGTGCGTAGAAGCGCGGGTCCGCCCGAGCCGCCGACAGTCATCACGTTTCACGTGAAACCTGCCTAGGGCGGCGGCACCTGCGGCCGGGGCACGTACTGCGGAGGTTGCGGCGAGTTGAGTCATCGCTATGCGGTCTCCGGTCAAGGCCCGGCTGGAGATCGGCCGGCGCCCGGTTCGCGTGCGCCCCCGGGGCTCGCCGGCGGTCGCCGAGGAGTGACTGTGCGTCCTCGATGAAGGTCGAGGGCCGCGTCGAGTGGGCTCTGAGGGCGTATCTGCATCGCGGATCATGGAGGCATCCCGGGATGGCGCGCCGGAGACGGGATGTGTTCTCGGTCAGATCCGGATGGTGTGCCGGGCCTGTCGACGGAGGATGCGCGGACCCCAGAGGCTGCTGATACCGGGGTGCCCGCACCCTGGAGGTGGGCTGCCACGGCTGAGGTATCGGCGGCGTCATCGGCCAGGCTTCCCGGGTCGTTCTCCGGCAAGGGGCTCGGTGGCGCGGGAGTTTCACGTGAAACACGTCGATCCGGCACTTCGTATGGCCGCGGGACCGCGAGGTGCGGGTCGGTTCGGTAGGCGTCGTGAATAAATACTGCACGCGGGCTTGTACGTAACCGGCCACGGTCGTCGTGACGCCGACGCCGGGGCGGGCCTCGGTGCTTGGTACGACCCCGTAGGGAAGACTCCCGCCCCGGTGTCGGTGGATGTCTCACGATCAGGGACGAGTGCTTGGGCGTGTGTGCTTGACGCTCACCGTCGGAGCCTATGAGTTCCCTATCGAAGGTTCGCTGACACCGACCGCAGGCGATCGTCCGCCGCCTCGTCGACCGGCCCGACTTCCCCTCATCGTGGCAGCCTCACCCGTGTCGATCCGTTTCACGTGAAACGGTAGCGGCGGTGAACACCGGCCTATGCATCGCCGAGCTCCGCTCGGATGGCGGCCACCGATGGGCCGGCCGGCAGATTCGTGGGACCGGATCGAACGCCACGAACCCCTCCCCTCCCCTATCGCAGGGAGGGGCGCCCATCCTCTCGGCCGCCGGGCTGGGACCCTCCACGGAAGGTTCGGTGGGCCGATGTGTGTGTGATCCCCGGTGTCCGGCCGGTGTGAACCGCAGGCGTGAGCAGGGGCGGTCATCGCGTTTCATTTGGCAGGTCCACTCCTTCGCGGGACAATGGCGGACAGCACCGCCGCATGTGTGCGGCCGGTATTGAGAACTGCATGTCGTTGTCGACCAGTCAGGATGTTTCACGTGGAACCACAGGTCCCCGCCGAACTCGAAGGCGTAGCCGCGCAGATCTTCGGCGATCGGTTACCGATCGCGGTTAAGTACGCGCAGTGGCTCGCCGGTGAGGGCGTCACCCGCGGACTGATCGGCCCCCGCGAGGTCGACCGCCTCTGGAGTCGGCACATCCTGAACTGTGCCGTGCTCGGCGAGGTCGTCGACCAGGGGGCGCGGGTGGTCGACGTCGGCAGCGGTGCCGGACTGCCCGGCATCCCGCTGGCGATCGCACGGCCGGACCTGACCGTGGTCCTGGTCGAACCGCTGTTGCGACGGACCACGTTCCTCGGTGAGGTGGTCAAGGATCTCGACCTTCCGGTGACCGTGGTGCGCGGCCGCGCCGAACAGCCCGGGGTGATCCGGGAGGTCGGCGGCGCCGACTATGTGACCTCCCGTGCCGTGGCCCCGCTGGAGAAGCTGCTCGGCTGGTCCCTGCCCCTGGTCCGTGAGGGCGGCAAGATGGTGGCGCTCAAGGGCTCGTCCGCGGCCGACGAGATCGAGCGGGCCCGTCCATCGCTGGATCGGCTCGGCGTCGTCGAGATCGAGGTCCTGCTGAGCGGTGAGGAGCTCCTCGAGACGCCGACCACGATCGTGCAGGCGGTGCGTGCCGCGCACCGCCGGGGCGGACGGCGCCGGTGAGCCGCGTGCCGCAGCGACCGACCGCGAACGCCGCCGGCCGCGGCGCCAGCGGGCACAATGAAGTCCGGCCGACGACCACCGCGGTCCGTCGGACCGATGACCATGAGGGGGCAGAGCAGTGACCGATACCCGCACCGATGTTTCACATGAAACACCCGGGGATCCGTCGACGGGCGGCGCGCGCGAGGGGGACGCCGTGGTCGGCATCCGGGCCGATGGAACCGAGGGCCTGCCCCGGCCGGCGCAGCGCCGGATCATCACGATCGCGAACCAGAAGGGCGGGGTCGGTAAGACCACGACCGCGGTGAACCTCGCCGCGGCGCTCGCCGCACACGGCCAGCGCGTGATCGTCATCGACCTGGATCCGCAGGGCAACTCCAGTACGGCGCTCGGCGTCGATCACCGCTCGGGCGTGCCGTCGACCTACGAACTACTGATCGGTGAGATCGACCTGCGCGAGGCCGTACACGCCAGCCCGCACGATCCGAACCTCTACTGCGTGCCCGCCACGATCGATCTCGCTGGTGCGGAGATCGAGCTGGTGTCGATGGTCGCCCGTGAGGGGCGGCTGCGCAATGCGCTCGACGAGACGATCCTCGACGAGATGGAGATCGACTACGTCCTGATCGACTGCCCGCCCTCACTCGGGTTGCTGACCGTCAACGCCCTGGTCGCCGCCCGCGAGGTGCTGCTGCCGATCCAGTGCGAGTACTACGCGCTCGAAGGTGTCGGTCAGCTGCTGCGCAACATCGAACTGGTCCAGGCCCACCTGAACCGTTCTCTGCACGTGTCGACGATCCTGCTGACCATGTACGACGGCCGCACCAAGCTGGCCGGCCAGGTCGCCGACGAGGTGCGCAAGCACTTCGGTGACATCGTCCTGCGCACCGTGATCCCCCGCAGCGTCAAGATCTCCGAGGCACCCGGATACGGGATGACGATCCTGGAGTACGACCCGGGATCCCGTGGGGCACTGAGTTATCTGGATGCGGGCCGCGAGATGACGGAGCGGGCGGCAGCGATGAACACCGGTCAGGAGCAATGAAATGAGTCAGTCTCGCAGGGGTGGACTGGGGCGCGGCCTGGCCGCACTGATCCCCACCGGACCCACCGAGGGACCGCGCATGGGAGACGCCGCGGCCAACGTCGTGCTCGGCGGTCCGCGCCCGGAGACCGAGGCCGACGACAGTGCGCCGGAGCCGGAGCAGGAGTCGGCGTCGCAGACCGCGGCGGCTGACGACGACACCGCAGCGCCCCTCCCCTCCCCCACCGCAGACGGGGGCACCGACTCGATCGGCGCGGTCTATCGGGAGATCCCGGTCGAGGCGATCGAGCCGAACCCGAAGCAGCCGCGCCAGGTCTTCGACGAAGAAGCACTGGCCGAGCTCGTCCACTCGATCACCGAGTTCGGGCTCATGCAGCCGATCGTCGTCCGGGAGATCGAGGACGGTCGCTTCCAGCTGATCATGGGTGAGCGCCGATGGCGTGCAAGCCGGGTGGCCGAGATCGAGACGATCCCGGCCATCGTGCGTGAGACCGCCGATGACGCGATGCTGCGCGATGCGCTGCTGGAGAACATCCACCGCGTGCAGCTCAATCCTCTCGAGGAGGCGGCGGCCTATCAGCAGCTGCTCGAGGAGTTCGACGTCACCCACGAGGAACTCGCCGCGCGGATCGGGCGCTCACGCCCGGTGGTGTCCAATACGATCCGCCTGCTGCGGCTGCCCGTGCCGGTGCAGCGCCGGGTCGCCGCGGGGATCCTCAGCGCCGGCCACGCCCGTGCCCTGCTCTCGCTCGAGGCGGGCGCCGAGGCACAGGAGCAGCTGGCCGCCCGGATCGTCGCCGAGGGCATGACGGTGCGCGCCACCGAGGAGGCCGTGGTGCTGGCCAACCGGGCCGGTGCGGACGCGGCCGCCGGCGCCGAGGCACCCAAGCGACGCAAGCCCATCGAGATGCCGGGACTGCAGCGGGTGGCCGATCGGCTGTCCAACGACTTCGACACCAAGGTGACGGTCAACCTCGGCAAGCGCAAGGGCAAGATCGTCGTCGAGTTCTCGACCGTCGATGATCTCGAAAGGATCCTGCGGTTGATGAACGTCGAAGAGGGCCAGTCCGCGGACGGCTGAAACCGTTGCGGAGCAGTACACGGACACCCCAGGTGTCACGTGACGAAACATTCCATGAGGGATCCTGTGGGACACCGACGATCCTGGTTCGAGGGTCGCGGCACGCCCCGCGGAAAGCCCGTCCACTACCCTGAGGGTCGGACCGGCCGGCAGTCGCCTGCGGGGCCGATCGGGCAGGCCGGCCGACACGGCCGTGGGATGAGCCAGGAGATGCAGCGATGACGATCCGAACGACTCCGCTGGCGCTGGAGGATCTGCACCGGCTCGACCGGCACTGGCGCGAATGCCTCTACTGGGAGTTCGATCCCTCCCGCGGCGACACCGTCGACGATCCGGCGATGGCCAAGGAAGCATGGATCACCGGTCTGCTCATCGAGTGGGGCTCGTGCGGGCGCATGGTGTGGCAGGGCGACGGTCTGCAGGGCGTCGCGCTCTACGCCCCGCCCGCCGAGGTGCCGCGGGCCCGGCTGCTGCCCACCGGTCCGGTGAGCGTGGACGCGATCGTGCTGACCTCGATCGGGCTGAGCGAGGCGCAGGCCCCGTTCAGCTTCATCACTCCCCTGGTCGACGCGGTGGTCGGTGACCTGATGGGGCGCGGTGTGCGCGCGATCGAGGCCTTCGGCTACCGGGACGCCGGCGACGACCGGATCGATCCGGCCGATCTGCGTCGGGACACCGCGGCGGCCGCGGTCGGCGACTGCACCCCGGCGCGTTGCATGATCCCGGCGGCCTGGCTCGAAGAGCTCGGATTCTCGGTGATCGCACCGCACCACCGGTTCCCGCGCCTGCGGCTGGAGCTGGGCCGGGACCTGGCGTGGAAGAACGAGGTCGAGGCCGCGCTGGACCGACTGTTCGACGAGGCGGCGGCCGCGGGCGGGATCTCCCCCGACCTGTCGTGGCGCACCGCCCGTAGCGGTGCCTATGCCGGGACCGGATCGAGGCCGCGCGCCGAGCGCCGGAGCGCCCGGGACTAGCGTCGCCGCCGTCCGTCCGGCGCCGGGCGTCACTCCCGCGGTGAGGTCTCGGCCGCGAGCAGTTCGGAGAAGGTGTAGGTGCCGGTGGGCTGATCGTCGCGGTCGAGCAGGTACAGCCGTTTGACGGCCACCACGATCGCTTCGCTGATCACGTCCCGGTTGTGCGGGTTGGTCAGCACCGCCGCATCGGACTCGTTGGTCAGATAACCGACGTCGATCTGCACGGTCGGCATCCGGGTGGCCCGCAGGATCTCCCAGGTGCGGCCGTGGCTGCGGCAGTCCCGCAGCGCCGTGCGCGCCACGATCTCGCGCTGGACGAAGTCCGACAGGATCGAGCCGATCATCGAGTGCGAGCCGTGCAGGGTGCCGAAATGGAAGGTGGCCACCCCGTTCGGGCGCGGTGTGGTCGCGGTCGCGCACTGCAGCGAGACCATCAGATCGGCGCCGAAGGCGTTGGCGGCCTCGGCCCGCTCGGCGATCGTCGGATTGTTGCGCCGGCCGCGGGTGAGCATCGTCTCCATGCCGGCGGCCGACATCCGGCCCTCGAGCCGGTGCGCCAGATCCCAGGTGATCTCGGCTTCGGTGACCGGCCCGTCCGGCCCGTCCAAGGTCAGCCCCGGCTCCAGTCCGCCCAGGCCCGGATCGATGACGATGCGCTTTCCGGCCAGCTGCGGGCCGGAGTTGCGCACGTTCTCATGCTGGGTCAGCGCGTGCGGGGAACCGCCGGTGACCCGGGTGCCCAGAAACTCCAGCGACCGCAGCGTGCCGGGACCGCAGATGCCGTCGGCGGCCAGGCCGTACTCGGTCTGGTAGTTCACCAGCGCGTCGTGGGTGATCGGCCCGAAGTACGCGTCGACCATGCCGTGATAGAAGCCCAGGTCCTGCAGCCGCAGCTGCAGGGTGGCCACATCGTCGCCGTGCATCGGGGCGGCGAGCTGGTACCACAGGGTGCGCGCACCGAGGCGGAACGTCGCCCCGTGCAGCGCGTGATAGGTCGAGGGGCCCACGATGCCGTCCACCAGCAGCCCGCGCTGCTGCTGGAAGGTGCGCACGGCCAGATCGACCGCCTCGTTGTACACCGACTCGCGGCTGGTCCACCGTTCGCTGCCCACCTCCACGGTGGGATCGATGGCTTCGACTCCGTCGAGCAGTCCCAGGGCGGTCAGCTTGGCGCGGATCTCCGATACTTCGGGACCGGTGTCGCCGAGGCTGTACAACTGCATGCCGCCGTGACCCCTCTCGTTGTCGATTCCTAAACCGTCCCGGACGCCCGGCGACGGTCCGATCACCGCCGGCGGGCCGTCGCGCCGCGATGCGGGGATCTCCGACAGGATACGGTGCTTTCCCCCGCGAGGTGGCCACGGTGCCGGGCCGGTGTCACAGGAACGGGGTGATCAGCTTGACGATCTTCTTCTTCGACTGCGCCCCGGTGAGTTCGCCGACCACGTCCCCACCGTGGAAGACCATCAGGGTCGGCAGCGACATGATCTGCAGGCTGCGCTGCAGTCGCGATGCGGCGTCCATGTCGACCTTGACGAAGAGCATCGACTCGCCGTGGGCGCGGGCGAGCTCGTCGACGATCGGCGCGATCATCTTGCACGGCCCGCACCAGGTGGCCCAGAAGTCGACCAGTACGGGCCGGTCGGACCTTTTGACCACCGCATCGAACTCGTCCTCGGTCACGGTGACGACGGCGCTCATCGGCTGATCCCTCTCGCTCGCTGTGTGGGGACGTGTGCTCAGGCGGGGTTCTCCGCCAGCCAGCGCTGCGCCTCGATCGCCGCGGAGCAGCCGGTGCCGGCCGCGGTGACCGCCTGGCGGAACTGGTCGTCGACCAGGTCTCCGGCCGCGAACACCCCGGGCACCGAGGTGGCCGTCGACGGGGAGGCGACCGAGACGTAGCCGCCCTCGCGGGTGTCGAGCTGACCGGTGACCAGTTCGCTGCGCGGATCGTGGCCGATGGCTACGAAGATCCCGGACACGTCCATCACCGACTCCTCGCCGGTCACCGTGTCGACCAGGCGCAGGCCGGTGGCGGTGGTGTCCCCGAGCATCTCGGTGACCCGGGTGTTGGTGCGGAAGGTGATCTTTTCGTGCTCACGCGCCCGATCGAGCATGATCTGCGAGGCCCGGAACTCCTCGCGGCGGTGGATGATGGTCACCGAGCTGGCGAACCGGGTGAGGAACAGGGCCTCCTCCATCGCGGTGTCGCCGCCGCCGATGACCGCGATCTCCTTGTCGCGGAAGAAGAAGCCGTCGCAGGTCGCGCACGAGCTGACGCCGCGGCCGAGCAGCTCCTGCTCGCCCGGCACACCCAGGTAGCGGGCGGCCGAACCCATCGCCAGCACGAGCGCGCGGGCACGGTGCACGGTGCCGTCCACGGTGACGGTCTTGATCTCACCGGACAGGTCGATCTCCTCGACGTCCTCGGTGCGCACGTCCGCCCCGAACCGGATGGCCTGTTCACGCATCTGGTCCATCAGCTCCGGGCCCATGATCCCGTCCTTGAAGCCCGGGAAGTTCTCCACATCGGTGGTGGTCATCAGGGCGCCGCCGAACTGGAAGCCCTCGAACAGCACCGGGTTCAGTTCGGCCCGGGCGGCGTAGACGCCGGCGGTGTATCCGGCGGGGCCGGAACCGACGATGATCAGGTCGTGCACGGTCGAGTCGCTCATAGGTCCTTCCAAGGGGGCAAGGTGCGGGGATGATCGGCCGCGGCCGGCCGCGAGGGGCGGTCACGGGAGATCACTGCTGTCCTTATCAACAGCAAGTGTAGGCACCGATGTTCCCGGGGCCGGAAGCGCCGGTCAGCCGCCGGTGGTGTTGCGGGCGAGCAGATCCGGCTCGCCCGGGCCGCAGTCCGGTCCGACGACCAGCACGGTGAGCATCGGCGGCCGTGGTCCCGGGATCAGCAGCACGGTGCCGTCGCGGTCGTCGACCGCGCCCGGACCTGCGCCGAGGACCGCGGTGCCGGCGGGCAGATCGTGGGCGGCCAGACAGCCGGCCAGGCGGTCCGGGTCGGCCAGCGGGCCGGGGATCGGGTCGCCCAGCAGGGCGGTCGGATCGATCTGCAGTCCGGCCGCCACGGCGACCGGCGCATCGTCCTCATCGTCGGTGGGTGTCGGGGCGGGCTGTTCGGCCGCGATCAGGTCGGTCACCGGGGTGTCCACCGGGGTCTGGGCGGCCCACACGCCGATCCCGGCCCCGCCGAGCCCGACGATCGCCGCGGCGGCCGCCAGCAGGGATGCGCGCCGGCGCCGCGGCCGCGACCCGGTCACGGCGACGGCGTCCGGGATCAGCGGCGCGTCCGGCTCGGGATCGGGGCCCGTCGCGGCGGTGATCTGCGCGAGCGTCTGGTCCAGGCGGGCCCGCACCGCCGGCGGCACCGGCTCCACGGTGTGCGGGGCCCGATACGCCTCAGCGGCTGCCGACAGGTCGGCCTCGGCCGCGTCGAGCGCCCGGTACACCGCGGCGGCCTCCGGTTCGGTCTCGACCGCCCGGCGCACCCGCGCGGCGTCGACACCGGTGAGCACACCGGCGTGCAGGTCGGCGATCAGCTCCGCGGACACCGGGGAATCGTCGGCCGGGTCCGGGCGGTGCGTGCCGGTCATGGTCCTCCCCTCCTCCGGTGTGTTGCGGGCATCGGTGTTAAGACGTGCGGGACACCGATCAGGTTCCGTCGACAGGCTCCGATTCGTGCAGATGGCCCAGGATCTCGGCCAGCCGGAGCCGGGCCCGGGCCGCACGGCTTTTGACCGTGCCGACCGGCACGCCCAGCGCGGCGGCCGCCTCGGCCACCGAGCGGCCCTCCAGATCGACCGCGGTGAGTACCGCTCGGTGGTCCGGCGACAGCCGGGCCAGTCCGCGGTGGACCACCAGGGCGGTGTCGAGCCGGTCGTAGTGGTCGATCCGGTCCGGCGGTCCGTGATCGTGGTGTTCGGGCAGCGCCGTGGTCGGCCGCGCCGCGTCGCGGCGGAGCCGGTCGAAGCAGGCGTTGACCACGATCCGGTGCAGCCAGGACCGCACGGCGCTGTCACCGCGGAAACCGCCGGCGCGGCGATGCGCGGCCAGCAGCGCGTCCTGTAGAGCGTCAGCGGCGTCTTCTGGCGAACGGCAGGTACGCCGAGCGACCGCCCACAGATAATCCTCGTGACGACGGATCAGTTCTGTGAATGCGCGGTCATCCCCCCGGACGTGCGCGGCCAGCAGTGCGGCGTCGCTGAGCGCCGAACCGCTTCGCCCCCTCTCTTTAGGCACGGGCCGAACATTAGCCCGCCGATCGTCACTCGCGGGCCAGGAATGTGATTTCCGACACCGAGGACTGGTAGGCGCCCTCTTCGCCGCCGAGCTTGCTGATCCACACCAGGATGAACCGGTTGGGCTGATCCTGATCGATCTCGATCGCCGTCGGACCCTCGCCGACGGTGGCGCGGCCGAGCACCGACATCTGGTCCAGGGTCGCATCGGGGCTGGGCGCCGACCGGATCTCGATCTCGGTGCCCGGGGTGGGCGAGTCGACGATCACCTCGTCGAACACCGCGGCGTCGTCGAAGGAC
>JAJYRZ010000153.1 GCA_021793835.1 Actinomycetes bacterium | reverse complement strand
GCAGCTTGGCCACCGACGGGGCGCCGGCGATCTCGGTGTTGCCCTCGCCGAGCGTGCGGGTGGCGTGCGCGCGCATGACCTCCAGGCCCGCCCAGGCGCGGGTGATCCGCTCCCGGATCACCGGGTTGTCGGCCGCGCCGGAGGCCTTGGCCTCCTCGGTCAGTGCGGCGAGCTCACCGGCGAACTGGACCTGCTGGCCGAGGGTGGCCACGCCGCGTTCGAAGGCGAGGGTGCCCATGGCGACCCCCCAGCCCTGGCCGGGCTCGCCGACGATCAGCTCGGCCTCGGTGACCGCGTCGGTGAAGAAGACCTCGTTGAACTCCGAGGTGCCGGTCAGCTGGACGATCGGGCGCACCTCCACGCCCGGCTGGTCCATCGGCACCAGCAGGTAGCTCAGGCCCTTGTGCCGGCTCGAGCCGGGCTCGGTGCGGGCGATGACGAAGCACCAGTCCGACAGGTGTGCCAGCGAGGTCCACACCTTCTGGCCGTTGACCACCCACTTGCCGTCTTCGAGCCGGGCGGTGGTGGACACCCCGGCCAGGTCGGAGCCGGCGCCGGGCTCGGAGTAGCCCTGGCACCACAGTTCGGTGACGTTGCGGATCCCGGGCAGGAAGCGCTGCTTCTGCTCCTCGGTGCCGAAGGCGATCAGGGTGGGGCCGAGCAGTTCCTCGCCGATGTGGCTCACCCGCGCCGGGGCACCCGAGCGGGCGTACTCGAGGTGGAACAGCACCTGCTGCTCCATCGTCGCGCCGCGGCCGCCGTACTTCTCCGGCCAGCCCAGGCAGGTCCACCCGGCCGCGGCCAGGTGCCGGTCCCACTCCAGGCGCTCTTCGAAGGCCTCGTGTTCCCGGCCCGGGCCGCCGAGGCCCTTGAGTGCGGCGAACTTACCCGTCAGATTCTCCGCCAGCCATTCGCGCACCTCGGCGGCGAAGGCGGCGTCTTCGGCATTCTGGATCTCAACCACACGGATACGATACCCTACCAAGCACTTGCTTGTGTATAGGCTGGTTCTCGTCCACACGACGCCATCTGCAGCCGAGGAGAGCTCTTGAGCACCGAATCCGCCACGACCACACCCCAGGTCCTGCGGCGCGCGGCCGAGTCGTTTTCCGGTGGCACCGCCATCGTCGACGGCGATCTGCGCCTGTCCTACCCCGACCTGCTCGACCGGGTGCGCCTGATCGGTCGCGCCCTGGTCGCGGGCGGCATCGCAGCCGGCGATCGAGTCGCGGTGTGGGCGCCGAACACCCACCACTGGGTCGAGTCGGCGCTGGCCGCGCAGTACGTCGGTGCGGTGCTGGTGCCGATCAGCACCCGCTACACCGCCCACGAGGCGCTCGACCTGCTGACGCGCACCGATGCGGCCGCCGTGTTCGTGCCGGAGAAGTTCCTCGGCTACGACCGGCTCGGCGAACTGGCCGCGGTCGCCGCCGACGACGCCCAGGGCCTGCCGCGGCTGCGCCTGGCGGTGCGGCTGCCGGCGATGGGCGGTCCGCTGCGCGACGGGCCCACCCCGACCGTGCCCACCCTGCCCGGCGCGGAGGTGGTCGACTGGGCCGATCTGGCCGATTTCGGCGCGGGCGCCGACCCGGCCGAGGTCGAGGCGCGCGCCGACGCGGTCACCGGCGACGACCTGGCCGACATCCTGTTCACCTCCGGCACCACCGGCAAGAGCAAGGGTGTGCTCACCGCACACCGGCAGACCGTCGGCATCGCCGAGGCCTGGGCCGAGTGCGCCGAGATCACCGCGGCCGACCGCTACCTGGTGATCAACCCGTTCTTCCACTCCTTCGGCTACAAGGCCGGCTTCCTGGTGTGCCTGCTGCACGGGGCGACGATCGTGCCGATGGCCGTGTTCGACGTGGCGGCGGTGATGAGCGTGATCGCGGAGCAGAAGATCACGGTGGTGCCGGGCGCCCCGACGATCTACCAGTCGATCCTCGACCACCCCGAGCGCGCCGACTACGACCTGTCCTCGCTGCGCCTGGCCGTGACCGGCGCAGCGCCGGTGCCGGTCGCCCTGGTCGAGCGGATGCAGCGTGAACTGAACTTCGACGCCGTGCTCACCGCCTACGGCCAGACCGAGGCCGTGGTGATCACCATGTGCCGCACCGACGACGACCCGGTGACCGTGTCCACCAGCTCGGGCCGGGCGATCCCCGGCATGGAGGTGCGCCTGGGCGACAAGGACGAGATCCTCGTGCGCGGGGACAACGTCATGCTCGGCTACCTCGACGACCCGGAGGCCACCGCCGAGACCATCGTCGACGGCTGGCTGCACACCGGCGATGTGGGCACGATCGACGACCGCGGTTACGTCGACATCACCGACCGGCTCAAGGACATGTACATCTCCGGCGGCTTCAACGTCTACCCGGCCGAGATCGAGGACGCGCTGGCCCGCATCGACGCGGTCGCCGAGTCGGCCGTGATCGGTGTGCCCGATGAGCGCATGGGCGAGGTGGGCCGGGCCTTCATCGTGATCAAGGACGGCCACACGCTCACCGAGGCCGACGTGCTGGACTACTGCCGCGAGCACCTGGCCAACTTCAAGAACCCGCGGTCGGTCCGGTTCGTGGACGCACTACCGCGCAACGCCTCGGGCAAGGTGCTCAAGAACGACCTGCGGGACGGCAAGTGACCGCCTCCGCCCGCCCCCTGTCACCGCAAGAAAAGGACGACGCCTAGTGGACCTCGAATTCGATGCCGACACCGTCGCTTTCCGCGACGAGGTCCGCACCTTCCTCCGTGAACACGTACCGGCCGAGCCGCTGCCCTCGATGGACACCGCCGAGGGCTTCGAAGCCCACCGGCAGTGGGAGCGCACCCTGGCCGACGCCAGGCTGTCGGTGGTCAGCTGGCCGACCGAGTACGGCGGCCGCGACGCCACCCTGCAGCAGTGGGTGATCTTCGAGGAGGAGTACTACCGCGCCGGCGCGCCGGGCCGGGTGGGACAGAACGGGATCTTCCTGCTCGCCCCCACCCTGTTCGAGCACGCCAAGGAGGAGCAGCTGGCCAAGATCCTGCCGCGCATGGCCCGTGCCGACGACGTGTGGGCCCAGGCCTGGTCGGAGCCGGAGTCCGGTTCGGACCTGGCGAGCCTGCGCGCCACCGCCACCAGGGTCGACGGCGGCTGGCTGCTGAGCGGGCAGAAGACCTGGAGCTCGCGGGCGACCTTCGCCGACTGGGGCTTCGGGCTGTTCCGTTCCGAGCCGGGCACCGAGCGGCACCGCGGCCTGACCTACTTCATGTTCGATCTGCGCGCAGAGGGCGTCACCGTGCGCCCGATCGACCAGCTCGACGGGCTGCCCGGTTTCGCCGAACTGTTCTTGGAGGACGTGTTCGTCCCCGACGACGAGGCGGATCCGGCGAACTCGGGCGTCATCGGCGAGGTCGGCAACGGCTGGCGGGTGGCGATGTCCACCGCCAGCAACGAGCGCGGCCTGTCGCTGCGCAGCCCGGGCCGTTTCCTGGCCACCACCGACCGGCTGCTCGCGCTCTACCGGGACAGGGCCGACCAGTCCGACACCGCGCTGCGCGACCGCGTGGTCGACGCGTGGATCGGTGCGCGCGCCTATGAACTGAGCACCTGGGCCACGGTCACCCGGCTGGACGACGGCGGCCAGCTCGGCGCCGAATCGTCGATCAACAAGGTGTTCTGGTCCGAGTGGGACGTGGCCACCCACGAGACCGCACTCGAGATCCTCGGCGCCGAGGGCGAGGTGATGGGTCCCTGGGTCGACGGGTTCCTGTTCTCGCTGTCGGGCCCGATCTACGCCGGCACCAACGAGATCCAGAAGAACGTCATCGCCGAGCGACTCCTCGGCCTACCGAAGGCGGACCGATGAGATTCACCCTCGACACCGACCACCTCGACTTCGCGGCCAGCGTCGACGCCCTGCTGGGCAAGGCCGACCTGCCCGCGGTCATCCGCGCCTGGAACACCGGTGACACCGCGCCGGGCCTTGCCGTGTGGTCCCAGCTCGCCGAGACCGGCGTGAGCGCCCTGGGCATCGACGAGAGCCACGGCGGGATCGGCGATCCGATCGCATTGGCCGTCGCGGCCGAGCAGCTGGGCCGCCACGCCGTGCCCGGCCCGATCGCCGAGACCCTCGCGGTCGCCCCGACCCTGCTGGCCGCGGTCGCCCCCGACCGGCTCGAGGCGCTCGCCGAGGGCGCGCTGGCCACCGTGGCCGCCGCCCCGATCACCCCGTACGCGGTCGACGCGGACGTCGCCGACACCGTGCTCGCGCTCGACGCGGACACCGTGTCGCTGGCGACCCCGGGTGAGCAGCACGTCTCGGTCGATCCGGCCCGCAAGCTGTTCACCGCCGTGGCCGGCGAGGCGCTCGGCACGGTCGACGACGCGCAGCGCGGAGCGGCCGAGGACCTCGGCGCCCTGGTCACCGCCGCCCAGGCCCAGGGCCTGGGCCGGATGATGCTCGAGATGAGCGTGGACTACGCCAGCCAGCGCAAGCAGTTCGGCCGGGCCATCGGCTCCCAGCAGTCGATCAAGCACCACCTGTCGGGGGTCGCGGTCGACGTGGAGATGGCGCAGCCGCTGCTGCACGCCGCCGCCCTGGCGGTGCGCGACGGGACCGACACCGCCCGCCGCGACGTCTCGGCCGCGAAGGTGGCCTGCACGCGGGCCGCCTACCACTCGGCGCGCATCGCCCTGCAGGTCCACGGTGCTATCGGCTACACCCAGGAGCACGACCTGTCGCTGTACCTGACCAAGGCCCGCGCCCTGGTCACCGCCTGGGGCACCGAACGGGTGCACCGCGACCGGGTCATGGAGGCACTGTGAGTTCTGCGATCTCGCTGTCCGAGGCCGGCCCGCTGACCGAGGAGCAGCGCGCCCTGGCCCAGACCGTGCGCGAGGTGGTCGCTAGGCGTGCCGATTCGGCCGCCGTGCGCGCCGCCACCGAGACCGAGCTCGGCTACGACACCGCCCTGTGGCAGGTGCTGTGTGAGCAGATCGGGGTGGCCGCCCTGTCGATCCCGGAGGAGTACGACGGGATCGGGGTCGGCTACCTCGAGACCCACCTGGTGCTCGCCGAACTGGCCCGCAACCTGGTGCCCTCCCCGCTGCTGGGCTCGGTCGTGCTCGGCGCGCAGGCGGTGCTCGCCGGCGGGGACGCAGAGGCCTGTGCCCGCCTGCTTCCGGACGTGGCCGCAGGCGCCGCGAATCTGGGGCTTTGCTGGGCGGGTGAGCGCGGCGGCTGGACCGCCTCCGGCCTGCCGGTCACGGCCTCGGCCGATGCCGGCGAGACCACCGTGGACGGCACCGCGCACTACGTGATCGGCGGACACTACGCCGACACGTTCATCGTGGTCGCCGCCGCGGCTTCCGGCCCGGTCCTGGTCGAGGTGCCGGCCGACGCGGCCGGGGTCGAGGTCGAGGTCACCGCGGCGATGGATCCGACCCGCCCGCTGGCCCGGGTGGCCTTCTCCGGCGCCACCGGCACCGTCATCGGCGCGGGCGCCGAGACGGTGGAGAGGGTCCGCGCCATCGCACTGACCGCACTGTCGGCCGAGGCGGTCGGTGCGGCCGAGCACCTGCTCGAGCTGACCGTGGAGTACACCGGACAGCGCAAGCAGTTCGGCCGGGTGATCGGCTCCTTCCAGGCGCTCAAGCACCGGATGGCCGACCTGTACGTGCTGGTGGAGACCTCCCGGTCGATCGCGCTGGCGGCCGCCGAGTCGCTCTCGGCCACCGCTGCGGCCACCGCCAAGGCCTACAGTGCCGAGTCCTTCGAAACGGTCGCCGGTGAGGCCATCCAGCTGCACGGCGGCATCGCGATCACCTGGGAGCACGACGCGCACCTGTACTTCAAGCGCGCGCACGGCACCGCCCAGCTGTTCGGTCAGCCGCACGAGCTGCTCACCGGACTCGAGGCGGCCGCGGGACTGTAGTCCCGGCACCGCCCGGACCACCGGCGCCCCCGTCGTGGCCAGGGGGCCGACTCTGACCGTGCGCGGCGCCGCACGTGCGACACTTCCATCTACCCGTTACTGTCGGTAACATTCAGATTCCGATGCCGGGATCACGACGGGGAGGACGGGCGATGACCAGCGAAGCCGGTGCGGTGACGGCCGATCCGGGGCGCGTGGAGCTGCGCCCGCGCAACGTGGTGCACGACTGGTCGACCACCCCGCTGCACTGGATCGCCGACGATCCGATCGCCTCCCATGCGATCGGCGCGCTGAACTTCCTGCTGCCCGAGGGCGAGCGCATGTTCTGTGCGACCTTCTTGGAGCTCGCCCCGCAGATCACCGACGAGCGCCTGCGCCGAGAGGTGCTCGGCTTCGTCGGCCAGGAGTCGATGCACGCCGAGACCCACGAGGAGGTCCTGCACGGGGTGTACGGCGCCCACGGCATCGATCCGGCCCCGCTGATCGCCCAGGCCCGCTTCCTGTTCCGCCGGGTGGTCGGCCCGCGCACCGGCGCCTCACCGCGCCGGGCCGCCCAGCACCTGCTCGACCGGGCCGCGCTGATCGGCGGGCTCGAGCACCTGTTCGCCTATCTGGGCGACTGGATCTTGAACGCCGACCTGGAGTCCCACGGCGCCGATCCGGAGATGCTGGATCTGTTCCGCTGGCACGGCGCCGAAGAGGTCGAGCACCGGCACGTCGCCCACGATCTGGTGCTGTACCTGCAGGTCGGTTATGTGCGCCGGAACCTCGCGATGGTGGTCGGGGTCGGCGCGCTGCTGGCGCTGATCCTGCGCAACACCCGACACCTGGTGCGCGCCGATCCGGACCTGCCCGACCTGGGTTATCCGGGCATCGCGCGCGCCCTGGTCGGCTCGATGCGCCGCGGCACCTTCCCGCACATCCCCCGCCTGCTCGCCAGCGCGGCCGGCTGCCTGCACCCGCGCTACTCCCCCGCCGCGGTCGGCGACACCGCACAGGCCCTGGCCTATCTCGCGGTCTCCCCGTCCGCCCGGCGCGGAGCCGAGCCCCGATGACCGCCCGCGCCGCCGCCGACGCCGCACGCGCCCCCGTCGGCCCCGACTGGCCCGGTCCTCCCGGCGCCTACGACGCGGTCCCCGGCAGGGCCTCCGGCACGGGTGCGGACCGCACCCTGTGGCTGCTCGACCGGGCCATCGGCGCCTACCTGTGGTGGACCACCGGGGTGCCGCGGCGCCGGCGCCCG
The DNA here is from genome assembly GCA_021793835.1 of Actinomycetes bacterium. GTDB lineage: Bacteria > Actinomycetota > Actinomycetes > Mycobacteriales > Mycobacteriaceae > Tomitella. Next base: position 631 of record JAJYRZ010000153.1, on the reverse strand, counting down.
GCCGCCGCGCCGGTGCCCGACACCCGCGTGCTCACCGTCACCGATACCGCGCTGATCGCGCGCGACACCCCGGTGCTCGCGGTGACCCTGGCCGATCCGGGCGGGGCGCCGCTGGCCCCGTGGACCCCGGGCGCGCACGTCGAGCTGACCCTGCCCTCGGGGCTGCGCCGCCACTACTCGCTGTGGTCCGATCCGGCCGCGACCGACCATTACCGCATCGCGATCCGCCTGGTGCCCGGCGGGGCCGGCTCGGCCGAACTGCACCGGTTCCTCCGGCCCGGCGCCACCGTGGAGGTCTCCACCCCGCGCAACGCCTTCGCGTTCCTGCCCGAGTCCGCCGCCGGCGCGCCCGCACACGTCCGGCTGATCGCCGGCGGCATCGGCATCACCGCGATCCTGCCGATGGCCCGCGCCGCCGCGGCCGCAGGGCTGGACTGGTCGCTGATCCTCACCGGTCGCTCCGCCGCGGCCACCCCGCTGCGCGACCAGGTGCGCGCCCTCGGGCCCCGCGCGGCCGTCCGGCTGGACGACGGCGCCGGCCCGCCTGCGGCGGCCGAACTGCTCGGCCCGGCCCTGTCAGGCGGGCGGGACGGGCACACCGCCGCGGTGTACTGCTGCGGGCCGGCCCCGA
>JAJYRZ010000152.1 GCA_021793835.1 Actinomycetes bacterium | reverse complement strand
GCGCTCGGGTTGGTGGCCCGCGGCGCACTGACCGAGCCGGGACGGCTGCTGATCACCGACCACGACCCCTATGCGGCGATGGCCGCGGCCCTGCCCGAGCCGGTCGATCATGTGCTGCTGCAGGCCGATCTGACGATGATCGTGCCCGGCCCGCCGATCGCGGAACTGGCCGCGCGGCTGGATCTGCTCGGTGAGGTCGAATCGACCGGTCCGGCCACGGTCTACCGGATCGGTGAGCACACCCTGCGCGCGGCGATGGACGCCGGCTACGGCGCCGAGGAGTTGCACGGGGTCTTCGCCGAGATCTCGCGCACGCCCGTGCCGCAGTCGCTCACCTTCATGATCGACGACGTGGCGCGCCGGCACGGCCGGCTGCGCGTGGGCTATGCGGGCTGTTTCCTGCGCGCGGACGATCCCGCGGTGCTCGCCGAGACACTCACCGCGGTGCCCGAACTGGGGCTGCGCACCATCGCCCCCACCGTGGCGGTCAGCCCGCTGGAGCTCGCCCTGGTGCTCGATCGGCTCGCCGAGGCCGGGGTGGCCGCGGTCGGTGAGGACGCCTCCGGCGCGGTGATCGACCTGCGTCCCCCACCGGCACGGGTGCCGACCCCGCGGCGCACGCGCACCGCGGTGCACCGCCCCGATCCGGGGCGGGCCGACGACACCGCCCTGCGCGAGGTCGTCGCCGCTCTACGCGCCGCCGACCGCATCGCCCGGGCCACCGCCACCGATGGCGAGGCCGGCGGAGCCGCGGTGCGGGCGGGCGGGGCGCAGGCGATGGAACTGCTCACCCGCGCCGCCCGGCTGGGGCGCGCCGTCGCACTCGAGCACGTGGATGCGGCCGGGAAGGTCCGTCACCGCATCGTCGAACCGGTCGGCATCACCGCCGGGGTGCTCTCGGCGCGCGACCCGGTCACCGACGCAGCCGTGGAGGTCGCGCTACACCGGATCACCACGGTCACCCTGGTGGACTGAGCCCGCGCACCGGCGGTGGCGGGTAGGTCTTCCAACAGTGCGCCGACCACACTCGAGCCCGGACGGATCGAGGTCGCCGTCGTCGCGGCCGTGATCAACATTTCCGGATGATTCGATGCCCCGACCGGAGCAGACGGTGCTCGGCGGACCAGATGCGATGAAAGCCCGCCTGCTCCGCATATTCGGCGGTCGCCAGGGCGCCTACCGCTCTCGGCGGCTTCGATGGAACTCGTCCAGCCACCGCTTACCCAGCTCATCCCCCTTCTCTGTGTTCAACATCCAGTACAGGAAGGTGTAGTCGTCCCCGCGCGGTTCCCGCTCGTCGTCGTACAGATAGTTCTCGGACACCATCTGGATCAACTCCGCCGTGTCCCCGGCGTAGGGGATGTATCTGCCGTCGACGAAGGTCGAGATGATCATCAGCTCGTGGGAGAGCACATACGCAAGACACTCGAGCACGGCCGCCTTGACCTCGGGGCCGTCGAGCACGGTCTCGGCGAAGGCGTCGAGGGATTGGACCGAGATCTTGTCGATCACCCCGAGGATGACGGTGTCTTCGATCATCTCCTTCACCACAGGGCTCATGTCACCCAAGTTCATGTCATCCACGAAAAGGCATCTCCCGACTCGGCTCTCTCGCGCTTCATCATCGCCGCCCCGGCACCGGACCGCATCGGCGGCCTCTGTCGGCCGGGGCGCGCCCGTCCGTGTGAGCCCGTCACCGCCCGCTTCTGCACGACGGCGTCCGGTGCGGGGATGATGGCGTGGGTGGGCCCCGGACTCCGGCAGGCCCCTTGAGAGTTCGTGAGAGGAAGTGACCCGGGTCGTGAACGACGGCGCTCTGATCGTCCAGTCCGACAAGACGGTGCTGCTGGAGGTCGACCATCCGCGGGCCGACGAGGCCCGGGCCGCGATCGCCCCGTTCGCCGAGCTCGAGCGCGCGCCCGAGCACATGCACACCTACCGGGTCACCCCGCTGGCGCTGTGGAACGCGCGCGCCGCCGGGCACGACGCCGAGCAGGTCGTCGACGCGCTGGTGAGCAACTCGCGCTATCCGGTGCCCCAGTCGCTGCTGGTCGATGTGGCCGACACGATGGACCGCTACGGCCGGTTGCGGTTGACCGATTCGCCCGTGCACGGGCTGTGCCTGGTCGGGCTCGACACCGCGGTGCTCACCGAGGTGCTCCGGCACAAGAAGATTACCCCCATGCTCGGCCAGCGCATCGACGACGAGACGGTCGTGGTGCACCCGTCGGAGCGGGGCCGGCTCAAGCAGGCGCTGCTGAAGATCGGTTGGCCGGCCGAGGACCGTGCCGGCTACATCGACGGCACCGCGCACCCGATCACACTCGACACCGAGACCGACCCGTGGGAGCTGCGCGACTATCAGCGCCTGGCCGCCGACTCCTTCCGGCTCGGCGGGTCGGGGGTGGTGGTGCTGCCGTGCGGGGCGGGCAAGACGATCGTGGCCGCGGCCGCGATGGCCGATGCGCAGGCCACCACGCTCATCCTGGTGACCAACACCGTCGCCGGCCGGCAGTGGCGCCGCGAACTGCTCGAACGCACCTCGCTGACCGAAGACGAGATCGGCGAGTACTCCGGGGAACGCAAGGAGATCCGGCCGGTCACCATCGCCACCTATCAGGTGATCACCCGCCGCTCGAAGGGCGAATACGTGCACCTGGACCTGTTCGACGCCCACGACTGGGGGCTGGTGGTCTACGACGAGGTGCACCTGCTGCCCGCCCCGGTGTTCCGGATGACCGCCGACCTGCAGTCGCGCCGCCGGCTCGGGCTCACCGCCACCCTGGTGCGCGAGGACGGGCGCGAGGGCGACGTGTTCTCCCTCATCGGCCCCAAACGCTATGACGCGCCCTGGCGGGAGATCGAGGCGCAGGGCTGGATCGCCCCGGCCGACTGTGTGGAGGTGCGCGTGACCCTCACCGAGTCCGAACGCCTCGCCTACGCCACGGCCGAATCCGATGAGCGCTACCGGTTCGCCGCCACCGCCCCGACCAAGACGCCGGTGGTGCGCGCGATCTTAGACCGCCACCCGGACACCCAGCGGCTGGTGATCGGCGCCTATCTCGACCAGCTCGACGAGCTCGGCGCCGAACTCCAGGCCCCCGTCATCCAGGGCTCGACGCCGGTGAAGGAGCGTGAACGGCTCTTCGACGCCTTCCGGGCCGGGGAGATCGACACGCTCGTGGTCTCGCGCGTGGCGAACTTCTCCATCGACCTGCCCGAGGCGGCGGTGGCCGTGCAGGTCTCCGGCACCTTCGGTTCACGCCAGGAGGAGGCGCAGCGGCTCGGCCGGCTGCTCCGCCCCAAGGCCGACGGCGGGCAGGCGCACTTCTACTCGGTGGTCTCGCGCGACACCCTCGACACCGAGTACGCCGCGCACCGGCAGCGCTTCTTAGCCGAGCAGGGCTACGCCTACCGGATCGTCGACGCAGACGAATACTTAGGACCCGCCCTGCCCGGCGACACAGCCTGACCGGGCCGGCGTCCGATCCCGGTCACGGCCTCGTGCCGGGTTCGAGCAGTCCGCGCCGTTCGGCGACCGCGACGGCTGCGGTGCGCGTGCGCACACCGAGTTTGTCGAAGATTCCGGTCAGGTGCCCCTTGACGGTGCCCTCGCTGATGAACAGCGCGCGGGCGACCTCCCGGTTCGATGCACCCCGGGCGACCTCCGCCAGCACGGCGGTCTCCTGGGCGGTGAGCGTCGGCTCCGGCTTGTGCAGCCGGGCGAACAGTCGCCCGGCCACGGCCGGCGACAGGGCGGTCTCTCCGCCGGCCGCGGCCCGCATCGCCGACAGCAGATCCTGCGGATCGGAGTCTTTGAGCAGATACCCGCTGGCCCCCGCTTCGATCGCTCGCAGGATCTCGGTGTCGGTGTCGTAGTTGGTCACCACCAGCACCGTGGTGTCGGGGTGGGCGGCACGGATCGCACCGGTGGCCTCGACCCCCGACATCTCGCGGGCGAACCGCAGGTCCATCAGCACCAGGTCCACCTGCCGGGCCGCACACAGCGCGAGTGCCTCCTCCCCGGTGGCGGCCTCCCCGACCACGGTCATGTCGTCGCCGTACCGGTCGAGGATCGCACGCAGTCCAGCGCGTACCACCGGATGGTCGTCGGCGAGCACCACACGGATCATCGGGTCACCGCCACCGGTTCGGCGGGCCGCTCCGGTGCCGAGCCGGCCGGCAGGCCGAAGCGCACCGACAGCACCGTGCGGCCCGGCTCCGAGTCCAGCGACCAGTGACCGCCGAGTTCGGCCACGCGCCTGCGCATGGTGTCGAGCCCGAAGGTCTGCGCACCGTCATCGGTCAGCATCGCGGTGTCGAAGCCGATGCCGTCGTCATCGACCGTCAACCCCACCTCATCATCGGTGTAGACCAGCTCGACCCGGGCCCGGGAGGCGCGGGCGTGGCGCACCACGTTGGACACCGCGCCCTGGGTCAGTCGCACCAGCGCCGCCTGCACGGTCATCGGGATCGCTCGGACCCGGCCGCGGACGGCGAAATCGACCACCGGGTCGGTGCCGGCACGCCGGCATACCCGCTCGAGCGCCTCGGCCAGCGAGGCGCCGTGCAGGTCCCCCGGCGCCAGATCGGCGATCAGCCCGCGCACGTCCACCAGGCCTGCGGCCGCGCACTGCAACGCGGTGTCCAGGCGGTCGGCCGACGGCCCGTCCAGTCGATCGCCGTCTACGGCGCGCAGCAGCATCTGGATGCTGCTCAGTCCCTGGGCGACCGTGTCGTGGATCTCGTGGGCCAGGCGTTGCCGCTCGGCCAGTTCACCGGCGCGGCGTTGTTCTGCGGCCAGTTCGTCCTGGGTGTTGCGCAGCCGATCGATCAGCTGCTGACGCTGCTCGGTCTCGCGGAACAGCACCCGGAACCCCAGTCCGGCGACCACCCCGATGACCGCGCCCAGGATCGAGCCCACGATCACCCCGATCCCGCGGTCTCCGAGCACGGTGCCGACGACGATGTTGGCCACCGTGATCGCCGCGGTCCACCCGGACGCGAAGATCGGCGTCGATTCGGCGAAGGCCAGCAGGATCAACCCGAAGGAGATGTAGGCCGCATCCGCGCCGAGCGCGGTGAGTACCAGCCACAGCGCCACCAGTAGAGCCAGCCACAGCTCCCGGGCGACCGGACCGCGCATCCGGAACGCGCCGATCACCACGACCGCGATCACCGCCGCAGTGACCGTAACGATCGCCCCGACCTGCGCTGCGTCGAGCACGAGCGCACGTACCGCCACCGCCGAGGCCAGCACCGCGACCAGCGCATGCAGGCCCCAGCGCAGTCGGCGCACCCCGGTCAGTCGCACGGTCTCCACCCTGCCGGATCGTACCGGGCACGAAGGCTCGGCGACCTCCATCGAAAGTCCTGGTCGACTCCGGCCGCACGGCAGTGGTGATCCGCGCCGCGGCCGGGTGGACTCGACGTGTGTCCGCCGGGTCCTGCCGGTGACGAATGGAAGGTAGGTCGGTCCGCCGATGCTCGCCCGTGCCCTTGCTCTGCTGTTCGGCTCGCGCCGCCGCGCCGGCGTCGTCGTGGCCGCGTGGATCGTGGTCGTGGCGATCCTCGCCGCCGTGGCGCCCTCGCTCGACGCGGTGAAAGACGACGTCGGCGGCAACGACCCGGCCCCGTCCGCGCAGTCGATGCGCGCCGCCGACCTGGCCGCCGCACAGTTCTCCGATGCCGACGGCACCCCCGCCCTGGTCGTCATCGACGATGCAGATGAACCGGCAGCAGACGCCGCGGCCCGGATCACCGATGCGATCGACGCGGCCGACCTGGACGCGGTCGCCCATGTCGGCCCCGGCGCCCCGGCAGGCTCTGACGGGGCCGAAAGCACCGAGATGCTCATCGCGGTGATCACCGGAGAACCGACCGACACCGCGTTCCAGGACACGGTGACCGACCTGCGCGAGGTCGTTGCCGAAGCGTCCGGGTCGGCCACGGTCTCCGTCACCGGACCTGCGGGCATCGCCACCGACACGGTCGAGGTGTTCCGCTCCGGCGGCACCACCCTGCTGCTGGCGACGATCGGTCTGGTCGTGGTGCTGCTACTGGTGATCTACCGGTCGCCGCTGCTGGTGGTCGCCGCGCTGGCCGGCGTCGGCGTGGCGATGCGGTTGACCGAGACGGTCGGCGCGCTGATGGCCGACGCCGGCTGGTTCACCATCAGCTCACAGACCTCGTCGATCATGACGGTCCTGCTGTTCGGAGTGGGCACCGATTACGCGTTGATCGTCATCGCCCGCTACCGCGAGGCGATCGCCGAGACCGATGACCTGCCCGCCGCGATGCGCAGCGCCATGCGCGGCGTGACCGGGGCCATCGTGTCGAGCGTGTCGACGATCGTGCTGGCGATGATGGCTCTGCTGCTCGCGGTCTCCCCGGCGCTCAGCGGATTCGGCCCCTACCTGGCACTCGGAGTCGCCTCGATGGGGGCGGTGGCGTTCACCTTCGTGCCCGCGGTGATGCTGCTGTTCGGCCGCGCCCTGTTCTGGCCGGCGTCGGTCGAGAAGACCGCCGCCCGCGGCACCGGACGCATCTGGAACCGTGTCGCCGACACCGTCGCCCGGCGCCCTGCGGCGGTACTCGCCGGTGGACTGGCGGTGCTGGTGGTACTCACCGCCGGGCTGACCGGATACAAGGAGAGCTACGACTTCATCAGCGGATTCCGCGCCGAGACCCAGTCCGAGACCGGCCGTGACATGATCGCCGCCGCCTACGGTCCCGGCGAGATCGCGCCCGCCACCCTGTACGTTCACGCCGACGGCGCCGACCCGGGTGCGACCTGGTCCGCCGCCGCCGAGGCCGCCGACCTCGACGGGGTCGTCCGTGTCGGCACGCCCCGTCCCGGCGACGATGGTCAGACCGCCGCGATCGAGATCGTCTTCGCCGACGATCCGTACGGGCCCGGAGCCCTGGACCGGGTCGGTGAGATGCGCACCGCGGTCGCAAGCGCCACCGGTCTGGATACCGACCGGGTGCTCGTCGGCGGCCCCACCGCCGAGGCCGCCGACACCCGCGCGGATCTCGGCCGCGACACCGCGGTGGTGGCGGTGGCGGTGCTGCTGATCGTCGCCGCGGTGCTGGGGTTGCTGTTGCGCTCGATACTCGCCCCGCTCTACCTGGTCGGCACACTGGTGCTGTCGGTGACCGCCACGCTCGGGCTGACCACCTTCCTCACCGTCACCGTGGGCGGTGACGCCGGGATCGGCAACCGGGTCGCGGTGTACGTCCTGGTATTCCTGGTCGCCCTCGGCGTGGACTACACGATCTTCCTGCTGAGTCGCTACCGCCAGGAGCTGGTCTCCACTCCCCCTGCGACAGCCCTGCGAACCTCGCTGGTACGCACCGGCGGGGTCATCTCCTCGGCCGGGCTGATCCTGGCGGGCACGTTCGCGGTGCTGACCACCCAGCCGATCCGCGAACTCCACCAGTTCGGTCTGGCCATGGCGATCGGCATCCTGCTCGACACGTTCGTGGTCCGTCCCCTGGTGGTGCCCGCCATCGTGCGGATGCTCGGCGACCGCGCGCTGTGGCCGTCACGCCCACCACACCCTCAGCACGAAACGACCGATGCCGACGACGTGCCGGCGAAGGAGGCATGACACGTGCACATCGATGAGGACCTCTCGCGATACAGCGACCTGGCCCTGGGCTCGGGCGTGGTGGTGCTGCTGCTGGCCTTCCTGCTGTTCGCGTTCTCCTACGCCTCGGTGCGCACCCGCGCGGTGGTCGCCAAGGACCGGGCCGCGGACAAGGCGCTGGTCGGCGGCGGCGACCCCGACGACGTCTCGACGACC
>JAJYRZ010000151.1 GCA_021793835.1 Actinomycetes bacterium | reverse complement strand
GCCGCGGTGCAGCACCAACAGGTGGTCGCAGAACATCGCCGCCAACTGCAGGTCGTGCATGGCGGCGACCACGGTCAGTCCGCGGCCGGCGACCAGGGACAGCAGTTCCAGCGAGGCGGCCGCATCGAGGTGGTTGGTCGGTTCGTCGAGCAGCAGCACCTGCGGCTGCTGGGCCAGAGCCTGGGCCAGCTGGGTCTTCTGCCGTTCCCCGCCCGAGAGGGTCTGCCAGGTGCGATGGCGCAGATGGTCCACCCGCGCCTGGCGCAGCGCGGTCTCGACCACCTCGTCCGGCCCGGACGGCGGGCGGGCCCAGCCACCGGCCCCGCGCGGGATGGTGCCCAGCTCCACGATCTGCTCGACGGTCAGGCCCAGTTCGGTCGCCGAGTGCTGTTCGACCACCGCGAGCACCCGGGCCAGGTCTTTGCGGCGCATCGCGGTCACCGGCTCTTCTCCCAGGTAGGCGGTTCCGGTGTCGGGTTTCTGCCAGCGCGCGATCATCGACAAAAGGGTGGTCTTGCCCGAGCCGTTCGGTCCGATCAGTCCGGTGAAGGCCCCCGCCGGGGCCCGGCACGACACCGCGTCCAGGATCGTCGCCTCACCGCGGCGCCAACCGATGTCCTCCACCCGCATCGGCGGTGCGGGTCTGCGGCCGGTGCCCGGGGCCTGTGCGGTCACGACCGCGCTCCCTGGCGGCGCAGCAGCCAGATGAACGCCGGCACCCCCACCAGGGCGGTGACCAGGCCGAGCGGCAGTTCTCGGTCGGCGAGCACGCTGCGTGCGGCGATGTCGGCCCACACTAAAAGCAGCGCACCGACCAGTGCCACGATCGGCAGCAGCCGGGCGTGCAGGGGGCCGATGATCAGCCGCACCGCGTGCGGGACCACCAGTCCAACGAAGCCGATGATCCCGGCCTGGGCGACCAGCAGCGCCGTGCACAGCGACACCACAGTGTACAGGATCCAGCGGGTGCGCACCACGTCGGTGCCCAGCCCCATCGCGGCGCGCTCACCGAAGGAGAACGCGTCGAGGGTGCGGGCGTAGGACAGCACGACCACGGTGGTCACCGCGACCCCGCCGAGCAGCAACCACAGCCCCGACCAGCGCACCCCGGCCACCGAGCCGAGGGTCCAGCGCAGCACCCGCCCGGCCGCGTTGTGGTCGGCGAAGTAGATCAGCGCGGAGGTCACCGCGGCGGCGAGTTGTCCCACCGCGACCCCGGCCAGGATCAGCCGGCCGGGCACCAGCGCCCCGGAGCGGGAGGTGGCGATCGCGAACACCAGCAGCAGGGCGATCAGCCCGCCGGCGAAGGCCGCGGTGGACACCGCACTCAAGGCCAGCAGACCGATCGAGCCGACCCCGGTGGTCAGCACGATCACCGCACCGAGCGAGGCCCCGCCCGACATCCCCAGGATGTACGGGTCGGCGAGCACGTTGCCGGTCAGCGACTGCAGCACCGCCCCCGACAGGGCCAGCCCCGCACCGACCGCGGCCGCGGCCAGCACCCGGGGCAACCGCATGTCGACCACGATGTGCTCGGTGAGCGTGTCCACATCCCCGCCCAGGTGCAGCCGCCCGGCCAGGGCGCGGGCGACCGTGCCCAGCGACAGGTCGGCCGAACCGATCGCGACGCCGGCGGCGGCGCTGAACACCAGCGCCGCCGCCAGCACCGCGAGCAGCAGCGAGAAGCCGATTCGGGCGCGGGTGCGGGCCGGCCCCGCGGCGACGGGGGCGGTGTGTGCCCGCCGGTCGAGCATCGTCACGGTCTACGCGCCGATCAGTCGTCGGCCAGGTGGTCGGCCAGTCGCTCCGCACCCTCGACCGTGCGCGGGCCGGGGGTGGAGGCGGAGAACGGGATGGTGACGAACGCACCCTCGCGCACCGCGGTCAGATCCTGCAGCGCCGGATCGGCTTCGATGTACTCGCGCTTCTCCTCGGCCGAACCGGGTGCGAACTCGATCAGCACGATCAGGTCCGGATCGGCGGTGAGCACGTCCTCCCAGCTCACATCGGCCCAGTTGCCCGAGACGTCGGCGAAGATGTTCGTCGCACCCACCGCGTCCATGATCAGTTGCGGGCCGCCCTCACCGGCCCCGACGAACGGGGTGTCGGTGCCGCCGTCCCACCACAGCACCGACACGCCCTCACCGGCGTTCTGCGCGGCGAGCTCGGCGAGCACCTCGCGCTGGGCGTCGATCAGCTCGTCCGCCTCGGCCTCACGGCCGAGCAGCAGGCCGTAGTCGGCGATCTCCCCCTCGATGGACTCCCAGGTCGGATCCGACCGGTCGGCCTTGTCGTCGCAGGCGAACGGCGAGAGATAGGTGGCGATGCCGAGCTCGTCGAAGGACTCCCGGTCGCCCAGCTCCTTGTCGTCGAAGGCGCTGGCATACGAGGCGCCGACCAGGTCGGGGCGCTGTTCGAGCACGGTCTCGCGGTCCGGGTACTGCGGGGCGAGCACCGGGATCTGGCTGTAGGCCTCGGCCCAGCGCGGGCTGATCTCGTCGTCGATGTAGGCGGTGCCGATCATCTGGTCCTCGCCGCCGACGGCGAGCGCAGACTCGGTGGCGCCCTGGTTGACGGTGATCAGCCGCTCGGCCGGTGCGTCGAGCACGATCTCGTAGCCGCAGTTGGCCAGGGTGATCTTCCCGTCGTCACCGCTGCCCGCAGCGGCGGTGTCATCGGCGGCCTCGGTGCTCACACCCGAGGAGCAGGCGGCCAGGGCGAGCATGGAGGCCGCGCCCACGGCGATCAGTCCGCGGCGGCGGAGGGAGGAATCGGTGGAGAAAAGGGTGCGCACGGCGACCCGCCTTTCCAAACTCTCGTGGAAAACTTCGGTCACGCCGCGGCCGGTCTCCTGGCTGGCAGGGCTGACGACCGCCGCACCTTCCCGGGCCCTTGTGCCCAGTGGTCGCGGCCGATCATCGGCCGCATGCGGGGTCGAACCTGCTCACAGTGGCGAGTACCGCGCCGGTCTTGCACCGGACTTCCCGTACACCGTGGCGTCTGGCCAAGGATAGACCGGACGCCGCGCACCCGCCCGCCGCGGTGCGGAACCTGCCGCGCCGATCCGTGCCGGATCTACCGCCGGGCTCCGGCGGTGGCTTTCAAGCACGGCCGGCACGGGCGCACGAACCTTTGGATGACGCTCACGACCAGGCCATGTCGTACCCGCACGGTTTCGGCCCGTTCACGGCCGAGGTGCACCGGGCGGCCGGCGCGTATCCGCTGCGCGACGGTCTCGACCACGCCGACGCCGCGACCGGGGTGATCCCGCTGACTCGCGCCACCGCCGGCAACGTCTTGCGTCTGCCGCCGCCGCGGGCGCTCGGCAGGGCACTATTGCAAAGAGGGCCTGTCCGAGATCGCCGCCGCGATCGAGGAGCTGGCGTGAGCACCGGGTCGGGCCTGCACCCGACAACCTGAGGACCGAGGAGAACCCCATGGCCGGATCGCCGAAGCCGCACCACCCGAACGTCTTCCCCGCATGGCTGGATCGGATTCAGACCAGGTACATGAATCCGATGCTCAAACCGGTCGCGAAGTATCTGCCGGGCACCTCGCTGGTGTTCCATCGCGGACGCCGCTCAGGCCAGGAGTACCGCACCGTGGTCACCTCTTACCGCAAGGGCTCCGTGCTGGCCGTCGCACTCGGCCACGGCGAAGCGGACTGGGTCAAGAACGTGATGACCGCCGGCGAGGCCGACATCGCCCGGTTCGGCAAGGTGCTGCATGTGACCGATCCGCGGATCATCCCGGTCGGCGGCGACACCACGGGGCTGCCATGGCGGGTGCGGATGCAGGGTCGGCGGGTCGCCGTGCTGGTCACCGACATCGCCTGAGTCGCCTCCACGGGACAGCCGCCCCCGCCCGGGCTCACCCGAGATCGGGTTGCGCAGAAACTGCGGGCCCGGGACCCGGCTTCGTCGCCGCTTCCCGGGCCCGCAGGTCCATCAGGCTCAGCCGCGCAGAGAACCCAGTCCCAGCGCGTGGTACAGGCCCTGCACGCCGCCGTAGATGTCGAGCTCGGTCGATCCGGCCGCGTCGAGCGCGCCCTGCACCGAGCCGAAGAACTCCTTGTTGAAGTCGACGAAGGCGTTTCCGAAGTCACCCATGCGGGTCTCCTTGTGTCAGCACCGAGAAGCGTACTCATCAGTGCGGTTTTCGTTGTCATGTCGGACACTAGCGATCGCCACCGACATGCCGTGCATAGTCGCTAGGTTTTGTGGTCATGGGAGTCCAGCGCGTGGTGCCGAACCTGACCGTGTCCGACCTGCCGGAGGCGGTCCGGCGATATCGGGCGGTCACCGGTCTGGAGGTCCTGATGGATCATGGGTGGATCGTCACCCTCGGCGCGGCGGACCGTTCGGCGCAGGTGTCGCTGATGACCCGGGACCGCACCGCCCCGATGAACCCGGCGGTGTCGGTGTTCGTCGACGACGTCGACGCGGCGCTCGAGCGCGTGCGGGCGGAGGGCCTGCCTGTCGTCTATCCGCGGACCGTCGAGGACTGGGGTGTGACCCGATTCTTCTACCGCGACGCCGACGGCACGGTGGTCAACGTCGGGATGCACACCCCGTGACCGGCCCGACGGCACACCCCTGTCGGAGTCAGCCCTGCAACGCGCGGGTCACTTCCGCCCAAAGCCGGTCGTTCCGGCCCCAGACCGGGTCGAAGACCTGGACGTGCCGGGTTGTGATCGAGTTCTGAGCGGATCTCGTGGGTGCACAGAGAAAACGGCCCTTCCGGTTCATCCGGAAGAGCCGCTCGTCCTGCTGTCTTGGTGGAGCTAGGGGGACTCGAACCCCCGACCCCCACACTGCCAGTGTGGTGCGCTACCAGCTGCGCCATAGCCCCGTACCGCTCAGCGGTGAGGATCTCGTCCTCCCCGCCTTGCCCTGACAAAGTTACACCATCTGTATCCCGCCGACAAAATCGCACCCCGCCCAGGGACGTCACACCTGATCACGGGTGGTTTTCGGCACACGTCCGGCGCTGCGGGGAGACAGACGGGGCCGAGGCGGTCATCCGCCTCGGCCCCGTCTGCGCCGGTATCACTCCGGGTCGCGCTTTGTCCTACTCGTCGCCGTCGGCGCGGGCCTTGTCCAGCCAGTTGGGGTTGCCGATCTCCACCGGCTCACCGTCGACCAGCACCGCCGGGGTGCCGACCTGGCCGGCCTGCTCACCGAGGTAGGCGGTGCTCGACTCGGCGCCCTGCTCGGCTCGGTCGATCATCTCGCCGTCTTCGATGCAGGTGATCACCGAGTCGTCGGCGCCCACCTCGTCGGCGACGGCGGCGATCTCGTCGTCGCTCATGTCCGAGCCCTGCGGCGGCTGGGTGCCCGGGGCGAACATCTCGGCGTGGAAGTCGGAGAACACCACGGCGTCGCCCTGCTCGGCCACGCACATCAGTGCGCCGGCCGCACGGCTGGAGTAGTCGCCGCTGGTCGAGGACTGGTTGAGGAAGTTCAGCGTGTGGTACTCCACCGCGACGTCACCGGCGCTGACGGCCTCGTTGATCGAACCGCCGTACTGGTTCTCGAACTGTCCGCACGCCGGGCAGATGAAGTCCTCGAACACCTCCAGGGTCACCGGTGCGTCCTCGTCGCCGACGAAGACGGTGTTGTCGGCGGTCAGCGTGATGCCCTGGCCCTCGATGGCCTGGTATTCGCTGCTCTTGGTCTTGTCCGAGCCGGGGATGACCACGAAGATCACGATCAGCGCGATGATCGCCACGATCGCCACGCCGCCGAGCACATAGGTCAGCGTCTCCTGCTTGTTGCTGCCGCTGAGCTTCTTGGCGTCGTACTTCTTCGCCGTCTTCGGCATCTTGGGGGGCTTCTTCGAGCTCACCTGTCCTCGTTCCTTCACTGTCCGGCGGCCGTCGATGCGCGCGGCCGTCCACTGTCTTTACGCATCATCGTCGTGGTCGCCCGCGGTGGCCACTCGGCCGCCACGCGACCCCGGCCCCAGCGCCAGCAGGCTGGCCGGGAAGACCGCGAGCCAGACCGCCAATGCCAGGAATCCGATGTCGCGCAGAATCTCCTGCGCATAGGTCCAGCCGGTGACCGAGGTGTCCACCCCGCCCCCGCCGAAGCAGCCGCAGTCGATCTGCAGTCCGCGTGCCCACGCCGAGACGATGCCCGCGATGAGCACCAGCAGCAGCGCCGCCGAGGCGAGCGCGGCCAGGCGTGTGCCCAGGCCGATCAGCAACAGCAGCCCCAGCGCTATCTCCAGAGCGGGCAGCCCGATGGCCACCGGGCGCACCAGCGACTCGGGCAGCAGCTCGTAGGCGCGCACCGCGACCACGCTCTCCACCGGATCGGCGGCCTTGATCCACCCCGATACGAGCCACACCGCCGCCAGGCCCAGTCGGGCGAGCAGGCTGATCGTCCTCATCCACACCCGGTCGACAGTACCGGCAGAGTCACTTGTCGGTTCAACGACCGCGGTGGTCACAGCGACTTCTCAGGCCGCGGTCATCACGGTCTCAGATACCGGTGTCGCCGCCGGGAGTCGCCGCGCGCCGGTCCCCGGCGGCGGCGAGCAGGGCCAGCACCGTGGCCAGGACCAGTCCGGCGGCCGCGGCGGCGGTGACCGCGCCGGTGCCGCCGAAGTCGAAGAACCGTCCGCCGATCAGCGCGCCGAAGGCGATGGCGATGTTGAACGCCCCGCTGTTGAGCGCGGTGGCCGGTTCGGCCAGATCACCGGCGGTGTGCAGGATCCAGGCCTGGGTGACCACGCCGAGCGCCCCGCCGAACAGCCCCCACAGGCCCATCACCAGTGCCCCGCCGGTCGGCGAGCCCACGGCCAGCCCCAGCACGGTGACCGCGATCAGGATGCCGACGGGCAGGGCGATGAAGGTGCCGCGTGGGAAGCGCCGCAGCAGGGGCCCGGCGGCGAAGTTGCCGATGAGTCCGCAGATGCCGAAGACGAACAGCATCGCCCCGACATCGGAGACGTGCACGTGGGCGAGCTGCTGGAGCAGCGGGCTGGCGTAGGTGTAGGCGGTGAAGTGGGCGGTGACCAGCACCAGGGTGACCAGTACCCCGAGACGGACGGTCGGGATCGACCAGGAGGCGCCGATCTGGCGCAGCGAGGACTTCTCGGTGACCTCGACCTTCGGCAGCAGGGTCAGCAGCACCGCGGCCACCACCAGCCCGAGCGCGCCGACGAGCACGAAGGCCCAGCGCCAGCCGACCAGCGAACCCACCCAGGCGGCGATCGGCACGCCGAGCACCACGGCGGCCGCGGCCCCCGAGAAGGCGACGGTGAGCGCCTTGGCCACGTCATCAGGGTGTGCGACCCGGGCGGCCACCACCCCGAGCAGCGCCCAGAACACGCCGATGGCGAGCCCGGCGAACAGCCGCGAGGCCAGCAGGGTCCACAGCCCCTGGGAGATCGCCGAGGTCGCGGCGGAGGCGAAGACCAGCAGCAGGGCCGCCACCAGGGCCAGGCGCCGGTCGAGCCGGCCGATCATCGACGGGGTCAGCACCGCGATCACACCGGCCAGCACCCCGGGCACGGTCACCGCGAGCCCCGTGGCGCCCTCGCTGATGCCCAGGTCGTCACCGACCAGGGTGAGCACGCCGATGGGCAGCTCCTCGATGGTGATCATCACGAAGATGCCGAGCGCGAGCGCGACGATCGCGATCCACGGGGTGGGCGGATGCTCCGCCGGAGCCGTGTCCATCGCTACGCCCTCGTCGCTCATCGCGTCGACCACCCTTTCCCGTCCGGACCGTCCCGATCATCCGCCGCCCGCCTCTTCCCCTGCGGGGCGAGCGGCGGGCGAGGCAAAGACGAGGGCCCCGGCGGCCGGGC
>JAJYRZ010000002.1 GCA_021793835.1 Actinomycetes bacterium | reverse complement strand
GGTGGCCGTGGTGCGACGAGGCGTTCGCCGAAGCGCGCCGTCGCGGGGTGCCGGTGCTGCTGTCGGTCGGCTACGCGACCTGCCACTGGTGCCACGTGATGGCGCGCGAATCGTTCTCCGACGCCGCCACCGCCGAGGTGATGAACGAGCTGTTCGTGTGCATCAAGGTCGACCGGGAGGAACGTCCCGACGTCGACGCGGTGTACATGAACGCCACCGTCGCCATGACCGGTCAGGGCGGCTGGCCGATGACCTGCTTCCTGACCCCGGACGGCCGGCCCTTCCACTGCGGCACCTACTATCCGCCGACCCCGCGCGGCGGGATGCCCGGCTTCACCCAGTTGCTGCGCGCGATCTCCGACACCTGGGCGCAGCGCCCGGGCGACGTCGACCGGGCGGCCGACGCGATCACCGCCGAACTCCAGCGCACCTCGGCCGCACTGCCGGCCGGTGAGCGCGCACCGGACGCGGACCTGCTGGCCGAGGCGGTCGCGGCGATCCTGGCCGGTGAGGACACCGCCCACGGCGGGTTCGGCGGGGCACCGAAGTTCCCGCCGACCTCGCTGCTGGAAGGGCTGCTGCGACACGTCGAACGCACCGGGGACCCGGCCGCGCTGGCCACGGTGCTGCGTGCGGCCGAGGCGATGGCGGGCGGCGGCATGCACGACCAGCTCGCCGGCGGCTTCGCCCGCTACACCGTCGACGCGACCTGGACGGTGCCGCACTTCGAGAAGATGGCCTACGACAACGCCCTGCTGCTGCGCGTCTACGCGCACCTGGCCCGGGCCACCGGGGACCGGCTGGCCACCCGGGTCGCCGTGCAGACCGCCGAGTTCCTGATCGACCGGCTCGGCACCGCCGAGGGCGGATTCGCCTCGGGCCTGGACGCCGACACCGGACAGGTGGAGGGCGAGACGTATGTGTGGACCCCCGCCCAGCTGACCGAGGTGCTCGGCTCGGACGACGGAGCCTGGGCGGCGGACCTGCTCACCGTCACCGACGCCGGCACCTTCGAAGCCGGCGCCTCGGTGCTGCAGCTGCGCACCGAGCCGGACGATGCGCACCGGTGGGAGCGGGTGCGCGCCGCGCTGCTGACGGCGCGCGACGAACGCGTCCAGCCCGACCGCGACGACAAGGTCGTCACCGCCTGGAACGGCATGGCGATCGTGGCGCTGACCGAGGCGGGCCTGGCGCTGGGCCGGACCGACTGGATCGATGCGGCCCGGCGCTGCGCCGACCTGCTGCTGGACCGTCACCTGATCGACGGGCGGCTGCGCCGGTCCTCGCTCGGCGGGAGGGTCGGTGACGCCGACGCGGTGCTCGAGGACTACGCCCAGCTCGCCTCCGGACTGCTGGCGCTGCACCAGGTCGACGCCGACCCCGATCGCCTGGCGGCCGCGCGCGACCTGCTCGACACCGCGATCGCCGCCTTCCACGACGACACCGCCCCGGGCACCTGGTTCGACACCGCGCACGACGCCGAGGCCCTCGTCCAGCGTCCCCGCGACCCGGTCGACGGGGCCACCCCGTCGGGTGCGTCGTCGATCGCCGATGCGCTGCTGACCGCCTCCGCGCTCACCGACCCGGAAGACTCGGGCCGCTACCGGGACCTGGCCGAACAGGCGCTGGCCCGCGGCGCCCTGCTGCTGGAGAAGGCGTCGCGCTCGGCCGGCAACTGGTTGGCGGTCGCCGAGGCGGCCCTGCACGGACCGCTCCAGGTCGCCATCGCCGCCGACGGGCCCGGCACCGACCTGGAACGCTTCGCCCGCGGCGCCGTGCCCGGCGGGGCGGTGGTGGTCGCAGGAGCCCCCGATGCCGCGCCGCTGCTGGCCGATCGCCCGCTGACCGCCGGGGCCGCGACCGCATACGTGTGCCGCGGCTTCGTGTGCACGATGCCGGTCACCACCGTGGGCGAGCTCACGGCCCGCCTGCAGGGCCAGGGGAAGGACTGATCCGAGTCCCGGCCGGGCCCGGGAGCCGTGGGCACTGCCGAGGCACCTACGGTGACGAGGACTGCGCCCCGCCGACCGGATGGGTCGACGGGGCGCAGCGCTGTGCAGGGCCTGCCTAGTTGCGCACCGCGCGGCCGGCGCGCACCGCCTCGGCCAGGCGGGTGAGCAGCGCATCGGTGGTGGTCCAGTCGATGCACGCATCGGTGACCGACTTGCCGTACACCAGCGGCTCGGCATCCAGGGACTGGTTGCCGGCCTCGAGGAAACTCTCGACCATCAGCGCGGCGATCCCGGCCTCACCGGCGGCGACCCGGTCGGCGATCTCGTGGGCGACCTCGGCCTGACGCACATGGCTCTTGCCCGAGTTGGCGTGGCTGGCGTCGACCATCAGCAGATCCGGCAGACCGGCCTCGGCCAGCTTCTCGCGGGCCGCCGCGATGTCGTCGGCCGCGTAGTTCGACCCGGCCCGGCCGCCGCGCAGGATCAGGTGCGCATCGGCGTTGCCGCGGGTGCGCACCACCGCGGTGTTGCCGTCGACGTCGGAGCCGAAGAACACGTGCGGGGCGGCCGCGGCGCCACACCCGTCGATCGCGACCTGCACGTTGCCGTCGGTGGCGTTCTTGAAACCGATCGGCATCGACAGGCCCGAGGCGAGCTGACGGTGCACCTGCGACTCGGTCGTCCGGGCGCCGATCGCGCCCCAGGAGACGGTGTCGGCGATGTACTGCGGGCTGATCGGCTCGAGGAACTCGCAGCCCACCGGCAGCCCGAGGTCGAGTACGTCGAGCAGCAGCCGGCGCGCCAGTCGCAGCCCGCGCGGGACGTCGAAGCTCTCATCGAGGTCCGGATCGTTGATCAGACCCTTCCAACCGACGGTGGTGCGGGGCTTCTCGAAGTACACGCGCATGACCACCAGCACGTCCTCGCGCACGGCCTCGGCGACCTTCGCCAGCCGCCGGGCGTAGTCCATGGCGGCCTCGGTGTCGTGCACCGAGCAGGGCCCGACCACGACCAGCATGCGGTCGTCGGTGCCGTCGAGGATGCGGGCGACCTCCTCGCGGCTGCGCTCGACCAGGGCTGCGCGCCGGTCGCCCAGCGGCAGCTCGGCCAGCATCTCGGCCGGGGTGGGCAGTGCGGAGATCTGTGCGACGTTGCGGTCGACCGTCGAAGAGGCGGTCACGGTGGAGGTGTTCGACACGGGGTGTCCCTTTCCGAGTGTTGTCGGTGACGGGCCCGGCCTGTGCGATTCGTGAAGCCCGTCGGTAACGACGAAGGGCAGAGACGAATGGTCTCTGCCCCAGGCTCCGGATGAATCGTCGATCAGCGCAAGCTACCGACGGCCCCATCCGGAGCCGTGGTAAAACGCCAATACGCGCGGATCTGCATCACGGGAGCCACGATAGCACCGCCCGGCAGTGGACGTCTGATCGGGGCGACGCGCGGGCGCGGGCGTAGGATCACCGGAGAGAAGACCGGGCCGCGACGCAAGCGGGGAGAGGGACGGGGACGTCGTGCGCAATCCGCTGTATCGGCTCTACGAGCGTCGTCTGACCCGGGCGATCGATGCGGGCCGCCGGCCCCGCCACGTGGCGGTGGTGTGCGACGGCAACCGGCGGTGGGCGCGGGAGAACGGTTTCACCGACGTCACCCACGGTCACCGGGTCGGGGCGCGCAAGATCGCCGAGCTGGTGCAGTGGTGCGACGAGGCCGGGGTGGAGATGGTCACCGTCTACCTGCTGTCGACCGAGAACCTCTCGCGCGACGCCAGCGAACTGGACGTGCTGCTGGAGATCATCACCGACGTGGTCGACGAGCTGTCCGCGCCCGAGAAGGACTGGCGGGTGAAGATCGTCGGCGCCCTGGAACTGCTGCCCGAGGCCAACGCCGACCGGCTGCGCGCGGCCTCCGCACGCACCCACGGCTGCGGCGGCACTCAGGTCAACGTGGCCGTCGGTTACGGGGGCCGTCAGGAGATCACCTTCGCGGTGCGCGACCTGCTCACCGAACGCGTCGCGGCCGGCGACTCGCCCGCCGAGCTGATCGAGGCGGTCACCGCCGAGGGGATCGGCGCCCACCTGTACACCTCGGGCCAGCCCGATCCGGACCTGGTGATCCGCACCTCCGGCGAACAGCGCCTGTCGGGCTTCCTGCTGTGGCAGTCGGCCTACTCGGAGATCTGGTTCGCCGAGACGTACTGGCCGGAGTTCCGGCGGGTGGACCTGCTGCGCGCCCTGCGCGACTACGGCACCCGGCGCCGACGCTTCGGCCGGTGATCGATCCCGCCCGGCCGACGCCCGGGCGGAGCAGCATTTCCTTCCAGGAGGCGAGAAGACGGTGACCGCAGACCAGGACCCCACCGGGCCGGCGCAGACCGGTGACCGTCACACGGTGCTCGACGTGTGGACCGACATCGCCTGCCCCTGGTGCTACATCGGCGCCACCCGCCTGCACCGCGCGCTGGCCGACTACGACCGGGCCGGACAGGTCACCGTGCACTGGCGCGCCTACGAACTCGACCCGCACACCCCGGTCGGGGCCGGACGCAGTGAACTCGAGGCGCTCGCCGAGTCGAAGGACATGCCGAAGGACCGGGTGCGCCAGATGTTCGACCAGGTGTCCGCGGTCGGCGCCGAAGACGGGCTGACCCTGGACTTCGGCCGGACGATCTCGGCCAACACCTTCGATGCCCACCGGCTGGTGCAGCTGGCCGGGCCCGACACCGCCCGCGGCGCCGCGGTGCTCACCGCGCTGTTCCACGCCCGGTTCACCCGCGGACTGGCCGTCGACGATCCGGAGGTGTTGGTGGGCGTCGGCGCCGAGGCCGGGATCGGGGAGGAGGCGGTGCGCGCACTGCTGGCCGCCCCGAAAGACGGGCCGGAAGGTGCGGCGGTGACCTCCGATGAGGCACTGGCCGCGCGCATCGGGGTGCGCGGGGTGCCGTTCTTCGTCGCCGACCGGCGCCTGGCCGTCTCCGGCGCCCAGGCGGGCGAGACGCTCACCCGGCTGCTGGACACCGCACTGGACTCGCCGGCTGAGCAGTGAACCAGACCGGTCGAACGGTCAGATCGTGCGTAGATCCGGATAGCCGGCGGTCGACCACCCGCCGTCGACGAGTAGCGAGGCGCCCGTGATGTAGGCGGCGTCATCGGAGGCCAGATACAGGCACGGACCGGCCACCTGATCGGCCGCGCCGACTTCACCGAGCGGGATCCGATCGGTGAAGGCGCGGCGACGTGCCGGATCGTCGGTGATCGCGGTGACCAGCGGGGTGTCGATGAGTCCGGGGAGCACCGCGTTGACCCGGATGCCCGCGGGCGCAAGCTCGAGGGCCGCGTTGCGGGTGAACATCTCCACCCCGGCCTTGGCCGTGGCGTATGCAGCCCCGGTGGACATCGGCATCCGGGCGTTGAGCGAGGCCACGGCGACGATCGCACCGCCGCGATCGCCCATCACCGTCGCCAGATGCCGGGTACCGAGGAACACCGAGGTCAGGCTCGTGCTGATCGTGTACTCCCAGTCGGCCCGGGTCAACGCATCGAGCGGAGCGTTGCGGGCACCGCCGGCGACGAGGAAACCGGCGTCGATCCGGCCTTGAACCTCGAACGCCTCGGCGATCACCGACCCGAGCTGTTCGTCATCGGTGACGTCGGCGATCGCGGTGCGCAGCCGTGCCGCGTGCGGCCCGAGGGTCGTGGCCAGCGCCGACAGTCCGTCGCCGTCACGGTCGATGCCGACGACCTGAGCTCCCGCGGCGAGCAGCCGGGCGGTGACCGCCGCTCCGATGCCGGAGGCCGCGCCGGTGACCACTGCGGTGCGATCGGTGAAATCGTGTGCGGTCACGGAAGTAGCACCGCCCGACCGGTGATGTTGCCGTCCGCCAGGTGGGAGAGCACCTCGGGGCCTTCACCGAGTGGGAAGGTCTCGGTGTGTACGGCCAGCAGGTCCTGCCGGGCCAAGGTGAGCACCGTGTGCAGGTCGGCGCGGGTGCCGGCGTAGGTCTTGAGCACCGAGGCGCCCCACGGCCACCGGTCGCCCAGCGCGCCGTCCGCAGCCAGACCGGGATCGCCGCCACCGAGACCGACCATCCGGTACGCTCCGCCCGGGGCGACCGTGCGCACCGCGATCTCAGCGGTCTGCTGGAGGCCGACGAAATCGAATACCGCCTCGGCACCCAGCCCGTCGGTGGCCGCGAGGATCCGCGCGACTACCGCCTCGACGTCGCGACCGTCGAGCACCTGGTCCGCGCCGAGCCGGGCGGCCAGTGCGCGCGCATCGGGATCGGTGTCGACCGCGACCACACGGACCGGGGCCAGGGCGCGCAGGATCTGCAGTCCGACATGGCCGAGCCCGCCGACCCCCAGCACCACGGCGGTGGCGCCGGGCACCAGATGTTCGCGCGCGGTGTCGATCGCGTGCTGACTTGTCAGCCCGGCATCGGCCAGCGGGGCGGCGCGCACCGGATCGATATCGGTGGACACGAAGGCGCGGCCCGGCACGGTGACGTAGTCCGCCATCCCGCCGGCCGGACCGAGCCCGGGAGCCGGCGGCATCGCCGCACGCCCGGCCTCCCGGCAGAGGTTCTCACGGCCCTGCGCGCAGCGCCCGCATCGCCCGCAGGAGAAGCACAGATACACCACGCCCGCCGTGCCCGGCGCACCGTCGCCGCCGACGATCGTGCCGGCGATCTCGTGGCCGAGTGTCAACGGTTCTGACCGGATGCGCGGGGAATGCCATAGGTGCAGATCCGAATGGCACACCCCGGCCGCGGCGACTTCCACCAGCACCTCGCCCGGCCCGGGCTCGGGTACCGGCACCCGGCGCAGCTCGACCCGCCCCGGCGCCGTGACCTGTACGGCGCGCATCGTCCCCGGCGGCGTCATCGGTTCACGCACCGGTAGGCGGTGGCGAGGTAGCCGGCCGACCGCGGGGCGCCGACCAGGCGCGCGTCCATGCGGTTCATCACGTAGGCGAAGGTCATCCGCCGATCCAGATCGTTGACCACCAACGATCCGCCGAACCCGGTCCACCAGCACACACGCCCACCGGGCACGGCCGGCATCGCCTGCGGACTCGGTAGTGCGAAGCCCAGCCCGAACCGCAGTGGTGCGCCGAGCACCCGGTCCACCCCGTCGGCCTGGACGTCGAAGATCTTCTCGATCGTGGCCGGGGACAGCACGCGGTGCCCGTCGGCTGTGCCGCCATGGGAGATCAGACGGCCCAGCCGAGCGATGCCGCGGGCGTTCGACTGGCCGTTCATCCCGCCCAGCTCGGCCGCCAGATAGCGGCGCTCGGTGCACAGCGTGGGTGGGATCACCGGATTGGCCAGCGCCTTGACCAGCGCGCTGTCCGGCTCCAGAGCCGCATAGTCCACCCCCGACGGCGGCGGCGGGATCATCGGGGCGACGCGCTCGTCGATCTCCGGGCCACTGCCGAGATGGAAGTCCGCGCCGAGCGGAGCGGCGAGCTCCTCGGCGATGAAGGCGCCGAGAGTGCGCCCGTCGATCCGGCGGATCAGTTCGCCGATCAGGTTGCCGAAGCAGATCGCGTGATAGCCCGATCCGTCACCCGGGGGCCACCACGGCGCCTGCGTGGCCAGCCGTGCGGTCGCGGCGGGCACGTCGAGCAACTCGTCGATCGTCATCCGGTCCTGCCAACCGGCCACCCCGGAGGTGTGGCCGAGCACATGTCGGACCAGCACGAACTCCTTGCCTGCTGCGGCGAATTCCGGCCAGTAGCGGGCCACCGGCGCCTCTAGGTCGAGCAGTCCGCGGTCGACCAGCATCAGGGCCGCGGTCGCGGTGATCGTCTTGGTCAGCGAATAGGTGTTGACCAGGGTGTCCTCGGTCCACGCACGTCCGGAGTCCGGGTCGGCCACCCCGCCCCACAGGTCCACCACCACCGTGTCATCGACGATGACCGATAGCGACACCCCGGTTTCCGCATCGGATCCGAGCGCCGTGTCGAGCTCGTCGCGCAGCGGGGCGAACGCGGGATCGCAGTGGCCGTGTAGCCCGGTCACCGTGCACCGGCCGGCACGGAGGCACGCTTACTGCCGGCTTCGATCTCGGCGTGCAGATCGCGGGTGTACCGGGCCAGGTCGAGTTGGATGGTGTGCCGGGGCGCGTCGTAGTACTGGCCGAGGTGTTTACGTTCGTCGGCAGTGATGATCTGCTCCATCTGCGCGGGTGCCGGTAGTGCATACTCGCCGGTCAGGTGCGCGGCGATGAGCTTCGACTGTTGCTCGGCCAGATTGACGATGGTCGGAGAGGACTGCGCCAGCCCGGCGAAGTACAGGTTGTCGATCCCGGGCCGGATCATCCGCTTGAACAGCGGCAGCCGGTGATCGGCGTCGGGCAGCAGTTCCGGGTCGTCGAAGAACGGGAAGCTCATGTTGTATCCGGTGGCGTAGACGATCGCATCGGCCTCGATCCGCCGACCATCGGTGAGCACCACCGCGTCGCCGTCGAGCCGGGCGATGTTCGGCACGCACGTCAGGTCCCCGGAAGCGGACTTGGCCAGGAAATCGATGCTCACCGACGGATGCGCCGCCAGCGGCTCGTGATCGGGCTCGGGCAGCCCGTAGTCCGACATCCTGCCGATTCCCTTCTTGATCGCGCGCCGGGAGATGGCCAGACCCAACTTCTTGGGCATCCACGGCGGCATCATCATCTTGTCGGCCGGTTTACCGTTGCGGTATTTCGACAGCACCCACACTCCGCGCCGGGCCGCGACCCACACATGCTCGGCGATCGACCGGTGTGAGACCTCCGAGGCGATGTCGAGCGCGGAGTTGCCCATGCCGACCACCACGACCCGCTTTCCGCGCATGTCCACCGGGGAGAAGGGGCTGCGGTACTGGTGGCTGTGCAGTTCGTCGCCGTCGAAGGTGCCGGGGTAATCCGGGTAGCGCGGATCCCAGTGGTGGCCGTTGGCGACCACGAGCGCGTCGTACTCGCGTACCTCGCCGGTTGACAGGGTCACCCGCCAGCGGCCGTCGGCCGTCCGTGTCGCCTTGTCCACTCCGGTGTTGAAGGTGATGGTCTCGCGCAGGCCGAAATGATCGACGTAGTCGCGGAAGTACTGGTGGATCACCGTGTGATGGGGAAAGTGCGGCCAGTCCTCGCCGGCCGGGAACTCCTCGAACTGCAGCCGGGTGGTCGAGGTATCGATGTGCAGCGATTCGTAGCAGGCCGACATCCCGTTGGGGTTGTCGAAGTACCAGTTGCCGCCGACATCGTCGGACAGCTCGAAGCAGTCGTAGGTGATGCCGTGGTCCTTCAGGCGCTTTGCAGTGGTGAAGCCGGAGCATCCGGCGCCGATGATGCACACGGTGGGGCTGGAGGACATGGAGTGGTCCACCTCTCTTGGCAGTTGCGGTGTGTTGCAGGTCATATTGAACCGCTCGGTGACGCACTGTCAAGTGAGTAGTCGGGCAGGCCAATCGAAGTGGCGGGTGTCCACGGACGGCGAATCGGTCGCCGTACCGAGGACGGCCAGCCGACAGGGAAGGCGGAGATCGAGATGAGTGGAACGGTCGACAGACACAGGAGGAGACGCGCAGGCAGGGCTGCGGCGTTGGTCGCGCTGGGCGCGGCGGCGGCGATGACGGCGGCGGCCTGTGGGTCGGGCGGACCGGATTCACGGACAGGTGGCGGTGCGGCGGAGTACGCGGACCTGTCGACCCAGGTGGTGGGGGAGCAGTCGGAGCCTGGTGAGCCGGTCTCCGGCGGGGAGATCTCCTACGTCACCTACAACGGTGTCGGCACCCTCGATCCGGCGGACGGGCAGGACGGCGGAGCGACCGGCGGTTCGGAGATGGCCGCGATCTACGACGTGCTGATGCGTTACGACCTCGAGAGCAAGGAGTACGTCCCGCAACTCGCCCAAGGCCTGTCTTCCACGGACGACGACACGGTGTGGACGATGGAGCTCCGTCCGGACGCGATGTTCTCCGACGGTACGGCGGTCGACGCGGACGCTGTGGTGGCCAGCATCGACCGATACGTCCAGCGGTCCGGTACTCACGCGCAGGTGTGGACCGCGAGCGTGGCCGAGACCGAAGCGGTCGATGACCAAACCGTGCGGTTCACCCTGGAGCGGTCGTGGAACGAGTTCCCGAACCTGCTGACCACCGGGCCGGGGATGATCGTGGCCCCGACGGCCGACGCCGGCGGGGAGTTCACCCCGATCGGGGCGGGGCCGTTCGTCGTCGAATCCTTCGCTCCACAGGAGGAGTTGGTGCTCACCGGCCGATCCGATTACTGGAACGGCTCGCCGCACCTGGACCGGCTGGTCTTCCCCGCGATGGTCAACGAGCACGCCAAACTCGACACACTGCGCACCGGCGGGGTGGACGTGGCCTATCTGCGCTACCCGGACACCGTGCGAGAGGCCCTCGATGACGGATTGCCCGGCCTGGTCTACAGCGCGTCGATGGGCGGAATAGGGATAATCAACAATCGCGACGGCCATCCCGGCGAGGACCTGCGGGTACGCCAGGCGATCGTCGCCGCCACGGATCCGGAGTACTTCGTCGAACGGTTCGCTGAGGGACTCGGACTGCCCGGGGCAGAGATGTTCCAGGACTGGTCGCGCTGGCACGGCGATGTGGCCGCCGACGGTTACGACCCGGACCGGGCGCGCGAACTGCTCGAAGAGGCCAAAGCCGACGGCTACGACGGTCGGCTCACCTTCGTCGGACTCGGTGATGTGCAGAATGACGCACTGGCCTTCCAGACCATGCTCGATGCCGTGGGCTTCGACGTGGAGATCGACTATGTGCCGACCATCAATGCGCTGATCGATGCGCTGTACGTCAAGCACGACTACGACCTGGCCTACTCGGGCTTCAATGTGCTCGACGAATCGCCGTTCACCAGGCTGTACGGCAACCTGCATTCGGAATCGACAGCCAATGTCCTCGGGTATGAAGACCCGCAGATGGACGATCTGCTCGTCCGTCTGCAGACCGCGTCCGATTCCGGCGAGCGGCAGGAAGTCATCGATGAGATCCAACAGGTGGTCGACGAGACCGCCCCGATGGCTGTCGTCGATGCCGGCCGGTACTTCATTCCGTGGGCACAGGACGTCCACGGTGTCGTCCCGAGTTCTGACGGGATCCTGCTGTTCGGCGAGGCATGGAAGAGTGGTCGGTGAGATCCGGCGTTCGGTAGAGCTCGGGTGGCCGGGGAGCAGCGGTGACGAAGCTCCCCGGCCACCGGTCTCGTCTCCGGTGGGTAGAACGCGGGCCGGCGATGACGGGGAGGGACAGACGGTGAACGACAACGCCGCAGGCACCGAGAGCGTGCGTAGGACCCTGCGGGAGGAGCAGAAAGCGACCACCCGGCGCCGGATCTTGAAGACCGCGCATTCCCTGTTCGTCGAGCACGGTTACGCGGCGGTGACCATCGACGACATCACTTCGACGGTCGGCTGCAGCCGCGCGACGTTCTACCTGCACTTCCCGAACAAGATGGAGGTGCTGGCCAAGATCGGTGCGGAGACCGTGGACCAGCGCGCCATGACCGTCTATGCCGATCTGGACCGGGTGCTGCAGACCGGTGAACGCGAGGCCTTCGTCGCCTGGGTGCGGCGGGCACTGGCGTGGTTCTCCGACAACCGGACACTGCTGCCGGCCTGGGACGAGGCCTCGGTGCTCGAGCCGGAGTTCCGGCGCATCGCCCGCAGCGCGATCGGCGAACTTCCCGCGGCGATGCCCGCTTACCTGGCCTCCTGGGGCCCGGAACGGGAGGACGAGGCACGGCTGCGCATCGAACTTCTGGTCAGCCAGCTCGAAAGGTTCTTCACCCGGTGGGCTGTCCAGTCCTCGATCCAGACCCCGGACGACCTGGCCGCTGAGGTGCTCACCGACATCTGGTACCCGGCGCTGCTTCCACCCGCGACCGCCGAGCACTGACCCCGGAGCCCGGCCGCCGAGGCCGACCTCCCGGGCCGGTCAGAGCTTGCGCAGCCGCACCCGGTTGATCGAGTGGTCGGCGTCCTTGCGCAGCACCAGGGTCGCCCGCGGACGGGTGGGCAGGATGTTCTCCACCAGGTTCGGCCGGTTGGTGTTGTGCCAGATCTCCTGGGCGGCGATCGTGGCGTGCTCGTCGGACAGCGCGGCGTAGTGGTGGAAGTGC
The DNA here is from genome assembly GCA_021793835.1 of Actinomycetes bacterium. Classification (GTDB taxonomy): domain Bacteria; phylum Actinomycetota; class Actinomycetes; order Mycobacteriales; family Mycobacteriaceae; genus Tomitella. The sequence continues at coordinate 27,085 of JAJYRZ010000002.1, read as the reverse complement.
GCCTTGGGATCGGCGAACGCGGTCGAGCGCAGCGCCAGGAACCGGTTGACGTACCAGCGCTCGATCGTCTCGATGCGCGCGTCGACGTAGATGGAGAAGTCGAACAGGTCCGAGACCATCAGCCGCGGACCGGTCTGCAGCACGTTGAGCCCCTCGAGGATCAGGATGTCGGGCTGGCGCACGATCTGCTTCTCGTTCGGCACGATGTCGTACAGGGTGTGCGAATACACCGGCGCCGGCACCTCGCGGGCCCCGGACTTGACCTCGGTGACGAAGCGCAGCAGGGCGCGCCGGTCGTAGCTCTCGGGGAAGCCCTTGCGGTGCATGATGCCGCGGCGCAGCAGCTCCTTCGACGGATACAGGAAGCCGTCGGTGGTCACCAGGTCCACCCGCGGGTGGGAGTCCCAGCGCGACAGCAGCGCCTGGAGCACGCGCGCGGTGGTCGACTTGCCCACCGCCACCGAGCCGGCGACCCCGATGATGAACGGCACCTGCCGCTCGGGATGCTTCTCGCCCAGGAAGGTCGCGGTCGCGGCGAACAGGCGCTGCCGGGCGGCGACCTGCAGGTGGATCAGACGCGACAGCGGCAGGTAGACCTCGGCGACCTCTTTCAGGTCGATCTGCTCGCCCAGGCCGCGCAGCCGGGCCAGATCGCCCTCGGTGAGCACCTGCGGGGTCGACATGCGCAGCGCCCGCCAGCTCTTGCGATCGAATTCGATGTACGGACTCGGTTCGTTCATCCGTGACACGGTCGCCTCCGCCGGGCACCGTGGGGCGGCATGCCGCATCGACGGTGGCTGGATTGGTCGCCGTACATGGGGGCCAGTCAACACCTTCCGGATCATCGGCGGAGCACCGGGGTCGGCGCGGGTCGCCGGGCGATAGGGTCGGTGCTTGTGGACCCTACCGACATGCTGCGCCGCTATCAGCTTCTCGGGTTGCGCTTCGACCGGATCGAACCCGGATTCGTCGACGCGTTCACCGGGGATCCGGCCCTGCGCCGACAGGTCGATGACGAACCGGCGCCGGTACCGGCCGACCTGGCCGAAGAGGCGCGTCTGCTCCGCGCCGAGCTGGCCGGGGCCGGCGGGGCGACCGCGGGCGCACTGACCGCGGCGCGCAGCGAGTTCCTCGCCGCCCACCTGCGGGCCCTGGAGTGTTCGGCCCGCCGTTTCGCCGGCGAGGACATCGGTTTCGTCGACGAGGTGCGCGCCTACTTCGACGTCGAGATCGCCATGGGCGACACGCAGGTCTACGCACAGGCGCACCGGCGCCTGGCCGAGGCGCTGCCCGGGCGCGGCCCGCTGGCCGAGCGGCTCGAGGCGCACCGACGCGCCACCGTGATCCCGGCCGAGAAGCTGCCCGCGGCGGTCGAGGCGTTCTCCTCGGCGCTGCGCGACCGGGTGCGCGATCGGTTTCCGCTGCCGGCGGCCGAGACGGTGACCTACTAGATCGTCACCGACAAGCCCTGGTCGGGCTTCAACTACTACGAGGGCGACTACCGGTCTCGGGTGGCGATCAACGCCGATCTGCCCACCTCGGCCGACGATCTGCCACACCTGATCGCCCACGAGTCCTATCCCGGCCACCACACCGAGCACTGCCGCAAGGAGGCGGGCATCGTCGCCGCCGGGCAGATCGAACACACCCTGTTTCTGGTCAACACCCCGCAGTGCCTGATGGCCGAGGGGCTGGCCGATCTGGCGCTGGAGACGATCGTCGGGCCGGGCTGGGGCGCCTGGGCGCAGGAGATCTACGCCGATCTGGGGTTGCGGTTCGACGGGGCGGTGGCCGAGCAGGTCGCCGCCGCCCGGGCCGGGCTGGCCGCGGTGCGCCAGGACGCGGCCCTGCTGCTGCACGACCGGGGCTCCGGCGCCGACACCGCGGCCGCGCATCTGCAGCGGTGGGCGCTGATGAGTCCGGAGCGGGCGCGCCATTCGCTGCGCTTCCTCACCTCCCCGCTGTGGCGGGCCTACATCTCCACCTATGTCGAGGGCTACCGGCTGCTGGGCACCTGGCTCACCGCCGACGTCCCGGGTGGCGACACGATCGGCCGGTTCGGCCGGTTGCTCGACGAACCGCTCATCCCCGCGGCGCTGCGCGCCGAACTGGCCACCGCCGATGCGGGCGGCGCGGGGACACCGGGGGCGCGGTGACCGCGCGCGCCTCGTAGAATCGGGCTTCGAGTCCGCCCAACCATCTCGACCAGGGAGAACGCCAGATGACGTCCGACGCGTCCGATACCGCCGCGACCATGAACGCTTCGCTCGCCGACCTCGATCCGGAGGTCGCCGCCGCGATGGCCGGTGAGCTGGGCCGCCAGCGCACCACCCTGGAGATGATCGCCTCGGAGAACTTCGTGCCGCGCGCGGTGCTCCAGGCGCAGGGCTCGGTGCTGACCAACAAGTACGCCGAGGGCTACCCGGGTCGGCGCTACTACGGCGGCTGCGAGGACGTCGACGTGGTCGAGAACCTGGCCCGTGACCGCGCCAAGGCGCTGTTCGACGCCGAGTTCGCCAACGTCCAGCCGCACGCCGGCGCCCAGGCCAACGCCGCGGTGCTCATGGCGCTGATGAACCCGGGCGAGAAGCTGCTGGGGATGAACCTGGCCCACGGCGGCCACCTGACCCACGGGATGAAGCTCAACTTCTCCGGCAAGCTCTACGACGTCTCCGCCTACGGGGTCGACGAGCAGACCCACCTGGTGGACATGGACAAGGTGCGCGAGACCGCCCTGGAGAACCGTCCCGAGGTCATCGTGGCCGGCTGGTCGGCCTACCCGCGCCAGCTCGACTTCGCGGCCTTCCGCGAGATCGCCGACGAGGTCGGCGCGAAGCTGTGGGTGGACATGGCGCACTTCGCCGGGCTGGTCGCCACCGGCCTGCACCCCTCGCCGGTCCCGCACTCCGACGTGGTCTCGACCACCGTGCACAAGACCCTCGGCGGCCCGCGCTCGGGCCTGATCCTGGCCAAGCAGGAGTGGGCCAAGAAGCTCAACTCGGCCGTGTTCCCCGGCCAGCAGGGCGGCCCGCTGATGCACGCCATCGCCGCCAAGGCCGTGGCGATGAAGATCGCCGGCACCGACGAGTTCGTCGAGCGGCAGAAGCGCGTGGTCTCGGGTGCGAAGATCCTGGCCGAGCGGCTGACCGGCGCGGACGTGGCCGGCAACGGCGTCTCGGTGCTCACCGGCGGCACCGATGTGCACCTGGTGCTGGTCGACCTGCGCGACTCCGAGCTCGACGGTCAGCAGGGCGAGGATCTGCTCCACGAGATCGGCATCACCGTCAACCGCAACGCCGTGCCGTTCGACCCGCGCCCGCCGATGAACCCGTCGGGCCTGCGCATCGGTACCCCGGCCCTGGCCACCCGCGGCTTCGGTGACACCGAGTTCACCGAGGTCGCCGACATCATCGCCACCGCGCTGGCGGCCGGCAAGGACGCCGACGTGGCCGCGCTGCGCGCCCGGGTGACCAAGCTCGCCGAGGACTTCCCGCTCTACGACGGGCTGGAGGGCTGGCAGCTCATCTGACCTGCGCACGGGCAGATCTCTCCCGCACCCCCGGACCGGTACGCACCGGCCGGGGGTGCGGTGTCTTCAGGGGGTACGTGCCGAGCGCCGGATACGGGCGCCGCGCACGGGGGGTGCGGCCCGGCCCGGGACCGGTTTCCTGCGGGCGTGGCTACCCGTCGAGCAGGGCGCGGATGTCCTCGGCGTCCAGCGCCGCCGACAGGGCCCCGCCGTCGTCGTCGAACACCGAGGAGAACAGCGCGAACTTGCGTTCCTTCAGCGCCATCACCTTGTCCTCGATGGTGTCGGCGGCGATGAGCCGGTAGACCATCACCGGCCGGGTCTGACCGATCCGGTGCGCCCGGTCGATCGCCTGGGCCTCGGTGGCCGGGTTCCACCACGGGTCGAGGATGAACGCGTAATCGGCCTCGGTCAGGTTCAGCCCGAACCCGCCGGACTTCAGGCTGATCAGGAACACCGGTGCGGTGCCCGACTTGAATCCCTCGATCACGGTGCCGCGGTCACGGGTCGAACCGTCCAGGTAGGCGAATTCGATGCCCTCGGCGATCAGCCGCTCGCGCACCAGCGACAGGAAACCGGTGAACTGGCTGAACACCAGTGCCCGGTGGCCGCCGGCGATCACCTCGGCCAGATGCTCGATCAGCGCGTCGATCTTCGCGGCCGCCACATCGTGGTGCGCCGGATCGATAAGGCCCGGATGCAGCGACATCTGCCGCAGGGTGGTCAGCGACTGCAAGATGGTGAACCGGTTGCGGCCCAGATCGTCGATCAGCCCCAGGATCTTCTGCTGCTCGCGCTTGAGCCGGGTGTCGTACAGCGCCCGATGCTCCGGGTGCAGGGTCACCTCGAGCACCTGCTCGGTCTTCTCCGGCAGATCGGAGACCACCTGCTCCTTGGTCCGGCGCAGCACCAGCGGACGGATGCGGCGGCGCAGCCGCATCAGCGCCTCGGTGTCGCCGTCCCGCTCGATGGGGCGCTGATACAGCTCGGTGAACCCCACCGGCTGCGGGAACAGCCCCGGCGCGGTGATCGACAGCAGCGCCCACAGCTCCATCAGGTTGTTCTCCAGCGGGGTGCCGGTGATGGCGAGCGTGAACCGGGCCGGCAGGCGCCGGGCGTAGTGGTAGAGCTTCGACTCGTGGTTCTTGGCGAACTGCGCCTCGTCGAGCACCAGCCCCGCCCACGGGACCTGCTCGTAGGCGTCGTAGTCCAGGCGGAACAGGGTGTAGGAGGTGATCACCAGGTCGGCGCCGGCGCACTGGCCGGCCAGCGAACGGCCCGACTTGGCGGAGGTCTCGGTGATCACCACGACCTTCAGCCCCGGGGTGAACCGGGCCGCCTCGACCGCCCAGTTCGACACCACCGAGGTCGGGGCGAGGATCAGGAACGGATCGGTACTGGCGTCGACCTCCGATTCGCGGGTGTGCGCGATCAGCGCCAGGGTCTGCAGCGTCTTGCCCAGGCCCATGTCGTCGGCGAGGATGCCGCCGAGCCGGTGGCGCCACAGAAACGCCAGCCAGTGGAAACCCTCGACCTGATAGGGGCGCAGCGCGGCCTGCATCCCGCGCGGCACCGGCACGTCCTCGAGCGGCTGGGCGCCGAGCAGCCCGCGCACCTGCGCCTGCCAGGCCGCCGCCTGATGTTCGACCACCCCGAGCGCGGCCAGCTCCTCCCACAGCCCGGCCTGGAAGCGGCTGATCTGCAGCCCGGCCCCGGCGGTGTCGGCAGAGTCGGCCATCGCGCGCGCCTCGTCGACCAGCCGGCGCAGGGTCACCAGTTCGGGCTTGTCCAGCGAGAGATAGGCGCCGTCGTCGAGCAGCAGATGGCCGGCGTCGCGCGCCATCGCCGACAGGATCGTCGGCAGCGGCACCTCCTGCTCGCCGACCGAGACGGAGATCTGCAGCTCGAACCAGTCGGTGCGCTCGGCCTCGTCGTCGCCGCCCGAGGTGCCCACCCCGATGCGCACCTGATCGCCGGCCTCCCGGTAGTCGGCGACCGTGCCGCGCACCAGCAGTTCGACGTCCTCGCGGCCACGCAGCAGCGGCAGCAGCTCGACCGTGGCGCGCATGGTGTCCAGCCCGTCGAGTCGGACGTGCGGGGCGAGCGTGCCGTCGGCGCCGGTGAGCCCGAAGTCGGTCAGCGGCAGATCCAGCTGCTCGAGCACCGCGGCCTCCCCGGCGACGTCGCGGTGCCCGCCGGGCACGGCCTCGCTCGTGTGCAGCGGATGGACCCGCTCGTGCTCGCCGATCCGGTAGATCCACGACCACGACAGGTCGAGCCGGTGCGCCCGGCCGTAATCGGCCGTCAGCCGCAGCACCGGACCGCTGACCTCCGGCGGGGTGTAGGAACCGTCGGGGGATTCGATGTCGGCGGCCCGGTGCAGCCGCGGCAGATAGGTCTCGGTGAAGGTCTGCTCGTCGCCCTCGGGCACCACGACCGGGTCGACGTGCTGGAGCAGCGGCAGCATCGAGCGCGGGAACGGCCGATCGAGCTCGCCGAGGCGGATCCGCCCGGTCTTGCCGTCGACGGCGAACACCCCGTGCACCGGGCTGCCCAGATAGCCCAGATCGGCCGGGTCGACCTGTACTCCGTCCAAGACCAGCTGCGGCACGATCGACAGGCCCGCATCGGTGCGCTCGATGGCGGTGCTCAGCCGCGCCGGTGCGGGGGCTTCGAGCCGGCCGAGCCGGCGCGAGGTGTGCACCAGCTCCACCCCGGCCTGGTCGGCACGCGCCAGCAGATGCCACAGCCGCGGACTGTGCACCGTGGTCAGGTCGATGTCCTTGACCGAGCCGGGCCCGTGGCCGTAGCGGGCGCGCCGGGCTCCGGACTCGTACAGGGCGTAGATCTCGGCGAGCAGGTCGCGGTGGTCGTCGATGATCGGGGTGGAGGTGGTGCCGATCGCCGACCAGGTCAGTCCGTCGTTGACCCAGCCGCGCACCCCGGGCCGGACGATGCGGGCGTGCAGGTAGCGCACCCCGGTGTCCTCCCCGCCGCCGGTGGACAGTTGCACGGCCAGCGGCAGCTTCTCCACCACCGGCTCGTCGGGCAGGGCCAGGGCGAGCACCGCCTGCCAGGAGGTGCCGGTGGACTCCGACAGCTCGCCGCGTTCGCGCTTGTCGATCGCGGTGCGCAGTGCGGCCACCCCGTGCTTGCAGTTCACCCCGACGGGGCAGGAGCACGAACTCATCTCGAACATCGCATGACGCCCGCGCTTGATGTCGAGATAGACGGTCGTCTGGTAGGTCTTCGACCCCGATCCGCGCACGATGGCCTCGATCAGCAGGCCTGAGACGTCGAAGGAGAGTTGTACGACCATGCCGGTCTCGGCGTAGCGCTCGCCACGGGCCACCGTGGGTGCACCCAGTTCGCGCAGGAGCAGGGCGCGATTGGGACCCCAGGGGATGACCGGCGCAGGCATGCCCTCCAGACTAGCCAGTGCCGAGCAGCGTCCGCACCCGGCGTCTCCTGGTGTGTGCGACGGGCCGGGCCGCGGCCGCACCCGACGTACCGTGGAGGGCGGATCGGCGGGACCGCCGCCTGTCGACGAGCCGGTGAGGAGCCGCCCGTGTCCACCCGAACCCATGTCCTCGACACCTCGGTGCTGCTGTCGGACCCGTGGGCGCCGTCGCGATTCGACGAGCACGCGGTGGTGGTGCCGGCCGCGGTGGTCGCAGCGCTCGCCGCCATGCGCGAGGACCTGGAGCAGGGCGGATTCGCCGCCGCGGCCCTGGACACCCTCGACGGGTTGCGCGCCGCCCACGGCCGGCTGGACCGGCCCGTGCCGGTGGGCGAGGCGGGCGGCACCCTGGTCGTCGACACCGCGCCGGACGGGGCGGACGAGGGCGGCGATCCGGTGCTGCGGTGCGCCCGGCGCCTGCGCGATTCCGGGGCCGAGGTGATCGTGGTCAGCCGGGACGCCGGGCGGCGCGTGCTGGCCGCCGGGCTGGGCCTGTCGGCGCAGGACTATCACGCCCAGGAGGTGGTCGACACCGGCTGGACCGGCATGGCGACCGTGGCGGCCGACGAGGCCGAGGTGCGCGCCCTGGCCGCCGGCCAGGAGACCACGGTGGCCGCGGCCGCCGCGCTGCCCTGGCATACCGGGCTCACGCTTCCCGGCCCCGACGGGCCGGTGCTCGGCCGGGTGCGCGCGGGCGGGCTGGTGCGTCCGGTGCCGGGGGAGGTCTCGGCCTTCGGGCTCACCGCGCGCTCGGCGGAGCAGAAGGTCGCCCTCGACATCCTGCTCGACGACGAGGTCGGCATCGTCTCGCTCGGCGGGCGGGCCGGCACCGGCAAGTCGGCGCTGGCGCTGTGCGCGGGACTGGAATCGGTGCTCGAACGCGGCGACCACCGCCGGGTGGTGATCTTCCGACCGATGTACGCCGTCGGCGGTCAAGAACTCGGCTTCCTGCCCGGCAGCGAGGGCGAGAAGATGAACCCGTGGGCCCAGGCGGTGTTCGACACCCTCGAGGGCCTGGCCGAGCCGCACACCGTGCAGGAGATCGTCGATCGGGAACTGCTCGAAGTCCTGCCGCTGACCCACATCCGGGGCCGGTCGCTGCACGAGTCGTTCGTCATCGTCGACGAGGCGCAGTCGCTCGAACGCAACGTGCTGCTCACCGTGCTCTCCCGGATGGGCGCAGGATCGCGGGTGGTGCTCACCCACGACGTCGACCAGCGCGACAATCTGCTGGTCGGCCGGCACGACGGGGTGGCCGCGGTGGTCGACAAGCTCACCGGCCATCCGCTGTTCGCACACGTGACCCTGACCCGCAGTGAACGCTCGGCGATCGCCGAACTGGTCACCGAGATGCTGGCCGACTTCGCGCCCGGCAGCTGAGCGCAGGGCGGCGGGCCCGGGGTCAGTCGCCGAGGGCGGTGAGGATCTGCGCGGCCGCATCGGGGCGGCAGATCACCAGATCCGGCAGCCACGGGTCGGGGTCGTTGTAGCGCAGCGGCGTGCCGTCGATGCGGCTGACGTGCAGCCCGGCGGCGGCCGCGACGGCCGCGGGGGCCGCCGAATCCCACTGGTACATCCCGCCGGCGTGCACATAGCCGTCCACCTCGCCGCGCACCACCGCCATCGCCTTGGCCCCGGCCGACCCCATGCGCACCTCCACCGCGTCCAGGCGGGCGAGCATGTGGGTGACCGGCGGTGCCGTGCGTGAGCGGCTGACCGCGATGCGCAGCCGGCCGGGCGCACCGAAGTCCGGGGCGGCGACGGTGGCCGAGTCGTAGACCACCCCGCGTGCGGGCAGGGCCACCGCGCCGGCGACCGCGACGTGCCCGACGGCCAGGGCGATGTGCACCGCCCAGTCGGCCCGGCCGGGCAGCCCGTACTCGAAGGTCCCGTCGAGTGGATCGACGATCCAGGTGCGGGCCGCGGTGAGCCGACCGCGATCGTCCTCGCGTTCCTCCGACAGCACCGCATCGGCCGGGAACCGCTCGGCCAGCGCGGCCGCGATCACCGCCTCGGCGCGCCGGTCGGCCCGGTCCCGCAGCGCGTCGGCATCGGTGCCCGGGCCCTGCGCGTCGCGCAGGTCCAGCAGCACCTGTCCGGCCTCGGCCGCGATCTGTGCGGCCGCGGCCGCATCGGCGCGGGCGGTGTCGGCCGGGGCGTTCACTCCGCGGAGCCCCCCGGTGCGCGCCCGGTGGTGCGGAACGGCTCGAGGCTGCGCAGCCGCTCCCGGATCTGTGCGGCGCGGGTCATCGCGAGCACGTCCAGGCGCCGATCGAGCTCCTCCTCGGTGATGGTGCCCGGCACCAGCCCGCGGTCGAGCACGGCCTGCCGGATCGTCTTGCCCTCGGCGAGCGCCTCCTTGGCCACCGCGGCCGCCTCCTCGTAGCCGATCGCCGAGTTCAGCGGGGTGACGATCGAGGGGGAGGACTCGGCCAGGGTGCGCAGGCGCTCCTCGTTCGCCTCCAACCCGTCGATGCAGTGCGCGGCGAACAGCCGCGAGACGTTCGCCAGGATCCGGATCGACTCGAGCAGGTTGCGCGCCATCACCGGGATGTAGACGTTGAGCTCGAACGCCCCGCCGGCCCCCGACCAGGCGATCGCCGCATCGTTGCCGACCACCTGCGCGGCGACCTGAGTGACCGCCTCGGGCAGGACCGGGTTGACCTTGCCCGGCATGATCGAGCTGCCCGGCTGCAGGTCCGGCAGATGCACCTCGCCCAGTCCGGTCAGCGGGCCCGAACCCATCCAGCGCACATCGTTGGCGATCTTGGTCAGCGACACCGCCACGGTGCGCAGCGCCCCGGAGGCCTCGACCAGACCGTCCCGGTTGGCCTGGGCCTCGAACGGGTTGCGCGCGGTGCGCAGATCCGACAGGCGCGTCACCTCGGCCAGATGGCCGACCACCCGGCTGCCGAAGTCCTCGGGCGCGTTCAGGCCCGTGCCGACCGCGGTGCCGCCGATCGGCAGCTCACCCAGACGCGGCAGCGCCGAGCGCACCCGCTCCATCCCGGCCTCGACCTGGCGGGCGTAGCCGCCGAACTCCTGGCCGAGGGTGACCGGGACGGCGTCCATCAGGTGGGTGCGGCCGGACTTGACGGTCGAGGCCCACTGCTCGGCCTTGGCGTCGAGCGAGACCCGCAGCTGTTCGAGCGCGGGCAGCAGATCGGTGATCACCGCCTCGGTGGCGGCCAGATGCACGGCGGTGGGGAAGGTGTCGTTGGACGACTGCGACATGTTCACATCGTCGTTGGGATGCACGGCGACCCCGGCCGCGGCGGCGATCGAGGCGATCACCTCGTTGGTGTTCATGTTCGAGCTGGTGCCCGAACCGGTCTGGAACACGTCGATGGGGAACTGTTCGTCGTGCTTACCGTCGGCGATCTCCTCGGCCGCGGCGACGATCGCCGCGGCCTTGTCGTCGCCCAGCAGCCCCAGCCCGTTGTTGACCCGCGCGCAGGCGGCCTTGAGTAGGCCGAGCGCGCGGATCTGGGCGCGCTCCAGGCCGCGGCCGGAGATCGGGAAGTTCTCCACGGCTCGTTGGGTCTGTGCCTGCCACAGAGCGTCCTTGGGCACCCGGACCTCGCCCATGGTGTCGTGCTCGATGCGGTATTCGGTCTCCTGGCCCGTGGTGGCGCCGGAATCTGCACCTGCGGTGCCGTCGGTGGTGGTCATGGCTCCACTGTGCCACTGCGATGCGGCGAACACACCGTGACCGGCCGTTGCGGCCGTGGAACCGGAGCCGGGCGGGCCCAGGGGTGGGCGGCGGTGGGAGGTGCCGGGTCCCGCGGTGCCGACGCCGGTGTGGGCCGGCTGGGTCCCGCCGACGGCCGTGAACCGGTGTTCACCGCTCCCGCCCGGCCCCGAGGTCGATGAGCGGACCGGGCGGGGCCGGAGGGGGAACGGCGATCAGGAGTCGAATTCGGGGGTGGTGAACTCGCGCAGCTTGGTCAGCCGGTGCTGGGCCTCGACGATGCGCACCGTGCCGGACTTCGACCGCATGACGATCGACTGGGTGGTGGCCCCGCCGCCGCCGTAGCGCACCCCGCGCAGCAGGTCGCCGTCGGTGATGCCGGTGGCGCAGAAGAAGATGTTCTCGCCGGTGACCAGGTCACCGGTGGTCAGCACCCGGTCGATGTCGTGACCGGCGTCGATCGCCTGCTGCCGCTCGGCGTCGTCGATCGGGGCCAGGCGCCCCTGCAGTTCGCCGCCCATGCAGGTCAGCGCGGCCGCGGTGATGATGCCCTCCGGGGTGCCGCCGATGCCCAGCAGCATGTCGACCCCGGACTCGGGCCGGGCCGCGGCGATCGCCCCGGCCACGTCGCCGTCGGAGATCAGCTTGATGCGCGCGCCGGTCTGACGGACCTCGTCGATCAGCTCCGCGTGTCGGGGCCGGTCGAGGATGCACACCGCAACGTCGGAGACGTCCCCGTTCTTGGCCTTGGCCACCCGACGGACGTTCTCGGCGATCGGGGCGGTGATGTCCACCTTGCCGGCGGCGGCCGGGCCGACCGCGAGCTTCTCCATGTAGAACACGGCCGAGGGGTCGAACATCGCGCCGCGCTCGGCCACGGCCAGCACCGAGATCGAACCGGGCATGCCCTTGGCCATCAAGGTGGTGCCGTCGATCGGGTCGACCGCCACGTCGCACAGCGGGCCGTCGCCGTTGCCGACCTCTTCGCCGTTGTAGAGCATCGGCGCCTCGTCCTTCTCACCCTCGCCGATGACCACGACGCCGCGCATCGACACCGAGGAGACCATGTGGCGCATCGCGTCGACCGCCGCGCCGTCGCCGCCCTCCTTGTCGCCGCGGCCGACCCACCGGCCGGAGGCCATCGCGGCGGCCTCGGTCACGCGGACCAGTTCCATCGCCAGGTTGCGGTCGGGCGCTTGACGCTGCGGGGTGGACGAGGTGGTCATGGGTCTCCTCCCGGGAGTGCTGCGCGCGGCTCATCCGACGCAGCCGTTGTGGAAAAGCGGGTACCGCGGTCGATTCTCGCAGAGCAGCCGGGCACACGGTGCACCGGCGTGGCGAGCCGCGACAGGCCCCTGAGATACTGTGCGGCGTGGCCTCACAGAAATCTCGCCTGCTGCAGAGCAACCGGGACATGTTCCTGTCCATGATCCCGCTGGTGCTGATCATCCTGCTGATCGCGGGCGGCGCCAGACAGTGCGACTTCAGCCCGGACGGACCGACCGTCGGGGAGGTACCGGAGTACGACGTGGACTCCGCGCTGCAGATGCGCGCGAACACCGAATCGTTCCCGGTACGCAACCCCGCACTGCCGGACGCCTGGCAGTCCAACTCCGGTGGGGCACAGCTGCTGGAGGACGACCAGAAGGTGGTCGAGGTCGGTTACATCACCGACGTCGACGACCCGAAGTCGTATCTGCGTCTGGCTCAGACCGATGCGGACATCGAGGTGCTGCTGGAGTCGCAGTCCGACGGCCCGCCGGCGTTCGAGGAGGAGACCGAGGTGGCCGGCACCGACTGGCAGGTCTACACCGCCGACAACGGTGAGGCGCTGTGGGTGACCTCGCTGCCGGGGGTGAACGTGTCGATCACCGGATCGGGTGACGAGGCCGAGTTCACGGTGCTGGCCGAGGCGGTGCAGGAGGCCGAGCCGCTGCCCGCCCGGCGCACCGAGGCGCAGGCCGAGACGGACGCGCTGGACTGACCCGGGCGCGCGGTGACGGCGCTGGAGCCGTCAGCCGCTGCGGCCGCGACGGTCAGAACGGTGCCTCACCGGCCGGGGCGGAGTCGGCATCGGACTCGGCGTCCTGGCCCTGGGCGAGCGCCTTCTCGATGCGACGGTGCGCCCCGTCCAGGTGCTCCTCGCAGCGCTTGGCCAGCTGTTCGCCGCGCTCCCACAGGGCCAGCGAGGCGTCCAGATCCAGCCCGCCCTGCTCGAGCACGCGCACCACGTCGATCAACTCGTCGCGGGCCTCCTCGTAGCCGAGCTGGTCGACGGGGCGATCTTCGGTCTGTTCCATGTCGGTCTCCACTTCGTCTTCAGATCCGGGCCCGGTCAGCTGTCGCGGGCGATCACCGCGGCGCGCACGGCGCCGTCGGCCACCCGCACCCGCAACTGGGTACCCGGCGGGGCGTCCTCGACGCTGCGCACCACCTGATAGCCGCCCTCGGGCAGCATCGCCTGGACCACCGCGTAGCCGCGGGCGAGCGTCGCGGCCGGGCCGAGCGTGGTCAGCCGGGCCGACAGGTGCTCGATCCGGGTGGACTCGGCCTCGGCCAGCCGGCGGATCTCCCGCCGGGCCGACTCGCGCATCCGGTCCACGTGTTCGGCCCGCTCGGCCAGGGAACGCGCCGGATCGGCGAGCACCGGACGCGAACGCATCTGTGCCAGCCCGTGCTGTTCGCGGCGCACCCAGGCGCGCAGGGCGCCTGCGGAACGGGTGCGCAGATCGGTGATCAGGGCGCGCTCGGCCACGACGTCGGGCACGACCGTCTTGGCCGCATCGGTGGGGGTGGCCGCGCGCACGTCGGCCACCAGGTCGAGCAGCGGATTGTCGGGCTCGTGCCCGATCGCGCTGACCACCGGGGTGGTGGCCCGGTGCACCGCCCGGCACAGCTGTTCGTCGGAGAACGGCAGCAGGTCTTCGACGCTGCCGCCGCCGCGGGCGACGATGATCACGTCGATCCGCGGATCGGCGTCGAGTTCGGCGAGCGCCTCGACCACCTGGGCCACGGCCGTCGGGCCCTGCACCGCGGTGTTGCGCACCTCGAAACGCACCTCCGGCCAGCGCCGCTGGGCGACCGAGAGCACATCGCGCTCGGCGGCCGAGGCCCGGCCGGTGATCAGGCCGACCGTGGCCGGCAGGAACGGCAGAGGGCGCTTGAGGCGTGGGTCGAACAGCCCCTCGGCGTCGAGCGCCTTACGCAACCGTTCGATCCGGGCGAGCAGTTCGCCGATGCCGACAGCGCGGATCTCGGTCACCCGCAGCGACAGGGTGCCCCGACCGGTGTAGAACGACGGCTTGCCGTGCACGACCACCCGGCTGCCCTCGGTCAGCGGGACCGGTGAGGACTGGATCAGCGACGGCGGGCAGGTCAGCTGCAGCGACATGTTCGCCGACGGGTCACGCAGCACCACGAAGGCGGTGCGGGTGCCCGGACGCAGCGACATCTGCGTGATCTCGCCCTCGACCCACACCGCGCCCAGGCGGTGGATCCAGTCGGCGATCTTGCTCGCCACCACCCGTACCGGCCACGGCTGATCCGGGGTGGACGGCCCGGCCGGTGCGGTCACTTCGCGGCCAGTGCGGCCAGCCGGTTCTCCAGCATGGTCAGGAACGGCGAACGCGCGCCGTGGCCGCGCTCATAGGCCAGCAGCGCCTCGACCTGGTCCTGCGGCAGCGAGGCCAGGCGCGGCCGCAACTGGGCAAGGGTCAGCGAGTCGTAGCCGAGCGTGGTGACCACCTCGGGTGCACCCGGATCGGCGTCGGCCACCGGCTCGGCCTCCACCAGGGTGGCCTCCGGCGGGGTGGAGTACAGGGCGAAGCGCCCCGGGCCGGCGGCGTCGGCCTCGGTCTCACCGGCCAGGTCCTCGTCGAACACCGCCCATTCGGGCTGCTCGGGCAGCGGATACAGAAACGACAGCGCATGATCGCCCTTGATGGCGAGCTGGGTCATGGTCTGCTGCACACGCATGGAGGTCTGCAGCACCTTGCTCACCGAGGTCATCGGCAGGGTCAGCGCATGGGTGGGCAGGCGGCGCGTCTCTTCGACCATGGTGGCAGCCAGACCGGCGGCCACCCGGGCCAGATACGGGGGTCGTTTCATGCCCTCTAGAGTGCCCTATCACACCGACGGAACACCGCTGGGGTGGCACGAGTGTCGCGGACCAGTACCCTGGAGCCATGTCTGCCTCTGCCGATGGTGTCGTGGAAAAGCGTGTCCTGCTCGCCGAGCCGCGGGGTTACTGCGCCGGTGTGGATCGGGCCGTGGAAACGGTCGAACGCGCGCTCGAGCAACAGGGTGCGCCGATCTATGTGCGAAAAGAGATCGTGCACAACCGTCATGTGGTCGACACCCTGACCAAACAGGGCGTGATCTTCGTCGACGAGACCGACGAGGTGCCCGAGGGCGAACTGGTGATCTTCTCCGCCCACGGCATCTCGCCGGCGGTGCGTCAGTCGGCCGAGGACCGCAAGCTGCGCACCATCGATGCGACCTGCCCGCTGGTGACCAAGGTGCACAACGAGGCCAAGCGTTTCGCCCGCGACGACTACGACATCCTGCTGATCGGTCACGACGGTCACGAGGAGGTCGAGGGCACGGCCGGTGAGGCTCCCTCGCACGTGCAGGTGGTCAACGGCCCGTGGGAGGTCGACAAGGTCACCGTCCGCGACGAGGACAAGGTGGTGTGGCTGTCGCAGACCACCTTGAGCGTCGACGAGACCATGGAGACGGTGCGCAAGCTGCGGGAGCGTTTCCCGAAGCTGCAGGATCCGCCGAGCGACGACATCTGCTACGCCACCCAGAACCGTCAGGTGGCCGTCAAGCAGATGGCGCCCGAGTGCGATCTGTTCATCGTCGTCGGTTCGCAGAACTCGTCGAACTCGGTCCGTCTGGTCGAGGTCGCGATGCAGGCCGGCGCCAAGGCCGGGCACCTGGTCGACTACGCCGACCAGGTCGACCCCGCCTGGTTCGAAGGTGTCAACACCGTGGGCGTGAGCTCGGGTGCTTCGGTGCCCGAGATCCTGGTGCGCGGGGTGATCGAACTGCTCGCCGAGCACGGCTTCGGCACCGTGGAGACGGTCAAGACCGCGGAGGAGACGCTGATCTTCTCGCTGCCGCGTGAGCTGCGGCCGAGCCGGAAGCTGACCATCACCGAGTCCTGATCGGCACCGGCCCTACGGCTGCTGAACTTTCACGGCGCGGGCGTGGGCCGGCCGGCCCCCGGCACGGCCGCCGCTGTCGTACCGGTCGGCACGGTCGCCGCAGTCGTGCCGGGCTGCAGCCCGGCGGAGAGAAGGTGGGCAAGACGGGCCGACAGATCGCCCCGGAAGCGACCTCTGCCGGAAGCGGTTGGAAGACCTCTGGAGGGGCCGGTCGGTGCCGGTCAGTCCCGGTAGCGCACGTTCGGCAGGTGCGGCATCGCTGCGCTGTCGGGCGCGCTGCTCGGGCGCGGCCGGGGTGGCGTGGCCGGGCGCGGATCGGCGGCCGGTTCCCGCGGCGCGGAGGGGCGCTGCGGAGCGGTCTGGCCGCCGGCTCCCGAAGACTCGGGGCGGGGCCTGCGCGGTGTCGCACCGGCTTCGCCTGCGGTGGGCCGGGCGGGACGACGGCTCGGCTGCGCCGAAGCCTGGTCGGAGCGGCGCTCGGGGGAGACGTCTTCACGGCGGGCGCGCGACGATGCCGCGCGCTTATCGCGGCTGCGTTCACCCGCGGGCCGATCGACGGTCTGCGGGCCGTCGTCGGCCGTGGGCGCGGGGCGGGGCCGGCGCGGGCGGGCGGGGCGTTCACGCCGCGGTGCGTCCTTGGCCCGGCCAGCGGTGCCGGTGGCGTCTACGGAGTCACGGGCGCCGGGGCGCCGGGTGGCGGGCATGGCCGGTCGGGGTGCACGGACCGCCCGGCGGTCCTGCAGATAGTTCACCAGTCGGATCGCGCCGATCACCCACACCACCACGGCCGTGATCGCCATGGTGGGGAACCTGTTGATCAGCGGCAGCCCCAGGTCGAGCACCGCGCCTTTGAAACCGCCGAGCGGCCCGTCGGTGTAGCCCCAGTACGTCAACGGCACGACCACCACCATCAGCAGTGGTGGCTGGACCATCGCGGTGAACAGGGCGCGGTTCTGGGCGACCAGCACGGCGGCCAGGCATCCGAGCGTGTAGAGGACCCCGTAGACGCGGGTCAGTTCGGTACCGCGGGCCGAGTCGATCAGCACACCGAGCAGGATCGGTGCCAGGGCGGTGGCGATCACCGCCCACCACGGCAGTCCACCCACCGTGGGCACGACTGAGCGCCGGTCGGTCTCGACCCGGCCGCGGGAGCGCTGAAGAACGGTCACTCATCGAGGGTAACCGGATCTCGGGACGATCCTGTGGACGACACCGCCGAGTGGCGGGCCGCGGGGACGCCGGCGACCGGTCGCGGCATGTCGTCGACCGACCGGATCGGGGTGGGCTCGTCGGTGCCCGACAGTTCCGACAGGCGCCGGGCGGTGACCATCACCCGGGACTGCATCGAGGCGGCCGTGGCGTTGAACGATTCGACGGCCTTGCCCAACTGCGTGCCGGTCCGGTCGAGGTGCCGGGCGAATACGTCGATGCGGTGCAACAGTTCGCGGCCCAGGGCGTGGACCTCGGTGGCCTGACGTCCGAACTCCTCCTGCCGCCAGGTCAGGGCGACGGTGCGCAGCAGAGCGATCAGGGTCGTGGGGGTGGTCAGGACCACGTTGCGGTGGAAGGCGTATTCGAGCAGCGCCGGATCGGTGGTCAGCGCCGCATCGAGGAACGAGTCGCCGGGGACGAACAGCACCACGAACTCCGGGGTCGGGTCGAAGGCCCGCCAGTACGACTTCGCCGCGAGCTGATCGACGTGTGTACGTACCTGGGCCGCATGCCGGAACATCGCCGCCTCCCGGTCCTGCGGCCGGGTCTGCTCGACGGCCTGGAGATAAGCGGTCAGCGGCACCTTGGCGTCGACGACGATCTGGCGACCGCCGGCCAGGCGGATGATCATGTCCGGACGCACCGTGGTCCCGTCGGGGCCGGGTGCGCTGACCTGGGTGTCGAAGTCACAGTGCCGGGCCATGCCCGCCAGCTCGACGACCCGCTCGAGCTGCACCTCACCCCAGCGGCCGCGCACCTGCGGGGACTGCAGGGCACCGGCCAGCCGACCGGTCTGGTCGGCGAGTTCCCGCGAGGTGCGATGCATCCCGGCGACCTGCTCGGTCAGGCCGGCGAAGGCGCGTGCGCGGTCGGTCTCGATGTGGTGCAGGCGCTCGGAGAGCGTGCCCACCACCTCGTGGAGCGGCGCGATGATCTGCTGCACCTGCGCACCGACCGCCCCGGCCTGACGCCGGGCCGACTCGTCTTCGGCATGCACAGTGACCCGGCGTTCCTGTTCCTCGGCGTCGATGCGGGCGGCCAGCCCGGCCTCGGCGCGAGCCAACCGGGCACCGGAGCGGGCGGCGTGGGCGAGCCAGCCGATCACGCCACCGAGGACGAGTGCGGCCAGCAGGGACAGCGCGACGGTCGGTGTCATGGTCCCGATGATGCCCGTCGGCACCGACAATCCGGTGTCGCTGCACGGTCCGGGGACTGTCGGTGCAGTGGTCTACCGTCGGTCGCATGAAGATCCTGCACACCTCCGATTGGCATATCGGCCGGACGTTTCACGGCGTCGACCTGCGCGCCGACCAGGAGGCGGCGTTGGCTGCCATCGCGCAGATCGTCGAGCGGGAGAAGGTCGACGTGGTCGTCATGGCCGGGGACCTCTACGACCGCTCGATGCCGAGCGCCGATGCGGTGCAGGTGTGCAACGAGGCCTTCGTCGCGATCCGACAGGCCGGTGCCGAGCTGGTGGTGATCTCCGGCAACCACGATTCGCCGGCGCGGGTGGGCGCGGGCGCCGAGTTCAGCTCCGCGGGCGGTCTGCACCTGTTCACCGATATCCACCGCATCGGCCACCCGCTGGTGCGCACCGATGCGCACGGCGAGGTGCGGTTCTACGGCATCCCCTATCTGGAACCGGAGGTGGTGCGCCGCGCCATGGGCATCCCCGAGGCGCGCAGCCACACCGATGTGGTCCGCGCGGCGATGTCCCGGGTGCGCGCAGACCTGGCCACGGCACCGGCGGGCACTCGCGCCGTCGTGGCCGCGCACGCGTTCGTGGTCGGGGGAGAGGCCACTGGTTCGGAGCGGTCGATCTCGGTGGGCGGGGTGGAGACGGTCTCGGCCGAGGAGTTCTCCGGGGTGGACTATGTGGCGCTCGGGCACCTGCACTCCCCGCAGGAGATCTCTGCCGAGGTGCGCTACTCGGGCAGTCCTTTGCCCTACTCGTTCGGCGAGCGCAGCCACCGCAAGGCGGTGTGGCTGGTCGAGCTCGGTGCCGACGGGCTCGGCCCGGTCGCCCGGGTCGACCTTCCCGAGGTGCGCGGATTGAGCAGGCTGACCGGGGAACTGGAGACGCTGCTGACCGACCCGGCGTGGGAGGAGGCCGAGGATCACTACGTGTCGGCCGTGCTCACCGACACGGTGCGTCCGCTCGATGCGATGAGCCGGCTGCAGAGCAGGTTTCCGCATGCGGTGCACGTGGAGTGGCAGCGACCCGGCGGCGACGACGCGCTGCACTACCGGGAGCGGGTGCGCGGCAAGGACGACCGGGAGGTATTCACCTCCTTCCTCGACGACGTCTATCGCGGCCCGACCGAGGAACAGGCCGAGCTGATCACCGCCGCACTGTCCGCGGCACGGGTTGTGGAGGGCTGATCGATGCGACTGCACTCACTGGAGATCACGGCCTTCGGGGCATTCGGCGGTACCGAACGCATCGACTTCGATGCGCTGTCGGCCGATGGCCTGTTCCTGCTGCACGGCCCGACCGGGTCGGGCAAGACCACCATTCTCGACGCGGTCAGCTTCGCGCTCTACGGCACGGTGCCGGGCAGCCGCGGACACAAGCGGCTCAAGTCCGACCACTCCGACGCCCAGGTCACCCCGACCGTGGTTCTGGAAGCGACCATCGGCGGCCGGACGCTGCGCATCACCCGCAGCCCGGGGTTCGAACGACCCCGCAAGCGCGGAACCGGCACCGTCACCCAGCAGCCTCGCGGTGTGCTCGAATGGCTGGACGCACAGGGCGGGGACAACCTGAGCCGGCTGCCCGACATCGGGGAGGCGGTCGTGCGGCTCCTGGGACTGAAGAGCAGCCAGTTCGAACAGGTCGTGATGCTGCCGCAGGGCCAGTTCGCGAAGTTCTTGAACTCCAACACCAAAGACCGCGGCATCCTCCTCGAGCGACTGTTCGACACCTCCCGGTTCGCCTCGATCGAGCAGTGGTTCGTCGACCGGGAGAAGGCGGAGTCGGCGCGGATCGCGACGGCACGCAACAGGGTGCTCGGCACCGTGGCCACGGTCGCCGAGGCCGCCGGATGCAGCGATTACGAGCCCGATGTCGACGGCGACGAACAGGAATGGGCCGACCTGCAGGTCGACCGCTGTCACGCGGCCGTCGAGGCCAGATATCCGGAGTTCGAGCTGCTGCGCAGTCGGGCCGAACAGGCTCGCGCCGAGGCGCGAAGGGCCGCTGAACTGGCCAAGGACCGGGCCCGCGCGGTGCAGGCCCGTGATCGTCTGGCCGCACACGCCGCCGAGGCCGAACTGCGTGCCCAGCTCACCGCCGAGGCGGCGGATGCCGACCGGGCGGAGAAGGTGGCCTGGGCGATCACCCACCGGGACGAATCGGTGACCGCGGTCGAGCAGGCGCTGCGACGGCTGCGCGGGCACATCGATGCCGCAGACACAGACCCGGAAGGCGCCGCGGTGGTGCAGCAGGCGCGGACCGGTGACGCAGACGATGCGATAGCGGCCGACCGCTTGCGCGACGCGATCGATCGGTGGCACACCGAAGCCCGTGCCCTGGCGGCGGCCGCGGAGCAGGAGCGTGCCCGTGACGAGGCGGTGACCGAACGTGACGAGGTGACCGCGGCACTGGCGCGCGCCGATGCGGAGTCGGCGGAACTGACCGAGAAGATCGCCGCCGCCCCCGCCCTGATCGACAGCGCCCGTGCCCGCCTGGAGCCGCTCGACCGACTCGCGGCCACCGCCGCGGGCGCAGACGAGGCGGTGACGGCAGCGCGGGCTGTGGCCGACGCCGCCACCGCCGTCGAGGCGGCACAGCAGCGACTGGCAGCGGCGAAGGAGCGCGCCGAAACTGCGGCCCAGGCTCACCTGAGCGCCCGGGCGCACAGCCTGGACCTACGGGAGAGACGTCTGGCCGGAATGGCGGCGGAGCTGGCGGCCGAACTGGTCTCCGGCGAGCCCTGCGGGGTCTGCGGCGCCACCGAACACCCGCAGCCGGCCCGCACCGCCGCCAGCCCCGTCACCGAAGAGGACGAGTCGGCGGCGCAGAACGCTCTGGACGCCGCCGCGGCAGAGGCCGAGGTCGCGCGTGCCGCAGCACACGACCTGGGCACCGAGGT
Organism: Actinomycetes bacterium; assembly: GCA_021793835.1. Classification (GTDB taxonomy): domain Bacteria; phylum Actinomycetota; class Actinomycetes; order Mycobacteriales; family Mycobacteriaceae; genus Tomitella. The sequence continues at coordinate 5,931 of JAJYRZ010000002.1, read as the reverse complement.
CGCGCTGCTGGTCGAGAAGGCGGCCGGCCTCGACGCCGCAGAAGCGGACCGCCGGCACACCGAGGCCCAGGAGGCCGCGGCCGCGGCACGGTCTGCGGCCGAGGAACTGCCGAAGGCCAAGGCGGAGCTCGAAGACCTCATCGGCGCGCAGACCTCTGCGCAGACCCGCAGCACATCGCTGCGCACCGAACGGGAGACGGCGACCAAACGGATCGACGACCTCGATGCGCGGATCCGCACCCTGGACGAGCGCATCACCGCCGCCGCCGGAGAGGACGGCACCGTCGCCGCCCGCGCCCAGCGGGTCGAGCGGCTGCGAGACACCGTCACGGCCCTGCTCGAGCAGCTCACGCGGGTGGCCGATGCGCGGGATCGGGCGACCAAGGCCGAGACCGGTCTGGCCGCTGCCCTGGCGGACAACGGGTTCGACACCGCGGCCCAGGCCCTGGCCGCACGTCGCGACCCGACCCGGCGCAGCCGGATCGACGAACAGCTCGCCGAGGCGGCACGGGTGGAGGCGGCCGCGCGTGCGGTGCTCGCCGAACCCGCCGTGACGGCGGCCGGCGACATCGACGAACCGGTGGACACGGCCGGGACGGAACAGGCGGCCGCCGAGGCCGAAGAGGCCCTGGTCGTCGGTCGCCGCGCCTACGACGAGGCCCGGCATCGGTTCGAACGGGTCAGTGCGCGCAGAGCGGAACTGTCCGCCGAACTGACGGACCTGGCACCGGTGCTGGCGCGGTATCGCGAACTGTACGAGCTCACCCAGGTGGTCCGCGGCCTCGGCGGCAACGCGCGGCAGATATCGCTGCGCAGCTACGTGCTGGCGGCACGGCTGGAGGAAGTGGTGGCGGTAGCGTCCCAGCGGCTGCGGATCATGTCCGGCGGACGGTACGAGTTCATCCACTCCGACGGCCGGATCGGCGGCGAACGCAGCGGCGGCCTGGCCCTGGACGTACTCGACGGTGACACCGGACGGGTACGACCGACCGAGACCCTTTCGGGCGGGGAGACCTTCATGGCCTCGCTGTCGCTGGCATTGGGGCTGGCCGACGTGGTCTCGGCGGAGGCCGGCGGCATCCGGATCGACACCCTGTTCATCGACGAAGGATTCGGCACGCTCGACTCCGAGACCCTCGACCAGGTGATGGGCGTGCTCGACGAACTACGTGCCGGCGGGCGAGCGGTGGGCATCGTCAGCCACGTCGCCGAGATGCGCCACCGGATCCCGAGCCGGCTGTTCGTCGACAAGACCGGGGCGGGATCTCAGGTGCAGGTGACCCTGCCGTGAGAACCGGGGTACACCGACACCCAGCGGACTAGCTGCCGCCCGGCTCCGGTCCGTCCTCGGTAGTCGTATCGGTCGGCGCGGCATCCGGACCCGGATCGGACTCCGGTGCGGGATCGGCGTGCCGATACGGCGCGGTGCCGCTGTCGGTGGTTTCGGCCTTCTCGGCGTCCTGACCGCGGCGCCGGAAGGTCAATCGATCGGCCAGCCCTCGGGTGCCGGTGCGGGACCGGGCGATCGAGGCGGCTATCTGTTCCTCCTCGTCGAGCTGCTCGTCGAGATAGGCCTCCTCGGCGCGCAGTGATATCTGCTCGTTGAGGTAGCGCAGGACCACGGCGAACATCGCGGCGACCGGAACGGCGAGGAAGGCGCCCATGATGCCCCACAGGCCGCCGCCGGTGGCGACCGCCAACAGCACCACGGCCGGATGCAGCTCCATCGACTTGCCCTGCAGGATCGGGCTGAGCACGTTCCCTTCGAGCTGCTGGACCACCAGGATGATGATGAACACGATCAGCGCCGTGGTCGGCCCGTTGGCCACCAGTGCGACCAATACCGCGAGCCCGCCGGCGACGAAGGCACCGAGGATCGGGATGAACCCGGCGAAGAAGGTGATCAGGGCCAGCGCCAGGGCGAGCGGCACACCCATGATCACCAGACCCAGGCCGATGAAGAACGCGTCGATGAACGACACCAGCGCTTGCGTGCGGATGAACCCGCCGAGGGTGTTCCACATCCGGCTCGAGACCTCGCCGATGTGCACCGCGGCCGGCGACCCGGAGGTGCGCTTGAGCCACGGCAGGAACTTCGGCCCGTCCTTGAGGAACAGGAACGACAGCATCACCACGAGCATCAGGGTGAACAGCATCGACGCGGCCGTGGAGACCCCGCTGAACACACCGACCGCCAGCCGGTCGGCACTGGACTGCACCCGCCCGACCAGAGAATCGATGGCCCCGCTGATCTGATCGGGCTGCAGGTTCACCGGCGGACCGGTCAACCAGTCCTGCACCTGCCGCAGCCCCTGGGTGGCCTTGTCGGCCAGTTCGCCCGACTGATCGATCACCGAGGTCGCGACCATGGTGACCATGCCCGCGCCGACACCGGCCAGCAGCAGCAGGGTCAACCCGGACGCGGCGGCCGGCGGCACCTTATGGCGGCGCAGCCAATCGGTGACCGGCCAGAGCACCGAGACCAGCAGCAGGGACAGCAGGACCGGCAGCACCATCACCCACAGCCGGCTGACCAACAGATCGATGATCCACAGTGCGCCGACGATCAGGATCAGCCGCAGGCTCCACTCGGCGAGCCAGCGACCGCCCTGGCCGATGACATGACCACGCATGCGGCGGCGGGCCTGCGGGGCGGGATCGGACATCGAGCCTCCTGCGGATCGGTCCCGGACACGTGTGGGGCCACGGCGGTGGCCCCGACCGACCCCATGATCGCACCCGGTCGGGCCCGGTGCGCGGAAGACGCACCCCCGGGCGGTGCGAAATCGTGTCGACGACAGGACGGGGGTGAGCCGGTGGGTGGGGCCGAACGGTCTGAGCGTCACCCGGGATGAGACGGGCGCTCTAGGATTCGGGACATGGCGGAAAACTCTTCGGGACTGGTCCGTGGTGTGCGGGCGGCCGGTGCCGTGACCGGTCGGTGGCTGCACCGCACCGATTATCTGAAGAAGTGGCTCTTCCTCGGTGCCCTGATCGGGGTGGTGGCCGGGCTGGGTGCGATCGGGTTCTACTGGCTGCTCGAATCGTCCACCGGCTGGTTGCTGCGCGACATCGGCGGCTACACCCCGCCGACCGCTGCCGGCGACGGCGGGCACTCCGGCAGCGGCACCGGATTCTCCGCCTTCACCCGGCCGTGGGCGATCCCGCTGACCGTCGGCGGGGGAGCGCTGCTGTCGGCGCTGCTGGTGTTCACCTTCGCGCCCGAGGCCGAAGGGCACGGCACCGATGCCGCGATCAAAGCCATCCACCAGAACCCGCGCGGTATCCGGCCGGTGACCGTGGCGATCAAACTGATCGCCTCCGCGCTGACCATCGGTTCGGGCGGCTCGGGCGGCCGGGAAGGGCCGACCGCACAGATCTCGGCCGGTTTCGGGTCGGTGCTGGCCCGCTGGTTCGATCTGCGCCCGGGAGACGGGCGCATCGCGGTGGGCGTGGGCATCGGGTCGGGCATCGGCGCGATCTTCGGCGCCCCGCTCGGCGGCGCGGTGCTCGCCGCCTCGATCGCCTACAAGGAGGACTTCGACAACCGGGTGCTGATCCCCGGGTTCATCACCTCGATCGTCGCCTTCGCCGTCTTCGGTTCGGTGGAGGGCTACGCCCCGCTGTTCGGCGACGCGGCGACCTCCTACCGGTTCACCGATCCGGCGCAGCTGCTGTGGTTCGCGGTGATCGGGATCATCGCCGGGGTCATCGGCATCGCCTACAGCCGCGGCTTCTACGGCACGGTGCGGCTCAACGCGGCCATCCCGGGTGCGGGGCGCTGGTCGAAGATCGCCAAGGCCACCGTGGGCGGGGTGCTGGTCGGGCTCATGGGCCTGGCCATGCCGCAGGTGCTCGGCACCGGCTACGGCTGGGCGCAGAAGGCGCTGGAGGCCGAAGCTCTGCTGATGCTGCCGCTGTGGCTGGTGATCGTGCTGCCGCTGGCCAAGATCGCGGCCACCTCGCTGTCGATCGGCACCGGCGGATCCGGCGGCATCTTCGGCCCCGGTGTGGTCATCGGCGCCTTCGTCGGCGCCGCGGTGTGGCGGGTGCTGCACGAACTCGACGCGCCCTGGCTGCCCGACGGGCCCGCCCCCTTCGCCGTGGTCGGGATGATGGCCTGCTTCGGTTCGATCGCCCACGTGCCGCTGGCGGTGATGCTGATGGTCGCCGAGATGACCGGCAGCTACAACATCATGGTGCCGGGCATGCTCGCCGTGGGACTGGCCTACCTGCTGGTGCGTCAGACCGGCGACACCATCTACAGCGAACAGCTCGACAGCCGCGAATCGGAATACGCCAACCGGGTGAGCGACGGTCTGCCGCTGCTCGACCGGATCCAGGTCTTTGAAGTGCGCCGGAGCGTCACCGCGCTGAGCGAGACCGATCATTGGGCGCAGGCGCGCACCGCGCTGGCCGCGGCACCGATCGACGGGCTGCCGGTGATCGACGCCGACGGCCGGATGGTCGGGGTGCTCGACACCGCCGCGGCCGAGCAGGCCGACCCGGGCGAGGAGTCGATCCGCTCGGCCGTGCGTCGGGACGCGGGCAGCGTGCGCGATTCGGCGACCCTGGAGACCGCGGTGCAGGCCCTGCCGGCCGGGCACCGGTGGCTGACCGTGGTCGACGACGAGCGGAAGGTGTGCGGGATCGTCACCGTCGCCGACATCGTCGGCGGCTACCGCCGCGCGGTCGACGAGGACGCCCGCCGTTTCGGCCGCATCGCCGAGGGCGCCGAGTTCACCGAGATGACCGTCGGCGCCGGGTCCGCGGCGATCGGCACCGCGGCCACCGCCCTGGATCTGCCCGCCGGGGCCCTGGTGCTGTCGGTGATGCGCGGGCCCGCGGTGCTGCCTGCCGACGACGAACTGGTGATGGCCGCCGGCGACACCGTGACCGTGCTCAGCGCACCGGAGGACGTGGCCGGGCTGCGCGCCCTGCTCGGCGGGGAGCCCGCCTCGGTGGCGGGCGCGTAGACTACTGAACTCGTGAGCCTGACCCTTGGAATCGTGGGACTGCCCAATGTCGGCAAGTCGACCCTGTTCAATGCCCTGACCCGTAACGACGTGCTGGCCGCGAACTACCCGTTCGCGACCATCGAGCCGAACATCGGTGTGGTCGAACTGCCCGACCCGCGCCTGGCCCGGCTGGCCGAGATCTTCGGCTCCGAGCGGATCCTGCCCGCCGTGGTGTCGTTCGTCGACATCGCCGGCATCGTCAAGGGCGCCTCCGAGGGCGAGGGGATGGGCAACCAGTTCCTGGCCAACATCCGTGAGGCCGACGCGATCTGTCAGGTCGTGCGCGTGTTCGCCGACTCCGACGTCCACCACGTCGACGGTCAGGTCGATCCGCTGGCCGACATCGAGGTCATCGAGACCGAGCTGATCCTGGCCGACGTCCAGACCCTGGAGCGGGCGCTGCCGCGACTGGAGAAGGAGGCGCGCAAGAACAAGGAGCTCGCCGCCACCGTCGCCGCGGCGGAGAAGGCGATGACGGTGCTCGAGGACGGGCGCACCCTGTTCTCGGCGGCCGCCGAGCTCGACCAGGAGGCGCTGCGCGAGCTGCACCTGATGACGGCCAAGCCGTTCCTGTACGTGTTCAACGCCGACGAAGAGGTGCTCACCGACGAGGACCGCAAGGCCGAGCTGCGCGCCGCGGTGGCCCCGGCCGATGCGGTGTTCCTCGATGCCAAGGTCGAGTACGAGCTGCTCGAACTCGACGAGGACGACGCGCTCGAGCTGCTCGAGTCGGTGGGCCAGTCCGAGCCGGGCCTGCACGCGCTGGCCCGCGCCGGCTTTAAGACCCTGGGCCTGCAGACCTACCTCACGGCCGGGCCGAAGGAGGCCCGCGCCTGGACCATCCGCATCGGCGACACCGCGCCGAAGGCGGCCGGGGTGATCCACACCGACTTCGAGAAGGGCTTCATCAAGG
>JAJYRZ010000150.1 GCA_021793835.1 Actinomycetes bacterium | reverse complement strand
CGATCTGCCGGGCTGCGCCTGCAGGGGCAGAAGGATAAATCGGTGCTCGCCGAGATCACCGAACGCTCCCTGCGGGCGGTGAACCTGTGGGACGAGGTCAAAGACCGGCTCGGCGATCCGGGGGCGGGGCTGTCGGGCGGTCAGCAGCAGCGGCTGTGCATCGCACGGGCCATCGCGGTCGAGCCGGAGGTACTGCTGATGGACGAGCCGTGCTCGGCGCTCGACCCGGTGTCCACCGCCGCGATCGAGCAGCTGATCACCGAGTTGAAGGAGCGGTTCACCATCGTCATCGTCACCCACAACATGCAGCAGGCCGCCCGGGTGTCCGACCGCACCGCGTTTTTCAACCTCAGCACCGTCGGCGGGCCGGGCACCCTGGTCGAGGCCGGGCCGACGAGCCGGGTGTTCGGCGATCCGGCCTGTGATGCGACCGCCGATTACATCGCGGGCCGCTTCGGCTGACCGCGCGCAGACCCGCGGGCAGCGCCGCGTGCCCCGACCGGGCGGGCGGCGCTGCCCGCGGATGTCACGGGCAGATGTTCTCGCCGGCGTTGAGCACCGACACGTCCAGCGGGATCGCGGCCTCACCGGACTCCAGATCGACCGAGACCGTGCTCGAGACCGGCTCGCCGGCCGGCACCGGATCGACGATCGTGCCGTCGTAGTCGGGGCCGAGCACCACCTCGACGATGTTGCCCAGCCCCGAGGTGCGCTGCAGCTTCGCGCCCGGGATCATCGCGGCCACGGTCGCCGCGGCCGCCTCGTTGTCACCGGAGAACTGCACCATCGTCGACTGCACCGGCCCGGTGTAGTCGCCGATGCTGTAGATGCCGAAACCGTAGGCGCCCAGCGTGGTGGCGGTCGCCGAGGCGGCCCCGTCGACGTTGGAGGCGTTGGAGACCTGCACGGTCACCTCGTACGGCTGCAGCGCCAGCAGCTCGACCTCCTCGGGCACCTCCTCCGACTCCTCTTCGTCGTCGCCGGACTCACCGGGCAGGGGCTGCTTGTCGATGATCGCGTCGAAGATCGCCTTGATGTCGGTGGTGCGCGGGATCTCGTTGCCCCACTCGGTGGTGCCGGCGGTCGGTGCGGTGAGGAAGGTGACCTTGCCCGCGTCGACGTTCTGCAGCGAGCGCCCCAGGTTGAGCAGCGACTCGGTGTCCAGCCCCTCGCCGAAGGCGACCTGGGTGAACTCGTTGATGAACCGGTTGAGTCGGCCCAGATCGAACAGCACGTCGGTCGACAGCGCGGTGCGCATCAGCGACGACAGCAGCATCTGTTGGCGGTGGATGCGCCCGTAGTCGCTGGCGCCCTCGCTGGCGACCTTGCGGGCGCGCACGTAGTCCAGCGCGGTCGGCCCGTCGAGGGTCTGCACCCCGGTCCGGTCCAGGATCGTGCCCAGCTCCTCGTCGACCAGCGGTTCGGACACGCACACCTCGACCCCGCCGACGACGTCGACCATCCGCTCGAAGCCGACGAAGTCCAGGCCCACGAAGTGGTTGATCTTCAGCCCCGACAGCTTCTGGACGACCTTGACCAGGCACTGCGGGCCACCGGTGTAGAACACCCCGTTGAGCTTGACATCGTACTCGGAGCCGTAGGTCTCACCGGTGTACTCGCCCTTCTCGTCGTCCCAGGCCTGGCAGGCGGGCCGGTCGACGTTCAGGTCCCGCGGGAAGGACACCGCGACCACGCGGGAGCGGTCCGAGGGCACGTGCACCAGGATGATCGTGTCGGTGCGGGTGCCCTCCGCGTCCTCCTCGGTGCCGGCACCGAGCAGGCTGTTGTCGCCGGCGCGGCTGTCGGTGCCGACGATCAGATAGTTCTCGTCCCCGTACTGGGCGGCGGGGTCGCGGATGTCGTCGGAGTGGACGTCGAGCGCGGCGACCTGGTGGTACTGCCCGTCGGTCGAACGCAGATAGCCCCAGCCGGCGCCGAGGAGCACCACGGCCACGACCGAGGCGAGCGCCACCAGCGCCCGGCCCGTGCGGCGCGCCCAGTCCGCGGAGCGTCGCGGGCCCGGCGCGGACGGCTCCCCGGTCGGGTCGACCTGCACCGGCGGCGCCTTGTGCGGCGTATCGGCGGGAGAGGTGTCGGCGGCTGCGCGGTCGGGGGCAGCGGCATCGGTGCCCGGGCCGGCCGGGTCGTCGGCGGGGCCGTCGCCTGCGGCGGTGGGCCCGGCCTCCTGGTCCGGGGCGGGCCGGTCGGTGCCGGTGTCCGGGCCGGGCGGGGCGTCCTGCGTCGGTGCCGGGTCGGGCTCGGGGGCTGCGGTGCGGCGCCGCCGCGGCCCGGTGGGCGGGGCCTGACCCTCGGCCTCCATACGCGCCAGCAGCTCGGCGACGGTCAGCCGTTCGTCGCCCTCGCGGCGCCGGCGCCGCGGCTCCTGCGCGGAGCCGTCCGGATCATCGGTGGGCGTCATGGATGCTCCGTGGTCGTGGCCCGATTCGGCGGCGGCCCGTTCGGCGCGCGCCTGGTCGCGGATGCGTGACAGGGGACGTTCCCAGGGCGCCGGGATCCGGTCGTCCGAGTCCATCGCGCCACCCCTTCGGCATCTCGGTGTCGATGTCCGCACTCGGGCGGCGTATGACGAGGCGGACCGCCGAGGCGTCCGCTGCCGTCATGATACGGCCCCGACCGGCCCCGATCGGGGATCAACCGCCGGAGTTCATCACATCGGCGGCGTGCGGGACGGTCAGATCCTCCGGATCGTCGAGCCAGCCCTCGGGCAGGACGACCGTGCCGGGGGAGCCCTGTCGGCCGCGCGGGCCGTAGCCGTCGGAGGGGAAGGCCACGCTGTGATCGAGCCGATCGGTCAGCGCGGCGAAGCGTGCGGGCGAGTTCACGGTGGCCAGGTCCCGGCGCAGATCCGAGCCGACCGGAAAGCCGCGCAGGTACCAGGCGATGTGTTTGCGGATCTCACGGCAGCCCTTGAGTTCGCCGTGGTGGGCGATCAGCAGATCCAGGTGTCGGCGCATGATCGCGACCACCTCGCCCAGATCGGGCGGGGTGGGCAGCGCACGGCCCGTCAGCCGCGCGCCGAGTTCGGCGAACAGCCACGGCCGCCCCAGGCAGCCGCGGCCGACGACCACGCCGTCGCAGCCGGTGTCGGCCATCATCGCCACCGCGTCCTCGGCGCTGAACACATCGCCGTTGCCCAGTACCGGGATCGTGGTGACGTGCTCTTTGAGCCGGGCGATCTGCGACCAGTCGGCCTGGCCCGAGTAGCGCTGGGCGGCGGTGCGGGCGTGCAGGGCCACCGCGGCGGCGCCGGCGTCCTCGGCGATCTTCCCGGCGTCGAGGTGGGTGTGGTGCTCATCGTCGATGCCGACCCGGAACTTCACCGTCACCGGGATGTCGGTGCCCTCGGTCGCGCGCACCGCGGCCTCGACGATCCGGCCGAACAGCGCCCGCTTATAGGGCAGGGCCGAGCCGCCGCCGCGTCGGGTGACCTTGGGCACGGGGCAGCCGAAGTTCAGATCGATGTGGTCGGCGATGTCCTCGTCGACGATCATCTTGGCCGCGGCGTAGGTGTACTCCGGGTCGACGGTGTACAGCTGCAGCGACCGCGGATCCTCGTCCGGGCCGAAGGTCGTCATGTGCAGGGTGACCGGGTGCCGTTCGACCAGGGCGCGCGCGGTGACCATCTCGCACACGTACAGTCCGGCCGTGCCGCCGGTCTTGGCGGTCTCGATCTCCCGGCACAGGGTGCGGAAGGCCACGTTGGTCACCCCGGCCATCGGGGCGAGCACCACGGGCGAGTCCAGGGCCAGCGGGCCGATGCGCAGCGCGGGGGCGCCCGGCGCGGAGTCGGCGGGCGCGGATGCGGGGGACAGGGTCGACGCGGTCACCGGTCCATTGTGCCAAAGGCGCGCACCCGCGGTCCGCGGGTGCGCGCCTTCGTACTCGTGCCGGAGGGGGGACCGGGCCGATCAGGCGTTGGCGGCCTGCTTCTCGGCGCGGGCCCGCTCGCGCTCGAGAGCGCGGGCGCGGGACTCCTCGAAGCGCACCGTCTTGGTCTCCATCTCCTCGAGGAACGCGCCGAGCTCGTCGCGGGCGCGGGCGCCCTCACCGGTGAAGTCTTCGCGCTCGAAGATCTTCCACTTGCGCAGCACCGGCTTGACGACCTCGTCCATGTGCTGACGCAGGTCGTAGATGCCGGCCTTGGCGATCAGCACCGCGTTGCGACGGAAGTCGGGCATCGAGGCGCCCGGCATCTCGAACACCTGCAGGATGTTGTTGATCGCCTCCATGGCCTGGTTCGGCGCGATCTCCAGGGTGGCCTCGCACAGGTTGCGGTAGAAGACCATGTGCAGGTTCTCGTCGGCGGCCACGCGCTGGAGCATGCGGTCGGCGATCGGGTCGCCGCAGGCCTTGCCGGTGTTGCGGTGGCTGACCCGGGTGGCCAGCTCCTGGAAGGTCACGTAGGCGACCGAGTGGAGCACGTCCTTGTTGGCGACCGGGTTGTAACCGGTGATCATGTGCTGCATGCGGGCCCGCTCGAGTGCCACCGGGTCCACACCGCGGGTGACCACCAGGTAGTCGCGCATGACGATCGCGTGGCGATCCTCCTCCGCGGTCCAGGTGTTGACCCAGGTGCCCCACGCGCCGTCCAGGGAGAAGTTGGTGGCGATCTCCCGGTGGTACGAGGGCAGGTTGTCCTCGGTCAGCAGGTTGGTGATCATCGCGGCCTTGGCCGTCGGATCGAGTCGGGACTGCTCCTCCGACCAGTCCTCGCCGCCCATCGCGGCGAAGTTGCGGCCCTCGTCCCACGGCACGTAGTCGTGCGGGTTCCAGGCCTTGGCCATCGACTGGTGGCGGTTGAGGTTCTCCTCCACCACCGGTTCGAGCTCGGTGAGCAGTTCGAGCTGGGTCATCTCGCGTGCCATGGAAAATCCCTCCGGTCGGCGTGCCCGTTCACCCTACGGCACCGTAGGTTTTCCGGACAAGAGACCGTTGGCGTGTCGCATCGCGCCGATGTCTGTACGGGGCGGGGGTGGAGTCAATACGGTTCAGACATAGGCCGATCCTGCGGTCATCCGTCGCGCAGGGACCTCGGCGAGTTATGGGGAGGACACATGGCCATCGCAACGACAGATCCGAACACCGGTGAGGTGGTACGGACCTTCACTCCGCTGACCGACCAGGAGGTCGAAGAGCGGATCTCCACCGCGGTGGAGGCCTTCACCGCGCTCAAGGGCACCGACTTCGCGCAGCGCTCGGGGTGGATGCAGACCGCGGCCGGTCTGCTCGAGGCCGACGTGGACAACCTGTCGGCGATCATGACCCAGGAGATGGGCAAGACCCTGACCGCGTCCGCGGCCGAGGTGCGCAAATGTGCCACGGCGCTGCGGTACTACGCCGAGCACGCCGAGGCGTTCCTGGCCGACAAGCCCTATAACGCGGAGGCGGTCGGTGCGCGGCGGGCCTTCGTGCGCTACTTCCCGCTGGGCCCGGTCCTGGCGGTGATGCCGTGGAACTTCCCGATGTGGCAGGTGATCCGGTTCGCCGCGCCCGGGCTGATGGCCGGCAACGTCGGGCTGCTCAAGCACGCCTCGAACGTGCCGCAGACCGCGCTGTATCTCGAAGAGCTGTTCCTGCGGGCCGGTTTCCCGCGCGGGTCCTTCCAGACGCTGCTGATCCCGGCCCGCCAGGTCGAATCGGTGCTGCGTGACCCGCGGGTGAAGGCGGCCACGCTCACCGGCTCGGAACCGGCCGGTCAGTCGGTGGCCTCGATCGCCGGGGACGAGATCAAGCCGGTGGTGCTCGAGCTGGGCGGTTCGGATCCGTTCATCGTCATGCCCTCGGCCGATCTGGACCGGGCGGTGGAGACCGCCGTGCGTTCGCGCACCCAGAACAACGGCCAGTCCTGTATCGGCGCCAAGCGTTTCCTGGTGCACGAGCAGGTCTACGACGCGTTCGTCGACAAGTTCGTCGCCGCCATGGGCGCACTGGTGGTCGGCGACCCCACCGACCCGAAGACCGATGTGGGTCCGCTGGTCAGCGAGCAGGGCCGCAAGGACCTCGAGGCGCTGGTCGACGACGCGGTCGACAAGGGCGCGAAGGTGCTGGTCGGCGGTGAGCGCCCGGACCGGCCGGGTTGGTTCTATCCGCCCACCGTGCTCACCGGGGTCACCGATCGGATGCGCCTGTACACCGAGGAGGCCTTCGGCCCGGTCGCGCCGGTCTACCGCATCTCCTCGGTCGACGAGGCGATCGCGCTGGCCAACGTCGTGCACTTCGGCCTGGGCTCGAACGTGTGGACCGAGGACGAGGCCGAGCGGGAGGCCTTCATCGCCGGCATCGACGCCGGTGCGGTGACCGTCAACGGCATGACCACCTCGTACCCGGAGCTGCCGTTCGGCGGCACCAAGCGTTCCGGGCTCGGCCACGAGCTCGCCGACGAGGGCATCCGGGAGTTCTGCAACGCCAAGACCGTGTGGGTCGGCGCCTAGTCACCGGTTGCGGCCCATCCCGCCCGCTGCGGGCGTGAGAAGGGGCGCCCGCCGTGGAAACGGCGGGCGCCCCTTCTTTCGCCAGTGGGGTGCGCCGGGTGGCGGCGCACCACGCGGCTCAGGCGACCGTGAGCTCGATCGTGTCGTCCGCGCCGAGGGAGACCCGGACGGTGTCACCGGCGGTCAGGTCGTCGGCCAGCAGCAGATCGGCCAGCCGGTCGTCGAGCTCGCGGGCGATGGTCCGCCGCAGCGGGCGCGCCCCGAACTCGGGCTGGTGGCCGCGCTGGGCCAGCCAGTCGATGACCTCGTCGGCGATCTCGATGCCGATCTCCCGGGCGCCGAGCCGATCACGCGAGTCCTGCAGCAGCAGGTCGGTGATCGTGTGCAGCTCGCCCTCGCCCAGCCGGTCGAACACCACGATCTCGTCGATGCGGTTCAAGAACTCGGGCCGCATCACCTCGCGCAGCCGGCCCATCAGCCGCTTGCGCAGATCGTCCGCCGACTCGGCGCGGGCCTGCGCGGTGCCGGAGGTGAAGCCCAGCCCCGTCCCGCGGGCGGAGATCAGTTCCGAACCGATGTTGGAGGTCATGATCACCACCGCGTTGGAGAAGTCGACCGTGCGGCCCTGACCGTCGGTCAGCCGGCCGTCGTCGAGCACCTGCAGCAGCAGGTCGTAGACGTCCGGATGCGCCTTCTCCATCTCGTCGAGCAGCACCACCGAGTACGGGTTGCGCCGGATCCGCTCGGTCAGCTGCCCGGCCTCGTCGTGACCGACGTAGCCCGGCGGGGCGCCGACCAGTCGGGCGGCGGTGTGCCGTTCACCGAACTCGCTCATGTCCACCCGGATCATCCGGTCGGCGTCGCCGAACAGCGACTCGGCCAGCGACTTGGCCAGCTCCGTCTTACCGACCCCGGTGGGGCCGAGGAACAGGAAGCTGCCCACCGGTCGGGCCGGATCGGCCATGCCGGAACGGTTGCGCCGCACCGCACGGGAGATCGCCGAGACCGCATCGGGCTGACCGATCACCCGCGCGCCGAGCTCGTCTTCGAGCCGGAGCAGTCGGGCCCGCTCGCCCTCGACCATCCGGCCCGCCGGGATCCCGGTGGCCCGGGAGACCACCTCGGCCACATCGGCCGCGGTGACCTCGGTCGGGGCCCCGTCGCCCGCACCGGCGTCACCGGACTCCAGGGCGGCGATCCGGTCGCGCAGGGCGCCGGCCCGCTCGTAGTCCTCGGCGGCCACCGCCGCGTCCTTGTCGGCCGTGAGCGCCGCCAGATCGGCGGCCGGATCCACCGGGCCCGCGGCCAGACGGCGCCGCGCCCCGGCCTCGTCGATCAGGTCGATGGCCTTGTCGGGCAGGAAGCGGTCGGGCAGGTAACGCACCGACATCTCCACCGCCGCAGCCAGCGCCTCGTCGGTGTAGCGCACCCCGTGGTGGTCCTGGTAGGTCTCGCG
>JAJYRZ010000149.1 GCA_021793835.1 Actinomycetes bacterium | reverse complement strand
GCATGTGATTGCACTCCTCGGCCATCTCATGCAGGGCGTACCGGTATTCGGGGGAGTTGTTCGGCAGCTTGGTGATGTAGTGCATCAGTCCGCGGATCAGCACCGACTCGAAGGCCGCGCCGACGCGAACCGAATTGGCCAGACGCCAGCGGCCGATCTCGATCTGTCGATCCTCCGGCTGGGCCCGATACCAGTCGGTCGCCCCCAGCGGGTCGATGGCCGGATGCAGGATCCAGCGCCGGTCCTGCGGATCCAGACGGTTCTCGGGTGCGTCCCAGTCGATGTCGAGGAACGGATCGAAGCTGCGGTGCACCGAACCGTCGGACAGGACCTGAAGGGTCTCCTCGTAGGTCGGGGTCCGCGCGGCGCCCGGCGCCGTCGCGGTGTGCCGCGGGTCGGAAGTCGAGAGCAGTGTCATGGCCGCCTCCCTGTGTGGGACACCGGTGCTGGTCGACGGAGGGTCACCGCATCCGGTGTTGTGTGTGACACACAGTTTACTGTGACGCTCGGTCGCAGGCAAGTGCTCGCGGGGCGGGGAGGCCGTTGCGGACGAAACGGCCGGCGGCTGCGAGGATGGAGCCGTGAACTCGACAATCTGGATCATCCTCATCGTCATCGCGGTGCTGCTGATCGGACTCGTGGCCGCGGGCCTGGTGCTCAACCGCCGGCGCAGGGTGAGTCTGATCGACACCGACCGCACCGATCCGGCCGCGGAGAAGAGGCCCGGCGGCTATCAGACCGGGACCGGGTTCAGCTTCGCCGAGGGTGGCACCGACACCCTCGAGCCGCCGGCCCCGCCCGCCGCGGCGGAGCCGGAGGCGCCTGCACCGAAGCCGGCCGCGCCCGAGTCGCCGACTCCGACCGCGCAGCCCCCGGCCGCGCCGGAGTCCGACACGGTCGACACGCCGGAACCCGAGCCGGACCCCACGCCGGAACCCGAGCCGGAACCGGCCGCAGAGCCCGCGCCGGAGCCTGCGCCGGAGCCCGAACCCGTCCCCGCACCCGAGCCCGCACCCACACCTGAACCGGAGCCCGAGCCGGAGCCGGAGCCCGAGCCGGAGATCGATCCGTCGGAGGGGCGGCTCGAGCGGCTGCGCGGCCGACTGTCGCGGTCGCAGAACGCGGTCGGCAAGTCGCTGCTCGGCCTGCTCGGCGGCGGCGACCTGGACGAGGACTCGTGGGAGGAGGTCGAGGACACGCTGATCATCGCGGACCTCGGCCACGAGACCACCACCGCGGTGGTGGACAAGCTGCGGGCGCAGATGGCGGCCCGCGCGGTGCGCAGCGAGTCCGAGGCCCGCGCCCTGCTGCACGAGGTGCTCGTCGAAGAGCTGCAGACCGAACAGTCCCGCGCGGTGCGCGCACTGCCGCATGAGGGGGCGCCGGCGGTGCTGCTGGTGGTCGGGGTCAACGGCACCGGCAAGACCACCACCACCGGCAAGCTCGCCCGGGTGCTGGTCGCCGACGGTCGCCGCATCCTGCTGGGCGCGGCCGACACCTTCCGTGCGGCCGCGGCCGACCAGCTCGAGACCTGGGCCGACCGGGTCGGCGCCGAGGTCGTGCGCGGACCCGAGGGCGGGGATCCGGCCGCGGTGGCCTTCGACGCGGTGGCCCGCGGCATCGAGACCGGGGTCGACGCGGTGCTGGTCGACACCGCCGGGAGGCTGCACACCAAGACCGGGCTGATGGACGAGCTCGGCAAGGTCAAGCGCGTGGTGGAGAAGAAGGCGCCGGTGGACGAGGTGCTGCTGGTGCTCGACGCCACGGTCGGCCAGAACGGGCTGACCCAGGCGCGGGTGTTCAGCGAGGTCGTCGACATCACCGGGGTCGCGCTGACCAAGCTCGACGGCACCGCCAAGGGCGGCATCGTCTTCCAGGTCCAGCGCGAGCTCGGCGTGCCGGTCAAGCTCGTCGGCCTCGGTGAGGGGCCGGACGATCTGGCCCCGTTCGACCCGGCGGCCTTCGTCGACGCGCTGCTGGGCTGACCGCGCGCGTCTGCGCAGCGGGGACTGCGGGGCCCGGGCGGCGATGCCGGCCGGGCCCCGCTCACCGCCTCGGTGATCGAGACCGGATGCGGACTGCCCGGCCATGGCCCAAGATGGGACACACGAGGGCGGCGTGAGTCCGCCCCGGTGATCGGAGGCGACGATGAAGCTCGTGACCGCGGTGGTGCGGCCGGTGATGCTGAACAAGATCAAGGCGGCGCTCGAGCAGCTGGGCATCCACGGTCTGACCGCGACCGAGGTACGCGGGCACGGTCGGCAGAAGGGGCACACCGAGATCTACCGGGGCGCCGAATACGCGATCGACATGCTCGCCAAGATCAAGATCGAGGTGCTGGTCGACGACGCGCGCACCGACCAGGTCGTCGAGGCGCTCGTGCTGGCCGCCCGGTCGGGCGACGGCGGACAGGGCCGGGTCGGCGACGGCAAGATCTGGGTGACCGCGGTCGAGCACGTGGTGCGCGTGCGCACCGGGGAGACCGGGCCCGAGGCGGTGTAGCCGCACAGCGGCCCCGCAGCGGTCGCTACCCTGTTCAGTACGACACGTCGCGGTGCGGCGCGCACCCGGCCGGTTTCCGGCCCGGGCGCCGCCGACGCCGACGTGCGCTCCGCACCTCGACCGAACGGGAGTTCCACCGGTGTTCGAATCGCTGTCCGACAGGCTCGGCTCAACGCTCAAGGATCTGCGCGGCAAGGGTCGGCTCTCGCCGGCCGACATCGATGCCACCGCACGCGAGATCCGTCTGGCGCTGCTCGAGGCCGACGTCGCGCTGCCGGTGGTGCGCGCCTTCATCAACAAGATCAAGGAGCGCGCCAAGGGCGCCGAGGTCTCCGGCGCCCTCAACCCCGCCCAGCAGGTCGTCAAGATCGTCAACGAGGAGCTCATCGGCATCCTCGGCGGCGAGACCCGCCGGATCAGCCTGGCCAAGAACCCGCCGACGGTGATCATGCTCGCCGGCCTGCAGGGTGCGGGTAAGACCACCCTGGCGGGCAAGCTGTCGCTGTGGCTCAAGGAGCAGGGCCACACCCCGCTGCTGATCGCCTGTGACCTCCAGCGGCCCAACGCCGTCACCCAGCTGCAGGTCGTCGGCTCGCAGGCCGGAGTGCCGGTCTACGCCCCGCACCCGGGGGCGACCGGCGAGGCCGATGCGGCCGGCGCCGGGGTCGGCGACCCGGTCGCGGTCGCGCGCGCCGGAGTCGAGGAGGCCCGTGCCAAGCAGCACGACATCGTCATCGTCGACACCGCCGGCCGGCTCGGCGTCGACGAGGTGCTGATGACCCAGGCCGCCGACATCCGCGACGCCGTACAGCCCGACGAGGTGCTGTTCGTGCTCGACGCGATGGTCGGTCAGGACGCGGTCGCCACCGCCGAGGCCTTCCGCGAGGGCGTCGGCTTCACCGGTGTGGTGCTGACCAAACTCGACGGCGATGCGCGCGGCGGTGCGGCGCTGAGCGTGCGCGAGATCACCGGCCGGCCGATCATGTTCGCCTCCTCGGGCGAGAAGCTCGAGGACTTCGACGTCTTCCACCCCGACCGGATGGCCAGCCGCATCCTGGGCATGGGTGACGTGCTCTCGCTGATCGAGCAGGCCGAGGCGCACTTCGACGCCGCCCAGGCCGAGCAGACCGCCGCCAAGATCGGCAGCGGGGAGCTCACGCTCGAAGACTTCCTGCAGCAGATGATGCAGATCCGCAAGATGGGGCCGATCGCCAACCTGCTGGGCATGCTGCCCGGCGCCGGCGACATGAAGGATGCGCTCGGGCAGGTCGACGAGAAGCACCTCGACCGGATCCAGGCCATCATCCGCGGCATGACCCCGGCCGAGCGCGACAACCCGAAGATCTTGAACGCCTCGCGTCGTCAGCGCATCGCCCAGGGTTCGGGTGTGACCGTGACCGAGGTCAACCAGCTGGTCGAGAGGTTCTACGAGGCGCGCAAGATGATGAGCGCCATGGCCGGCCAGATGGGCATGCCCGGCACCCGCCGCAAGGGCAAGGGGAAGGGCAAGAAGGGTAGGAAGGGACGCAAGGGCGGACGCGGTCCCACCCCGCCGAAGGTCAAGGGCGGTATGCCCGGGATGCCCGGCGGCATGCCGGGGATGCCGGGCGGGATGCCCGGGATGCCCGCGGGGATGCCGGACCTGTCGCAGCTGCCGCCCGGGCTCGATAAGCTCCCGCCCGGCCTGGAGGGCGTGGACCTGTCCCAGCTCGACTTCGGCGGCAAGGGACGCAAGAAGTGACCGGGGCCGGGCCGTGGCGGGTGCGCGGGATCGGCCTGGTCACCGGTGAACCGGTCGATCTGTATCTGTCCGGCGGCACGATCTCGCTCGACCCGGTGCCCGGAGCCACCGATCTGAGCACCGACGGTTTCGTCGGCCCCGGACTGGTCGACGCGCACTGCCACGTCGGCATCGGCCCGGGCAGCGTCGGGGTGGACGCGGCGACCGCCCGCGAGCAGGCGCGCACCGAACGCGACGCCGGGGTGCTGCTGCTCCGCGACGCCGGTGTACCGGTGGACACCCGCTTCTTAGACGACGAACCGGGCATGCCCCGGATCATCCGGGCGGGCCGGCACCTGGCCCTGCCCAAGCGGTACCTGCGCGGTCTGGGCCCCGCTCTCGACGACGAGTCGCAGCTGCCCGACGCGGTGGCCGAGCAGGCCCGGCGCGGCGACGGCTGGGTCAAGCTCGTCGGCGACTGGATCGACCGCGACCGCGGGGACCTGGCGCCGCTGTGGAGCGCCGAGATCCTCACCGAGGCCATCGCCCGGGCCCATGCCGAGGGCGCGCGGGTGACCGCGCACGTGTTCTCCGCCGAGGCGCTGCCCGATCTGCTGGATGCCGGCATCGACTGCATCGAACACGGCACCGGGCTGACCGACACCACGATCGCGCAGATGGCCCGGCAGAAGGTGGCGCTGGTGCCCACCTCGATCAACATCGCCAACTTCCCGTCGATCGCCGACGGGGCCGACCGGTTCCCGGTGTACGCCGCGCACATGCGTGATCTGCACGCCCGCTGGCCCACCACCCTCGCGGCCGCGATCGAGGCGGGCATCGACGTCTACGCCGGCACCGACGCCGGCGGCTTCGTCGCCCACGGCCGGATCGTCGACGAACTCGACGACCTGGCGGCCGCCGGGATGGGCACGGCCGGCGCGCTGGCCGCCGGGTCCTGGCGGGCCCGGCGCTGGCTCACCGGATCGCCGGAGGATCCACTGGTCGACGGTGCGCCGGCCGACCTGGTGGTCTATCCGGCCGATCCGCGCACCGACCTGGCCGTGCTGCGCACCCCGTCGATGGTGGTGCTCGGCGGTAGGCCGCAGCCGCCCGGTTCCTGACGCGCCCGGTCACCCGCACCCCGGACAGCACCGCGGCGCCGGCCCCACATCAGGTGTGGGACCGGCGCCGCGGAACTTCAGTCAGTCCGCCTGCCGGACGGTCGTCACTGCGCGGGTGCGGGCCGGAAGAACGGGCGCGCGTCGGGCAGCCACATCAGCACGATCGCGGCCACGGCGGCGATCGTGCCGATCAGCCCGAGCGGGGCGGAGAGGATCCCGGCCAGTGCGATCAGCACCAGCAGGACGGTCGAGGTGATCCGGGCCCAGTTGCGGCCCTTGCCGACGAACACCTGGATGACGATTGCCGCCACCGACAACACCGCCATGACGATGCCGATGAACAAAAGGCCC
Organism: Actinomycetes bacterium; assembly: GCA_021793835.1. GTDB lineage: Bacteria > Actinomycetota > Actinomycetes > Mycobacteriales > Mycobacteriaceae > Tomitella. Next base: position 2,233 of record JAJYRZ010000149.1, on the reverse strand, counting down.
AAGCCGACCGTGCGGAGGTCCGCATCGGAGACGTACTCATCGGTCAGGTCGGCGAAATCGGCGGACGAGATGGTGCCGGCCATCAACGCCGCACCACCGATCACCATCAACACCCCGAAGATCAGGCTCAGGGCACCGAGGACCATCTGCACCACGACCGCACCGGTGACGATCCCGGGACGGGCGGCCGGGGCGGCGGGAGCCGCGCCGGGGCTCGGCGCCGCACCGCCCGCGCCCGACGGATACGCCGGGTACGAGGGGTACGACGGGTACGCGCCCTCGGTCTGGGCGGGCGTCGGCGGATACGACGCGGTGGGCGGGGGAGTCTGGCCCTGCTGCGCTCCCGGGGCGTACGGATCGTTGGACGGGGGCTGGGTCATCGAGCGCTCCTAGCGGGTTCATTCGGACGTCGAGGATCGTATCCCGCGGGGGAGCGGGGCCGCCGGATGAGCGCGCGGCAGGCGTCTGGCACAATGGGCGAGCGGTTCGCCGGACCCGGTCACGTGCCGACCGGCGGTCACCCCGTGAGAGATCGCGAAACCGGGCTCGTCACCGATGACGGGTCGCTGAATCGCGCAGTGACACCTTTTCAAGGAGACAACAGCAATGGCTGTCAAGATCAAGCTCGCCCGCCTGGGCAAGATCCGCAACCCGCAGTACCGCGTGATCGTCGCCGACTCGCGTACCCGCCGCAACGGCCGGGCCATCGAGACCATCGGCCGCTACTACCCGAAGGAGGAGCCGAGCCTGATCGAGGTCGACTCCGAGCGGGTGCAGTACTGGCTGTCGGTGGGCGCGCAGCCGACCGAGCCGGTGGTCGGCCTGCTCAAGGTCACCGGCGACTGGCAGAAGTTCAAGGGGCTGCCGGGCGCCGAGGGCACCCTGAAGACCCGCGAGGAGAAGCAGAGCAAGCTCGAGCGCTTCCAGGCCGCGCTGGCCGAGGCCGAGAACGCGCCGGCCACCGAGGCGATCACTCCGAAGAAGAAGGCGAAGAAGGACGACGCCGCCGAGGCCGCTGAGACCGAGGGCGACGCAGACAAGTGAACGTCGAGACCGTCGCCGACGCCGTCGACCACCTGGTCCGCGGCATCGTCAGCAACCCCGAGGACGTCGACGTCGACGTGGTGAGCGGCCGTCGCGGCCGCACCATCGAGGTCCACGTCAACCCCGACGACCTGGGCAAGGTCATCGGCCGTGGCGGTCGGACCGCGTCTGCGCTGCGCGCGGTCGTGTCCGCCGTCGGCGGCCGCGGGGTGCGGGTCGACGTGGTCGACACCGACCGCTGACGCACTCGCGAGAACACACCCGCCGCCGCGCACCTTCGAGGGGGATCTGACGTGCAGGACCTGGTCGTCGGCCGCATCGTCCGATCCCACGGGGTGCGCGGCGAGCTCGTGGTCGAGATCCGTACCGACGAACCGGAGGACCGGTTCGCACCCGGATCGGTCCTGCGCGGCCGGGCCCCGAAGACCCGCGCCGCGCGCGATGTGGAATACACCGTGGAAGCCGCCCGGCATCACGCCGGGCGGCTTCTGGTGCGTCTGGAAGGCGTCGCCGACCGCGACGCAGCCGATGCGCTGCGCGGGACGCTGCTGCTGATCGATGCGGCGGAGCTGACCTCCCCGGAGGACCCGGAGGAGTTCTACGACCACCAACTGATCGGCCTGACGGTCCACCACGTCGACGGCTCGGTGGTCGGCGAGGTCACCGAGGTGGTGCACACCCCGGCCGGGCAGCTGCTGACCGTGCGCACCGCGGCCGGGCAGGACGCGCTGGTGCCGTTCGTCACCGCGATCGTGCCCGAGGTCGACGTGGCGGCCGGGAGGATCGTGGTCGATCCGCCCGAGGGCCTGCTCGACCCGGACCGGGCGGAGACCGCCGACGGGCGGGACGACTAGGGCATGCGCATCGACGTCGTCACCATCTTCCCCGAGTACCTCGAACCGGCCCGCACCGCGCTGCTGGGCCGGGCCATCGATCGCGGCCTGCTCGACGTACAGGTGCACGATCTGCGCCGCTGGACCCACGACGTGCACCAGGCGGTGGACGACGCGCCCTTCGGCGGCGGCCCCGGCATGGTCATGAAGACCGAGGTGTGGGGACCGGCGCTCGACGAGGTGTGCCCCGATTCCGCACTGCTGGTGGTGCCCACCCCGGCGGGCCGCCCCTTCACCCAGGCCACCGCCGAGCGCTGGGCACGCGAAGAGCACCTGGTGTTCGCGTGCGGCCGCTA
>JAJYRZ010000148.1 GCA_021793835.1 Actinomycetes bacterium | reverse complement strand
TCGGGCGGGTGCGGGTCCTGTGCCCGACCGGTGCGCACGCGCGCGGCGGCGGGCGGGCAAGATGGTCTCCGTGGACCCCTCCCGCGCAGGCACCGGCCGCGCCGACCTCGTCACGGCCTCGGTGGCCGACGATTTCGTGCTGTCCGGGCCGACCCGCACCGTCACCGCGGCCGGCGCCGTGACCGCGTTCGCCGACCCGGCGGCCGCGGCCGACCTGGCCCGCCGTGTCGCCGCGGGCGCGGACGCCGCGCCCGCGGCGGGCATCGTCGGGGCCCTGGCCTTCGATCACGGCCATCCCGCGGCACTGACCGTGCCCGCGCGCCTGCACACCTCCCCCGGCCCGTGGCGCGCCCCGGCCGGACTGCCGGCCCTGCCCGCCACCGCGCTGGACCGCGAGCTGCCCGGCGCCGAGGAACACCACGACCGGGTGCGCCGGCTGATCGCGCGGGTGCGCGCCGGTGAGCTCGACAAGGTGGTCGCCGCCCGCTCGGTGCTGCTCACGGCCGAGAGCCCGCTGTCCCGTTCGGCCCTGTTGGCCCGGCTGGTCGCCCAGGATCCGGCCGGGCACGGTTTCGCCGTCGACCTGTCCGCGGCCGGGGGCGACTACCTCGGCCGGGCGCTGGTCGGTGCGAGCCCGGAGACGCTCGTCTCGCGTACCGGCGCGCGGGTCACCGCCCGCCCGCTGGCCGGTTCCGCGCCGCGCTCGGCCGATCCGCAGGCCGATGCCGAGATCGCCGAGGCGCTGCTGACCTCGACCAAGAACCTCGACGAGCACCGGATGGTGGTCGACTGGATGCGCGAGGTGCTCGGCCCGCTGTGCACGGAGCTGACCGTGCCCGACCGCCCCGAACTGATCTCCACCCCCGACCTGTGGCATCTGGCCACCCCGATCAGCGGGCGGCTGGCCGACCCGGAGCGCACCACCGCGCTCGATCTGGCGATCGCGCTGCACCCCACCCCGGCGGTGTGCGGCACCCCGCAGCGCGCGGCGATGACCGCGATCGCCGAGACCGAGGAGGACCGCGGCTTCTACGCCGGGGCCGTGGGCTGGTGCGACGCGGCCGGCGACGGCGAATGGATGGTGGCGATCCGGTGCGCCGAACTGAGCGCCGACCGGCTCTCGGCACGCGCCTACGCCGGCGGCGGCATCGTCGCCGACTCCGATCCGCAGGACGAGTACGCCGAGACCGAGACCAAGCTCAAGACGCTGCTGGCCGCCCTGACCCCCTGACCGGGGCGCGGCCCTGCCGCGCCGCGCCCCAGCGTGCCCCGCGGCCGGGCGCGCGGGCCAGGTGATAGTTTGATGCCCGAGTACGCCTGATCAGCTCGTCGACGAGGAGCCCCGATGAAGTTCGGTCTGTCCGCCCTGGCCGCCGCAGTGGTCGGCGCGGCCGTCGCTGTGGCCGTGATCATCCCGGTGACCTCGTCCATCGAGGGCGACACCCGCCCGGAGGCCGAGGTGGACGTGTCCGAGGAGTTCATCGAATACGGCGACCGCTCGCAGAGCGCGTAGCGCGCCCGACCGCACCTCCCGACCGGATGACCGACGCTCTGCGCGTCGACCCGGTCCCCCGCCGCTGGCTGTGGATCGGCTCGGCGCTCGCCCTGATCCTGGCCTTCGCGCAGTCGCCGGGCCGGATCGTCGCCGACACCAAACATGATCTGACGGTCGACCCGGTCGGTTTCCTGGCCCGGGCCGGACACCAGTGGTCCTCGCTCGCCCCGCTGGGCCAGGTGCAGAACCAGGCCTACGGCTACTTCTTCCCGCACGGCGCCTTCTTCGCCGTGTTCGACCTGGTCGGCATGCCCGCCTGGGTGACCCAGCGCCTGTGGTGGGGGCTGCTGCTGGCGGCCGGTCTCTGGGGTGTGGTGCGCCTGGCCGACGCACTCGGTGTCGGTTCGCGGCCCGCCCGCATCGTCGCGGCCGCGGTGTATGCACTGTCCCCGCGGGTGCTGACCACCCTCGGTGCGATCTCCTCGGAGACGCTGCCGATGATGCTCGCCCCGTGGGTGCTGCTGCCGGTGGTCTACGCGCTCGGCCCGCCGGAGCGGCGCCGGCGCAGCATGCGCGCGTATGCGGCCGGGTCGGCCGCGGCGGTGGCGCTGATGGGCGCGGTCAACGCGGTGGCCACGCTCGCCGCGGTGGCGGTGACCGGGCTGTGGTGGCTGATGCACCGGCCCACGCCCGCCTGGCGCCGGTTCACCGCCTGGTGGCTGCCGTCGCTGGTGCTGGCGTGCCTGTGGTGGATCGTGCCGCTGCTGCTGCTGGGCCGGGTGTCCCCGCCCTTCCTCGACCACATCGAGTCCTCGGTGACCACCACCTACTGGGCGAGCCTGCCCGAGCTGCTGCGCGGGGCCGGTTCGTGGGCGCCGTTCGTCTCCGACGAGCGGCTCGCCGGTGCCGGTCTGGTCTCGCGCACCGTGCTGGTGCTGGCCACGGGCCTGCTCGCCGCCGCCGGGCTGGCCGGGCTGGTACTGCGCGGCATGCCCGCGCGCGGGCGGCTCACGGTGATCCTGCTGACCGGGCTGACGTTGATGGCGCTCGGCTACGGCGGGGCGCTCGGCTCCCCGATCGCCGACCAGGTCCAGGCGCTGCTCGACGGGTCGCTGGCTCCGCTGCGCAACGTGCACAAGTTCGAGCCGCTGGTGCGCCTGCCGCTCGTGCTCGGGCTCGCCCATCTGATCGGCCGGGTGCCGCTGCCCGGCGCCGCGCCCTGGCATCGGGTGCGCGCCGCGGCCGCCCACCCGGAGCATCGGCCCCGGTACGCGGTGACCACGCTGGTGCTCACGATCGCCCTGGTGGCCACCAGCACCGCCTGGTCGGGCCGGCTCGCCCCGGCCGGGACGTACGAGAAGGTCCCCGACCACTGGTCTCAGGCCGCCGACTGGCTGACCGACAACGCCGCCGGGATCGGCGACGACGGCGCACCGGACCGTTCGCGGGACGTCCGCGCCCTGGTGGTGCCCGGTTCCGGGTTCGCCGAGCAGGGCTGGGGGCTGACCCGCGACGAGCCGTTGCAGCCGCTGGCCACCACCCCGTGGGCGGTGCGCGATGCGATCCCGCTGACCCCGCCCGGTGCGATCCGCGCCCTGGACTCGGTGCAACGCCTGCTGGTCACCGGCACCCCGTCCGACGCGCTCGCCCCGACGCTGCGCGGGCAGGGCATCGGCTATCTGGTGGTGCGCAACGATCTGAACACCCGGCGGTCCGGCGCCCCGGCCCCGGCGCTGGTGCACCAGGCGATCGACGGCTCACCGGGGCTGACGCGCGTGGCGTCCTTCGGCGCCGACTACTTCTCCGACCCCGACGAGGGGGTGGTGCTCGATTCGGGGCTGCGCCTGAACTATCCGGCGATCGAGATCTACCGGGTCTCAGGCGGCGACGAGGCGGGCCCGTACACCGCGGACCTGGATGCGGTGCCGGTGCTCGCCGGCGGCCCCGAGGCGCTGCTGGGGCAACAGCTGCGCGGCGTGCCCGGCGACGGCCGGCCGCTGCCGACCCTGCTGTATGCCGATGCGGTGGCCGCCGGGCTCAATCCCGCGGCGGTGCGGATGACCGACACGCCCGGTCTGCGCGAGGAGGACTACGGCCGGCTCGACGGAGCGACCTCCGCGCTGCGCACCCCCGGTCAGCGCCACCACACCCCCAACCCGGTCTTCGACTATCCCGCCGGCGCCGATCCGGTGACCGGCCGCTGGCGCGGGGCCGAGGTGACCGTTTCCGATTCGGCGGCCGATGCCACCGCGCTGCCGCAGGTCGACCCGTCGGCCGCGGCCGCAGCCGCCTTCGACGGCGATGTGCGCACCGGATGGCGCAGCCGCACCGGCGGCGGCGCCGTGGGCCGCTGGCTGCAGCTCGATCTGGATGAGCCGATCGAGGCGGGCACCGTGCATCTCACCCTCGACGAGCACACGGCCGGGCCGGCGGTGACCGAGGTGGAGGTGTCCACCGACGCCGGTTCGACCCGGGTGCAGATCCCGGCCCCGGGCACCCGTGTGGCGGCCCCGCTGCCGCTGGGGACGACCGATCGGATCCGGATCACCGCGATGCGCACCGCCGACCGCACCGCGGGCAGCCAGTTCGGTCTGGCCGAGGTCGAGCTCGCAGTGGGCGGCGAGCCGGTGCCGATCGACTTCACCGCGGAGCTGCCGGCGCCCCCGGACGGCCCGGCGGTGACCGGGTTCTCCCTCGCAGCGCACCTGCCGGGACGTGCGGGCTGTGTGGAGACGAAGGACGCGGTGGTGTGTGTGCCGGGGCTGGCCCGCGGCGGCGAGGAGGACGGGCCGTGGCGCCGCACCCTGACCGCGACCACCACCGATGCGCTGCGCCCGTCGCTGACGGTGCGCGCGCGCCCCGGTGAGGCGCTCGACGAGCTGCTGGCCGATCCGGCCGGGATCACGGTGGCCGGGCCGGCGATGTCGGCCGATCCGCGGGGCGGGGCGGGCGCACTGGTCGACGGGGATCCGCGCACCGCGTGGACCGCGCCGTCCGCCACCCGGGATGCGGCGGCCCCGCGGCCCACGCTGACCGTGCGACTACCCGAAGAGTCCACGGTCGGTGCGCTGCGGCTCGCCCCGCCCGAGTCCGAGCTGCCCGCCCGCATCGAACAGGTGGTGGTGGATCTGGGGACCGGGCCGCAGCTGCGCGAGGTCGACGAGGACGGTCTGGTCACGCTCACCCCCGCCGACACCGACACGGTGCGGATCTCGGTGACCGGCTGGGAGGAGCTGCTGGACCATTCGGCCGCCGCGTCGGGCCCGGCGTTGCCCGGGGCGGCCGGACTGTCGGTCTACGCCGATCGGCGCGGCACCGAGCCCGTCGGCCCGGTCCCCGATCCGGAGCGTGAGATCCACCTTCCCTGCGGGCAGGGCCCGGTGCTGGCGATGGCCGGCTCCGTGATCCACACCTCGGTCACCACCACCGCCGATCGGCTGCGCGCAGGCCTGCCGGTGACGGCGACGGTGTGCGACGACGCGGTGTTCACCCCGCTGATCGGCGCGCAGGATCTGGACGTGGTGCCGGGTCCGGCCCTGTCGGTCGAGCGGGTCGAACTCGACGCGATCGATCCGCTCACCGGCGGCCCGCGCGCCGAGACCTTCGGCGGTACCGACGCCGAAGATGAGACCGCAGCGCTCACCGCGGTGCCGGCCGACGAGTGGGGTCCGGACCGGCGGGTGGTGGAGCTGGCCCCTTCCGGTGCGGCCCGGCTGCTGGTGGTGCCCGAATCGATCAATCCCGGGTGGCGGGCCCGCACGGCCGACGGCACCACGCTGGAACCGGTGACGGTGTCGGGTTGGCAGCAGGGCTGGCTGGTCCCGGCCGGCACCGGCGGTGAGGTGACGCTCGAGTTCACCACCGACACGGCTTATCGGGCGGGACTGTTCGGCGGGCTCGCGCTGCTGCCGATCCTGGCCGCGCTCGCCCTGGTGCCCGGGCGGCGCAGGATCGACCGGTCGGCGGCCGCCCCGGTGTGGCGGCCGGGCCCGGTGGCCGCGGTGGGTGTGCCGGCGACCGCGTGGCTGCTCGCCGGCACCGCCGGGCTGCTCGCAGGGGCGGCGGTCGGGATCGTGATGGCGGTATCAGGTGCGACCCGGCCCGGGCGGGCCCGGCGCCGGTGGGCGATCGGTGCGGGGGCGAGCGCGGCGCTGGCCGCCGGGCTGCTGGCGCAGAATCCGTGGCCGGACGGCGACTACGCCGGGCACGGCGTGCCCGCTCAGCTGTGTGCGGCGGTCGCGGTGCTCGTCACCGGTTTCGCGGCGGTGCCTGCGGGCCCGTCCGGCGAGTCCGACGGCGCCGGGGGATCCGGGTTCTTCGGCCGGGCCCGGGCGCGGCTGTCGGCGGCGCTGCGCGCCCGGGTGCGCCGGGTCTCCCAGCGCACCAGTGCGCGCCGCGCGGGTTCTTCGACCAGCCCGTAGCTGGCCGCGGAGATGCCGAGGCTGACCACCACGGTCACCGCCCACACCGCGGGCATGTGGCCGGAGAAGGCGGGCAGCGACAGCATCGGGAACACCGCGGACAGCACCGCGACGTGCCATAGGAACAGCGCGTACGACCAGCGGCCCAGCGCCAACATCACCGGGCTCGCCAGCACGGGGTGGGCGCGGCGCTCTCCGATCCGCTCAGCGCGCCGATCCAGCACCAGGGGCCCGAGCAGCAGGAAGGCCAGCAGCGCGCCGAACAGGGACTTCAGCGCGTACTGCCAGGGCGCGGGATGGACCAGTCCGGGCGGGCCGGACAGGTCGGTGCACGCGGCGACGAACACCGCGGCCGCGGCCGCCCACCACAGACCGCGGCGCGCGGCCCAGCGCCGCATCCGTCCGGGCTCGGCGGCGACCAGTTCGGCCAGCACCATCCCGGCGACGAACCACGACACGAAGCCGGGCAGCCACACGTAGGTGTTGACCCCCTCGGGCAGCGGCAGTGACACCCAGCCCCAGCCCAGGCTGAGCGCCGCGGCGGCCAGCAGCACCGGGATGCGCAGCCGGGCGCGCCGCCCGGCCAGGGCCGCCATCGACCAGGCGATGACGGGCAGCACCAAGTAGAAGGCCATCTCCACCGACATCGACCACATCTGGGTGAGCCCGCCGATCAGGGCGTAGGGCACGAACACCTGGGTCAGGGTCAGGTTCGCGGCCGCCTCGGCCCAGCCGGTGTCGGCCGCTTCGGGCAGCAGCCACAGCACCGCGATCGTCACCACCAGGTAGGCGGGCATGATGCGCACGATCCGCGAACGCAGGTACCGCGCCGCACCGGGCCGTTCGCGCTTTCCGCGCGCGGCCAGGGCGTGCCCGCGCCACAGCAGGAAACCGGACAGTCCGAAGAACAGGGCCACCGACATGTCCAGCCGCCCGAAGGCCCGGTTGAGCACTCCCGCCCCGGAGTGGCCGGTCTGGAAGGCGACGTGGGTGGTCAGCACGGCCAGCGCCGCGATCGCCCGCATGCCCTCGAGCGCCGGGATGAACCCGCGCGCATGGGCGGGGGTGGCCGGGCCGGGCCGGGCGCCGGCGCCGCGCCCCGTGGTGGTGGTCATCGCCGACCAGTATCACCGACGTCGCGGCGGCGGTGCATCGCGACCGTACGGATCACTGTTACTGTGACCTGCACGTGCATTGTCGCGGCAGGGCGAGGTCGGTCGAGACCGACGCCCGAAGATCCGCGACTTCCGACACCTGCCCCCGCGGCCGGACTTCGAGGAGAGTTATCGATGGCGCAGAGCAAGGGGACCGGCGCGAAGATCACCGCCGCCGTCCTCATCGGGATCGGTGTGTTCATGCTGGTCGTGGCGATCATGCTGCCGACCTACACCAAGAGCAAGGCGATGAAGACCCCGCTGGATTTGGAGGTCGCCACCCTCGCCACCGGTGAGGCGAACATCCTGGATGCCTCCTCGCTGCTGTCCGGCACCCCGGAGATCGCCGAGAACGTGCCGGTCGAGGCGCGCCGCCACGTGGTCGTCGTCGAGCCGACCGACCGCGACCAGATCAGTGTCGAGGCCGCCCAGCGGGTGCTGCGGATGGACAAGCCCGCCCCGAGCGCCTCGGACGAGATCGATCAGCGGCTGGTCAACGCCACCGTCGACAACATCACCCTGGACCGGGTCAGCTCGGATCCGATCGAGGGCACCGGTTCGGTCCGCGTCTCGCACGAGGAGGACGCCGAGGACGCGACCCCGCTGCCGCGTGAGGGCCTGCAGTACAAGTTCCCCTTCGAGGTCGAGAAGCGCAGCTACGACTACTTCGACCTGACCAGCCGCACCACCAACGAGATCGATTTCGTCGGTGAGGACAAGATCGACGGGATGACCGTCTACCACTTCAGCCAGAACGTCGGCCCGGTCGACCTGCAGGAGGCTGTGGGCGGTGTCGGCAACGAGGTGACCGTGCCGGCCTCGGCGATCGGCCTGGGCCCCGAGCCCGCCGACGAGGAGTCCGAGGACGCCGAGGGCGACCAGGACGCGGAGGCCCCGGCCGAGGACGGCGAGGAGGGCGCCGAGGGTGA
>JAJYRZ010000147.1 GCA_021793835.1 Actinomycetes bacterium | reverse complement strand
GCCGGCTCGCAAACAGATCGGCATCCCGACCGTGTTCAACGTGCTCGGTCCGCTGACCAACCCGGCCCGGCCGGCGACCGGACTGATCGGCTGCGCCTTCGCCGACCTGGTCGAGACCATGGCCGGGGTGTTCGCCCAGCGCGGCAACTCGGTGCTGGTGGTGCGCGGCGACGACGGCCTCGACGAGCTCACCTTGTCGACGACCTCGACCGTGTACAACGTCCGCGACGGCCGGGCACGGGCGCACAGCGTGCATCCGTCCGACATCGGCCTGACCCCGGCGCCGCTGGAGACCCTCAGCGGCGGGGACGCGGACTACAACGCCGGCGTCGCCCGCGCGCTGCTGGCCGGCGAGACCGGCCCGGTGCGTGACGCGGTGGTCTACAACGCCGCGGCCGCGATCGCCGCCCACGAGGGCATCGACGCGCAGACCGACGCCGAGGTCGCCGGGGCGATCGCGGCTGCGCTGCCGAAGGCGCAGCGGTCCATCGACTCCGGCGCGGCCGCACGGGTGCTCACCGAGTGGGCGGGGTTGACCGGCGATCTCGCCGGGTAGGGGAGCAGGCCGGCGGTCTACTCGCCGATGGTGAACGCGGCGTCGACGTCCGCGCTGGAGTACGAGTGGAACGCAATGTGCGTGGTCGTGCGCTTGATGCCCTTGACCTTGTTGATCTTGCCGGTCACCAGATCGGCGACCGTCCCGTGGTCGCGCACGCGCACGGTGATCACCAGGTCGACGTCACCGGCGCACGAGTAGACCGATTCGACGCCCTCGAGATCGGCTACGGCCTGGGCGGCCTCGGGGATGCGGTGGGGCTTGACGTGGGCCAGGACGATCGCGGTGATCACGGCTTCTCCTCGGGGCGGGCGGGGCAGGATCGGTGGCTGTCAGCCTAGGCGTCCGTCGTCGGCGGGGTCGGCGCGACCCTGCCGGGCGCGTGCGACCCACTCGGCCCAGCGTCCCGCCCCGCGCGAGGGTGTGGCGTATCCGGTGCTGGTGCGGACCAGTCGGGTGCCGCCGGTGTGCAGCCAATCGGTGATCAGCCGGACCTGTTCGGCCGGCGCGCCGCGCAGCGGCTCGGGCGCATCGGGCACCGTGGAGGCGCCGGCGACGATCGCGTCGATCGTCGCCATGACCGGGGCCCGCGGCGGGACATGACCGGCCCCGGCCAACCGGCCGGCCCGGATCACCGCCACGTACCAGCCGCCCGCACCGTCGGGGCGTGCGGCCACCAGTTCGTCGACCGCGGTCAGCGCGCGGGCGCGCTGCACACGTTCCAGCGCGGTGATCGCGGTGACCAGCCGGTCGCGCCGCCGCGCCGCGGTCTCGAACAGTTCGCGGCCGGCCAACGACTCGATCTCGTCGGCGAGCCGTGCCAGCGCGGCGTCGTCGCGGCCGTCGAACAGCGCCGTGACCGCGGGCAACCGGTCGGCGTACTGCGCGGCCGAGACCGGGTCCGACCCGGGCGGGGCGGCCGGGCAGCCGCCGACCCGGCCGAGCGGACCGCAGTCCGGCCCGTGCCGGTCGGCTACGCGCAGCCGGGCGGTGCAGGTGCGGATCCGGCATCCGGCCGCGACCGCCTCGGCCGTCTCCGCGGCCACGGCGCGGGAGGAGAACGGACCGAGTGCGCCGGGGACGGGCTTGCGGCCGACGATCAGCCGCGGGAAGGGCTCGTCGGACAGTCGGATCCACCAGCCGCGGTGCGGATTCTTCGACCGTCGGTTGTACGGCGGGGCGTGCGCGGCGATCAGCTGGAGCTCGCGGATCTGCGCCTCCAGGCCGTGTGCGCATTCGACGTGGTCGATCCGGGTGGTCAGCGCGACCATCTCGCGCATGCGGGTGCGGGTTTCCGAACCGGTGAAATAGCCGCGTACCCGGCGCCGCAGATCCACGGCCGTGCCGATGTACAGGGCCTCGTCCTTCGGGCCGCGGAACAGGTACACCCCGGGCTTCGGTGGCAGGGCGTCGGCCAGGTGTCGCTTGTCGCGCTGGGCCGCGGTGACCCCGGGCAGCCAGGACCGCAGTTCGGCGAGCGTTGTCACCCCGTGCGAACCGAGCCGGCCCAGCAGGGTGTGCAGCACCTCGACGGTGGTGCGTGCATCGTCCAGGGCCCGGTGGGTGGGCCTGGTGGTGGTGCGCAGGATCCGCGCCAGCTCCGAGAGCTTGACCGACGGGGCCTCCTCGCGCGGCAGCACTCGGCGCGCCAGTTTCACCGTGCACAGCGGGCGTTCGGGCGGCAGTCGGTGGCCCAGCCGGGCGGCCGCGGCCCGGAGGAACCCGATGTCGAACGGCGCGTTGTGGGCCACCAGCACCGCATCGCCGGCGAACTCGAGGAACATCGGCAGCACCGCCGAGATCTGTGGCGACCCCGCGACCATCTGGTCGGTGATCCCGGTGAGGCGACTGATCGCGCGCGGAATCGGCCGGCCGGGGTCGACCAGGGTGGCGAATTCGCCGAGCACCTCACCGCCGCACACCCGCACCGCACCGATCTCGGTGATCGCGTCCTCGGCCGCCCGGGCACCGGTGGTCTCCAGGTCCACCACCACGAAGGTGGTCTCCTTCAAGGTCCGGTCGAGCTGGTCGAAGGCCAGCTGCACACCGGGGCCGGCGAGCGAGCCGATGGGCGACATGGCGGCCACGCTAGGGGGCGGCACCGACAGGTCTCGTCCCGATCACGAGCCCCGGCGGGGAGACGTTCGTCACAATCCCACTCACCGGGCGGTCGAAGATTTCCTCCCGGGATGCGGGGCCGGGGCGATGCGCTGCCGATCGTCGCAGGTCACAGCGCCGGTAGGTCGGTGTCGTGTCGGGCCGATTCGGACGACCGGATGCGGGCTCGGCGCGGCCGGGGGGCGGACTGGACTTTCCGGACACGGTTTCGTAACCTTTTCGAGACTTTGCGCCGAGATTCGACGCCAACCAGGGGTCGGGCCGAGGTCACCACCTAATCGACAATCCTCGAGCCGGGGACCCACGTTCCTTGGGGTGAATCCCGAACCGCCACGCGGTCCGGGTAGGGCGATCTTCCAAGCCCGAACCCGTCAGCTAACCCGGTCGGTGGACTGGAAGAAAACGGAGTTACACCAACTGTGGCCAAGCACAGGATGCAGAAGGAATCGGGCCTGACCCGCGGCACGCGCAGCGCGCTGGTCGCCGGCGCCGTCGCTGCGACGGGCCTGACGATGGCGGTCCCGACTGCCTCGGCCGACACGATCTCGATCGACGGTCTCGGACAGTTCGACGTCCCGGACGGCCTCGGCCAGTTTGCCGACATGCTCAACGGTGCCGGAGTCTCCGGTGGCGACCTCGACCCGCTGAACCACGACCGCTCGGTCGGTCAGCGTGCACTGGCCGCCGCGCAGACCAAGGTCGGCTCGCCGTACGTCTACGGCGCCTCCGGCCCCAGCGCCTTCGACTGCTCGGGCCTGGTCCACTGGGCCTACCAGCAGGCCGGTGTCGACCTGCCGCGCGTGTCCAACGCACAGGGCCAGGTCGGCCACGCGGTCTCGCTCGACGATCTGCGCCCCGGCGACATCCTGATGTGGCACGGCGGCGGTCACGTCGCGCTCTACGCCGGTGACGGGCAGGTGCTGCACGCCTACACCACCGGTCAGCCGGTGACGTACGCGCCGCTGGATCCGAGCAGCATCGCCTCCGCGCGTCGCCTCTGATCCCTCCGTTCCTCCCGGAACCCCTCCCGTGCGGCCCCGTCGATCGTCGACGGGGCCGCACGGCGTTCTCACGCCTCGGTTTGCGCGGCACGGGTCGACGTCCGTAATCTGTTCGTGATCTCGGCGTGTCGGCGGTCAGCCGCGCGCCTCAGCCAGTTCATCGGTGCGACCGCCCCGCCCTGACGTGGTGCGGCCGACCTGCTCGAGGGGGAGACCGGTGCGAAGCACGCACTTGCAGGCCACGACCCGTGGCGTGGTGGCGGTGGTGGCCGCACTCGGCATGACCTTCGGCGCGGTGTCCGTCGCCGCCGGTGACCCCGAACCCGCACCCGATGCGGAGCCGGCCCAGCACGACGAGCACGACGGGCAGGACGAGCCCACCCCGGATCCGGAGAACGCCGGAGACGCGGTGGGCCGGATGCTCGAGCTCGCCCGCGAGGTCGAAGAGACCAACCAGCGTTTCCTGGCCGGCCAGCAGCACGTCGACGAACTGTTGGCGGTCCAGCTGGAGCAGGACGCACGCGTGGCCGGCGCCCAGGATCTGCTCGATGCCACCCAGGAGCGGGTCGACGCCTTCCAGTCCGCGGTCAACGTGGTGGCGATCGCCAACTACCGGGGCGCACGCACCAACGGGTTGCAGGCGCTGATCACCAGCGCCTCCCCGCAGCAGTTGCTCGACCAGCTGTCCGTGCTCGACCGGATCAACCTCGACACCCATGACCGGATCGCCGACCTGCGCGAGGCCAAGACCGAGGCCGAGCAGGCGCGCAGCGAAGCGCAGGAGGCGGCCCGCGATGCGTCCCGTGCCCGCGAAGAGGCCGAGGCGGCGCAGGCGGTGCTCGAGGCCGAGCGGCGCGGACTGGTCGAGCAGATCGACCACGTGCGCGAGCTCTACGCGTCGATGACCGGCGCCGACCGCGAGGCGCTCGCCGGTGACCTGATGCCCGACGGCTTCGACCCGGCCGAGATCGTCGACGGCGGCGGGGTGGGCTACGCCGCACTCCAGGTGGCGCTGACCCGGCTGGGCAAGCCGTACGTGTGGGGCGCGACCGGACCGGACTCCTTCGACTGCTCCGGGCTGGTGCAGTGGTCCTTCGGCGAGGTCGGGGTCGACACCTCACGCACCGCGGCCGCACAGTCCACCGACGGGATGGAGGTCGCACTCGAGGACATCCGGCCCGGTGACATCGTCACCTTCTACCCCGGCATCTCGCACGTGGGCATCTACGCCGGCAACGGGATGATGGTGCACGCCTCCACCTTCGGTGTGCCGGTGAAGATCCAGCCCATCGAAGACTTCCCGATCCACAACATCCGCAGGTACTGACCGCGATGGGTGTCCCGGCCGCCCGGCGCGGCGCCGCACCGGTGTGGGCCCCGCTGAGCGGGGCGCTGGCCGCGGCTGTTCTGCTGGTCTCCTGCGGATCGGCCGATCCGGACCCGCAGGACGGGCAGGAGCAGGTCGAGGACCCGCTGGCCCAGTCGCGCCGCGCCGGCGTGGAACCGGTGCTCGCGCAGTGGGCGCAGGCCCTGACCACCGGAGACACGCAGCTGCTGGAGACCGTCATCGACCCCGACGCACCCGACGGGGTGCTCGCCGAGCAGCAGGCGCGGGCCGAAGCCGCGGCCGAGCTGGACTTCAGCCGCTTCGAGCTGGTGATCGGTGACGATCCGGACGTCTACGTACGGCAGGAGATCGCCGACCGGATCGGCGCCGACGACGTGTGGGCGCCGCCGGTCTACCTGGAGTTCCAGCTCGCCGGGGTCGACGAGTATCCGATGCGCACCAAGGTCGGGGCGATCCTGGCCAGACGCGGCGAGCAGTGGACGGTGGTCTCAGTCGACGAGACCGCCGACAGCATGCACCCGAGCTGGCCGGCCGGGCCCTGGGAGTTCGGCCCCGTGGTGGCCACCGCGGTACCGGTGGGCGGTGCGGGCGAATCGCTGATCCTGTCGCACCCGGGCGCCGAGGACGAGGCGGCGCAGCTGGCCGCGGCCCTGCCCGAGGCGATCGCGCAGGTGACCGACTTCTGGGGCACGGACTGGGATCGGACCGTGGTGCTGCAGATCGCGGCCGACCAGGAGGAGTTCGGGGCGATCACCGGCCAGACGGACCCCGACTCGGTCTCGGCGGCCGCGGCGATCGTCTACGACTCCGACCGGCCCGGTCACGGTCAGCGGATCGTCTTCGCGCCGGGAGCGATCGAACGGATGGACCCGTTCCAACTCGGGGTCGTGCTGCGCCACGAACTCAGTCACGTGGCCACCCGCGCCGACACCGGGCGGGGCGCACCGGGCTGGCTGATCGAGGGCACCGGCGATTACGTGGGCTTCCGCGGCACCGACACCGCGCTGGCCGACGCGGTGCCCGCGGTGGCGTCGATGGTGGCCGCGCACGGCGCGCCCGACTCGCTGCCCGAGGACGTGCAGTACACCGGGGGGATGGCGGACCTGGCCTATCAGCTGGGGCGGACGATGATCGACTACATCGTCATCACCTACGACGAGGACCGGCTGATCGAGCTGCACGGCCGGCTCGGCGACGGCGGCCGCGCACCCGAGGAGGTCGACGAGATCGTCCAGGAGGTGCTCGGGGTGTCGATGAACCGGCTGACCTCGGACTGGTCGGCCTGGCTGGGCGAGACCTTCGGGTGAGCGCGGACCGGGGCGCGGCGCCGACCGGACCGGGCGCCGCCTACGGTGGTGCCATGCGGCGCACGCTGTTGCTGACCAACGACTTCCCGCCCCGCCCCGGCGGCATCCAGTCCTTCCTGCACACCCTGTCCCTGCGACTGCCCGCCGAGGACCTGATGGTCTACGCCCCGCGCTGGCGTGGCGACAGTCATCTGCGTTTCGACGCCGCCCAGCCGTATCCGGTGGTGCGCCACCCGACCACGCTGATGCTGCCCACCCCGGCGGTGGCGCGCCGGGCCGCCCGCCTGGTGCGCGAGCACCGCATCGAGACCGTGTGGTTCGGTGCGGCCGCTCCGCTGGCGCTGCTGGGGCCGACGCTGCGCCGGGCCGGGGCGAGCCGGATCGTGGCGACCACCCATGGACACGAGGTCGGCTGGTCGATGCTGCCGCTGGCGCGCCGGGCGCTGCGCAGAATCGGTGACGACGCGGACGTGATCACCTTCGTCAGCCGCTACACCCGCGGCCGGTTCGCGGCCGCGTTCGGACCGCAGGGCCGGCTGGAGTATCTGCCGCCGGGGGTCGACCCGACCCGGTTCCGTCCCGACCCGCATGCGCGCGCCATGCTGCGCACCCGCTACCGGATCGGCGACGCCCCGACGGTGGTGTGCCTGTCGCGGCTGGTGCCGCGCAAAGGCCAGGACCAGCTCATCCGGGCGCTGCCGCGGATCCGGTCCCGGGTGCCCGGCGCGAAACTGGTGATCGTCGGCGGCGGCCCGGACGCCGAGCGGCTGGCCCGACTGGCGGCCGCCTCACCGGAGGCCGAACACATCGTGCTCACCGGCGGGGTGCCGGCCGAGGAACTGGCCGCCCACCACGCGATGGCGGACGTGTTCGCGATGCCGTGCCGCACCCGCGGCGGTGGGCTGGACGTGGAAGGTCTGGGCATCGTGTTCCTCGAGGCGTCCGCCTGCGGGGTGCCGGTGGTCGCCGGCGACTCGGGCGGGGCCCCGGAGACCGTCCGGCACGGCGAGACCGGCTACGTGGTCTCCGGTCGCGACACCGACGCGATCGCCGACCGGATCATCGAGCTGCTGGGCGACCGGGAGCTCGCCCGGCGGATGGGCGAGGCGGGCCGGCGGTGGGTCGATCGGCGTTGGCGCTGGGACGTGATGGCCGACCGGCTGGCCACCCTGCTCTGACCCCCGGGGGCCGGGGCGCCGGGCGACCGGGCGCACCCGTGGGCAGACGCGCGGCGGGGCGGCACCGAGGAAAGGTGCCGCCCCGCCGCGCGTCTGCCGTGCCGCTTTACCGGCTGTACAGCGCCTCGATCTCGTCGGCGTAGGTGTCGAGCACGACGTTGCGCTTGAGCTTGAGCGTCGGGGTGATCTCGCCGCCCTCCTCGGTGAAGTCGACCGGCAGGATCCGGAACTTCTTGATCGCCTCGGCGTGGCTGACCTTGCCGTTGGCCTGCTTGACCGCCTCGTCGATCTCGGCGACCAGATCGGCGTCGGCGATCAGCTCGGCGACCTCGGCGTCGGCAGGCTTGCCGTTGCGCTCCTTCCACGCCGGGAAGGCCTCCGGGTCGATGGTCACCAGCACACCGATGAACGGCTTCTGATCACCGACCACCATGGCCTGACTGATCAGCGGGTGCGCACGCAGCGAGTCCTCGAGCCCGGCCGGGGCGACGTTCTTGCCGCCCGCGGTGACGATGATCTCCTTCTTGCGGCCGGTGATCGACAGATAGCCCTCGGCGTCGAGCGTGCCAGGTCGCCGGTGT
>JAJYRZ010000146.1 GCA_021793835.1 Actinomycetes bacterium | reverse complement strand
GGTCTTCCAGAGGGTGTGGGGAGGTCTCCGGAAAGCGGCCGATGTCTTTTCTGGCCATAACCGGAGCGGACCGGATGGGGAGCCGCCGGGACACACTCCGGACGGGCGCCGGCGGGACCGGGGCGCACCGATTGGCAGCCGGGCCCCGGGGGCGTGTACAGTCGATCACGCACCGCGGGGTGGAGCAGTTCGGTAGCTCGCTGGGCTCATAACCCAGAGGTCGTCGGTTCAAATCCGGCCCCCGCTACCACGACCGGGCCCGGTTCCTTCTTGGAAGGAACCGGGCCTGAAGTCTTCTTCCGCCCCCTCCTTGCCCCGGCGGCGGAGCAGGGACGGGGCACCGAGGCGTCAGAAGCCGGGCAGGACCAGCTCACCGCCGTGCACGCGCACCGTCTGCTCCGTGATCGCCCCACGGAACTCCGGGTGCCCGCCCAGGACCTCCAGACCGATCCGGTGCCCGGGGGCGAACCGGTGCACGATCGACGGCAGTGCGACCTCGATCGGTGCGGAGACGTCGGGCGCGCGCACCGGTGCCACCAGGTCCTCGATGGGCGAGGAGGTGCCGTCCGGGGCGATGTCGACCAGACGCACGAAGAACACCGGAGCACCGGCCGGGCCGCCGGACGGGACCGGGTCGGCGGAGACGTCCAGGCGCACCTGCGGCGCACCGACCACGGTGACCGGATCGGTCAGCGGCTCGCCCCGCCAGGCGACCGTCTCCCCGTCCATCGGCAGCCCGGCGGGCACCGTGGCCACCGCCCGGGTGAACGGTGCGGGGGAGTCCGTGCCGGGGACCAGTCCGGTCTCCGACAGCGCCAGTCGGGCCACCGGGTCGACGGGCACGTCCTGCGCGGACCCGTAGGCCGGGGCGGCCGAACCGGTGTAGTCCACCCAGTCCTGGAAGTAGGTGAACGGCGCCGCGGTGGGGGCGGGGCCGCCGCGCAGATGGTGATCGAGCCACTGGTAGATCCGCGCGGTGACGTACTGGGACTGCGGATCGGGATGCTCGTCGTCCATCTCCCCGGGCGCCGGGTCTCCGGAGTGGCCGCCGCGCTGCCAGATCATCGCGGTCTCCACGCCGCGCTCGCGCAGCCCGTGGAAGGTCGCGGTGGCCTCGTCGAGGGTGAACAGGGTGTCGGCCTGGCCCTGGATCAGCAGCGTGGGCACATCGACCCGGTCGAGATAGCGGGCCACCGATGAACGGTCGATCACCTGCTCGGCCGCCGCATCGGGCAACCCGTCGGTGACCATGCCGATCATCGCCGCGCACGCCTCGGCCTCGAAGTTCGGGCAGTCCTGGGCGCGCGGCGGATCCGCCAGATACCCCTCGACCCCCGGGGCGAGCGCGCCCAGGGCGAAGAACCCGGTCAGCCAGGTGGTCTTGGCGGTGCCCGGCACCGCGGCGGTGATGCCGTCGGCGGTGGTGGCGATGCTGTTGGGCGCCAGAGAGTGCCCCAGGTCGTGCCAGGTGACCATCGGCACCAGGGCGTCGATCCGCGGATCGACCGCGGCCGCGGCGAACTGCACCTGCCCGCCGTAGGAGCCGCCGATCATGCCCACCCGCGGATCGCCCGGGGCGTCGGTGCGCACGTAGTCCAGCGCCGGCAGCGGTTCGGTGGTCTCCGGATCGGCGTAGAGGTTCGGTGCGCCGGCGAGCACGTCCACCAGTCCGGCCGCGGCGCGGCCGTCACGCTCGGGAGAGTCGAGCGAGACCGGGCAGGTGCTGCCGCCGAAGCCGAGCCCGGAGTAGGCCAGCACCGCGTAGCCGCGCCCCGCCAGATCACGCGCCAGACCGACCTGCGAATCCTTCGATCCGCCGAAGCCGTGCGTGGTGAGTACCGCGGGCACCGGCGTCTGCGCATCGGCCCCGGCCGGGCGGTACACATCGGCGACGATCACACAGCGCTCGTCGTCGTCACCGACCTCGACCGGGATGTAGACGGTGTCCACGCTCGCCGGCGGACCGGGCGCGGGCCCGCCGGCAGGCGGCGCGGCTGCGGCGGTGGTCGGTGCGCTGATCAGTAGAGCGGCACCGAGCAGGGCCGCGGAGAGCGATCGTGCCATGGGCCGATGGTATCGACCGGGGCGCGGCCGTTAGGGCGAACGTCCATAAGGCACGCCCTGCGCGCCCACCGGCCGGGGTGCGGGACGCGGCGGGCGGGCCCGCTCAGTACTCGAGTTCGATCAGCTTGTTCTTCAGCAGCTTGCCGGTGGCGTTGCGCGGCAACCGGTCGACGAACACGATCTCGCGCGGGATCTTGTAGCGGGCCAGGTTCGCGCGCACGAAGTCCTTGAGCTCCTCGACCTTGGCCTCGGCCTCCGCCCCGGTGGGCACCTCGCCGTCGAGCACCACGACCGCGCGCAGACGCTGCCCGAAGGCCTCGTCCTCGACCCCGACCACCCCGGCCTCGAGCACGTCGGGGCGCTCGACCAGCAGATGCTCGACCTCCTGGGGGAAGACGTTCTCCCCGCCCGAGACGATCATGTCGTCGTCGCGGCCGACGATGAACAGCAGGCCCGTGGGATCGAAGTAGCCCAGGTCGCCGATCGACAGCAGCCCGTCGATGAGCGTCTTGTGCCGCCCGTCGGTGTAGCCGGCGAAGCTCAGGCCCGAGCGCACGAAGATCCGGCCCGGCACGTTCGGCTCGGTGATCTGCCGGTCGTTCTCGTCATACAGCCGCACCTCGCAGGTCACCGGCGGGCGCCCGGCGGTGCCGGGGGCGGCTCGCAGCTCGTCGGGGGTGGCGACCGTGGCCACGGCGACCTCGGTGGAACCGTAGAGGTTGTAGAGCACGGGGCCGAACAACTCCTCGGTGCGCCGCGACAGGTCCGGCGAGATCGCCGAACCGGCCGAGAAGATGATCCGCAGGCTCGAGGTGTCGTACTTGTCGAGCACCTCCGGCCCCAGGTCGACGATGCGCTGGAGCATCGTCGGCACCACGATGAGCGCGTCCGCGCCGTGCTCGGCGACCCCGGCGACCGTGGCCTCGGGGTCGAAGCGGCGGTTGAGCACCACGGTGCAGCCCAGCGCGATGGAGATGATGAACTGCGAGACCCCGGTGCCGTGGAAGATCGGGGCCGCCATGAAGGTCACCCCGTCCGGGCGCAGCGGGATGCGGTCGAGGAACTGAGCGGAGGCGAACACCGAGGTGCGTTCGCGCGGGGCGCCCTTGGGGGTGCCGGTGGTGCCGGAGGTCAGCAGCACGAAGCCGCCCGGCTTGCTCGGCGGGCGGGTGGCGGCGGTGGAGTTCGCGCCGATCAGCTCGTCGAGGGTGGGCACGCCGTCGATGTCCAGACGCGGGGCCACCCGATCCGGATCCTCCGGCGCATCGACCCAGGACAGAAAGCGCGCCACCGAATCGGGGATCGCCGAGAGCAGCTCGGCGAACTCGCTGTCGTAGACCAGGGCTTCGGTGCCCTCCCGGTGGCACACGTCCGCCAGCTGCGGGGCAGCGAAGCCGGTGTTGAGCATGACCAGGCGCGCACCGATCTTGCCGGCGGCCAGCATCGTCAGCACCAGGCCGCGGTGGTCGCGGCACAGTGCGGAGATCACCGAGCCCTGCCCCAGTCCCTGGGCCTGCCAGGCCCGGGCGAGCGCGTTGGACCGGTTGTCGAGTTCGGCGAAGGTCAGCGGACCGGCCTCGTCGATGATCCCGGCCCGGTCCGGGGTCATCGCGGCGGCATGCTTGGCCGCGCCGACGAACGGGCCGTACCTGCTCAGGCTGATCAGCGACCGCACGCCATGATCGGGGCGGGTGACCGGGATGAGCCCCGCGCGCTGCATCACCCCTACCGCGCGGCCCGCCTCGGAAGCCTTGACCGCCAGATCGCCGGCCGTGTCGGCCGCTCGGCCCGCCAATCCGATGGCGGCACCGAGCACCCGGCCCGACAGGCGGCCGGGGCGGTAGGAGGCGGAGGAATCGGGGCGCGGGTTCATCGGGTCGCTCCTGGGTCGGTCGCGGTGGGCAGCGGTGAGCATCGAGGGCGCGGGGCCGCCGATGTTGTGTGCGCCACTCTATCGGTTCTTACCCGCCGGTAGGAAGTGGTGGCGGCGGCCCGGCGGTTATGCTGGCCCGGTCCGTGTCGTCGACGTCAGGAAGACCGGTGCTCAACTCCCGTTAGTCCGCAGCCGCTTGTCTCGCCGCGTTCTTTTCGGGAGCACCCATGTCTGCCGCCGGCCGTCGCCGGGTCCTCGGACCGTCGACCCTGCACAAGCCCGTCCCCGCCGCCTCCGCGGCGATCACCGACGGGATCCATCTATCCGACCTGCACTTCTCCTTCGCCGACGGCACCACCGTGTTCGACGGTGCCCAGGCGGATCTGCCCGACGGGGTGACCGGCCTGATCGGGGCGAACGGGGCGGGCAAATCCACGCTGCTGCGCCTTGTCACCGGTGCGCTGGTGCCCGAGGGCGGCACGATCACCGCCCCGGCCGTGATCGGGGTGCTGCCGCAGACCGTGGGAGCAGCTCCTGCGGCCACCGTGGCCGATGCCCTCGGCATCTCGGAGGTGCTCGAGGCACTCGCGCGCATCGAGGCCGGTGACGGCACCCCGGAGGACTTCGACACCGTCGGCACCGACTGGGACGTCGCCGAGCGGGCAGGGGCGACCCTGGCCCGGCTGGGGCTACCCGGCGCCGACCCGGCCCGGCCGCTACGCACCCTCTCGGGCGGACAGGTGCGCATGATCGCCCTGGCCGGGCTGCTGCTGGCCGCCCCGGATGCGCTTCTGCTGGACGAACCGACCAACGATCTCGACGCCCCGGCCCGGGCCCGGCTCCGCGAGGCGCTGGCGGGCTTCGCCGGGCCGGTGATCACGGTCAGCCACGATCTGGAACTGCTCGGGCGGGTGGACCGCATCGCCGAGGTGCGTGACGGGAAGATCCGTACCTTCACCGGCGGCTACGCCGACTACCGGGCGGCGATCGACACCGAACAGCAGGCCGCCCAGCGTCACGTCACCGAGGCCCGGGCCGACCTGCGCCGCCAACGCAAAGTAAAGGAGGACGCCCAGATCACCCTGGCCCGGCGCGCCCGGTACGCGGCGAAGATGAACCGGCAGAAGAACGAGCCGAAGATGGTCATGGGGCTGCGCCGCCAGGCCGCCGAGGTCTCGGCCGGAAAACTGCGCGGGGCGCATGCCGCGGCGGTGGAGGAGGCGGCCGAGACCCTCGACCGGGTTCGGCGCGAGGTGCGCAGCGACCGCCGGCTGCGCATCGACCTGCCCAGCACTGCGCTGCCGGCCGACCGGCGGGTGGTGATGCTCGACCTGACCGCGGGCGGACCGGTCGCCGGCGCCCCGCCGGCCGGGCGACTGACCGACTCCGGTGGCACGGCCCCCGAGGCGATCGAGGTGCGCGGGCCCGAGCGTATCGGGCTGACCGGCGACAACGGCAGCGGCAAGACCACGTTGCTTTCCGCGCTGGTGGCCGCGGCCGATGTGCCGACGGGGGTGCTCACCCAGCGCAGACCCGACCGTGACCCGCAGTCCACGGTCGCCGAGGAGGTCGCCCGCCTGCGGCCGGGCGCGGACGCCGAGACGGTGCGCGCTCACCTGGCCCGTCTGCTCTTCCGCGGCCGGGCCGGGGACCGGGAGATCGGCGCGCTCTCGGGCGGGGAGCGGCTGCGCCTGGAGCTGGGCGCGGTGTTGTTCGCGAAGACCGCCCCGCAACTGCTGGTGCTGGATGAACCGACCAACGATCTGGACATCGACGCGGTCGAGCAGCTCGTCGCGGCGCTGACCGACTGGCCGGGCGCGCTGATCGTGGTCAGTCACGACCGCGGCTTCGCAGACCGGCTGGCTCTGACCCGCCGCTGGCACCTGGACACCGACCGGGCCGCAGCGGAGCCGGAGCCGGGCCCGCTGTAGACGACCGCGCCCCGCCACCGAAAAGGATCGGTGGCGGGGCGCAGTGTCCGGTATCAGTGCCTGCGGGCTACTTCAGCTCGCTCGACGACAGGCCGAGCACCCGGCGGGCGACGATGAGCTGCTGGATCTCCTGGGTGCCCTCGAAGATGTCGAGGATCTTCGAGTCGCGTGCCCACTTCTCCAGCAGGGGACGCTCGGAGTAACCGAAGGCCCCGGCCAGCTCGACCGCCTTGAGCGTGACCGCGGTGCCCATCCGGCCGGCCTTGGCCTTGGACATCGAGGCCTGCAGCGAGTTCGGCTTCTTGTTGTCGGCCATCCAGGCGGCGCGCAGGGTCAGCAGGTACGCGGCCTCCCAGTCGGCCTCCAGGTCCAGATACTCCTTGGCGGCCGCGTGCTGGGCGTAGGCCGGGGCGTCGTAGTCGATCTCGACGCCGGCCTCCTCCAGGATCGAGCGCAGCTCCTCCAGCGCGGCCCGGGCGAGCCCGACGGCCATGCCGGCCACCAGCGGACGGGTGTTGTCGAAGGTCGTCATGACCCCCGCGAACCCCTTCTCGGTGTTGACCTCCGGGGAGCCGAGCAGGTTGTCCTTCGGGATGCGGCAATCGTCGAGCACCAGCACCGCGGTGTCCGAGGCCTTGATGCCGAGCTTCTGCTCCAGACGCGGCACCGACAGCCCCGGCGCCTCCCGCGGGACGACGAAGGACTTGATGGCCGCACGGCCCTTGGACTTGTCGACCGTCGCCCACACCACGATGTGGGTGGAGCGCTCGCCGGCGGTGACGAAGATCTTCTCGCCGTTGAGCACCCACTCGTCGCCGTCGAGCACGGCGGTGGTGGTCACGGCGGCCGAGTCCGAGCCGAAGCTGGGCTCGGTGATCGCCATCGAGGCCCACACCTTGCCGAAGCGCTTGAGCTGCTCGTCGGTGGCGACCGCGGCGATCGCCGAGTTGCCCAGGCCCTGATAGGGGATCGACAGGGTCAGGCCCACGTCGCCCCAGCAGGTCTCGATGACGTTGAGCAGGGCGGCCATGTTGCCGCCGTTGACGTTCCCGTCGTCGGGGGTGTCGGCACCGCGGTCCATGGTGGCCCCGGCCGCGGCCTGGCCGCCGTCGGCCATGCCCTCGACCAGGCTGGCCATGGTGTCCAGTTCGACCGGGCGCTCGTGCTCGGCCAGGTCGTACTTGCGCGAGATGGGGCGGAAGATCTGCGCGGCGGCCTGATGGGCCTGCACCGACCGCGTCTTGAGCTTCTTGGGAAGTTCGAGATTGATCATGAATCAGACGTCTTTCTCACGAAGAGTTTTCGGCGGGGGAGGGACTAGATGAGCACGATGCCTTCGGCGACGCCGACACCGCGCAGATCGCGGTACCAGCGCTCGACCGGGTGCTCCTTGGTGTAGCCGTGGCCGCCGAGCAGCTGCACGCCGTCCAGACCGATCTGCATGCCCTTCTCCGTGGCCAGCCGGCGGGCGAGCGCGGCCTCACGGTTGAAGGCCAGGCCCTGATCGGCGCGGGAGGCGCCGCGGTAGGTCACCAGCCGCAGCCCGTCGAGTTCGATCGCGATGTTGGCGACCTTGAACGCGACCGCCTGACGGTGGCTGATCGGCTCGCCGAAGGCCTCCCGCTCGTTGACGTACGGGGTGACGTAGTCGAGCACGGCCTGGCCGGTGCCCACCGCCAGCGAGGACCAGCCCAGGCGCGAGAGCGCGATGGCGTCCGAGTACTCCTGGGCGCGCACGGCCGGATCGTCCGAGCCGAGCAGCGCGGACTCGGGCACCGAGACGTCGGTGAGGTTCAGTCGGCCCAGGCCTGCGGCGCGCAGACCCATCGACGGATCGGCCTCGACGACGAGCCCCTCGGTGTCCGACTCGACCAGGAACATCGCCGGCCGGCCGTCGAGCTCGGCGGCGACGATGAACAGCTCGGCCCGACCGGCGGCCGGCACCATCGACTTCACGCCGTTGAGGCGGTAGCCGCCGGGCGAGCGCTGGGCGCGGGTGCGCAGTTCGAACGGGTTGAACAGCGGGGCCGGCTCGGCGACGACGAAGGCCGCCGGCGGCACGTCCTCCCCGGCGAAGGCCGGCAGGTAGGTCTGCTGCTGGGCGTCGGTGCCCCACTGGGTCAGCGCCACCGCCACGCCCGAGGGCGCCAGGATCGGCAGGGCCAGACCCATGTCGCCGTGGGCGAGGGCCTCGGCGACCAGGGAGTTGGTCACCGCGCTGCGCTCCTCGGCGATGCCGCCGAGCGCCTCGGGGATGTTGATCATGGT
>JAJYRZ010000145.1 GCA_021793835.1 Actinomycetes bacterium | reverse complement strand
CCTGTTGGTTAACCACAGTCGAGGGGGAATGTCCCCCATCGCGGTCGCGGTCGCGGTTTCTGTGCCACGGCGGCTCCCCTTTCCGGGGAGGACACCGATGATCGAAAACGGGACCCGGTGCGATATGCGTCGCACGACCGTCTAGGCTGTGACGTGTTCCACATGTACCACGTTCATCGGTCGGCGCCCGTCGACCGATGCCTACCGACCCCGGGCGCGTCCCGCGCCGCGGTCTCATGGAGGGAAGACATGACGCGCTCTTCAGTCCGGCTCGGCACCGCCGCCCTGGCGATCCTGTCCAGCGGTGCACTGCTGGCGGCCTGCGCCAGCAGCGATGACGGCGGCAGCGGCAGCGGTGGCGGCGACTCACTCAAGACCGAGGCCGGCGCCGTCGGCATCGTCGGTGACCAGTCGAGCGGGGGCGACCCGGTGGACGGCGGCACGCTGAGCTTCGGCGCCTACTCCGCCCCGGCCTCCCTGGACCCCGCGGTCTCGCCCGGGCCTGCGGGCTCGGCGGGCGGTACCGAGATGGCCGCCATCTACGACCTGCTGGTGCGCTACGACGCGGACTCCGAGGACTACGTCCCGCAGCTGGCCGAGTCACTCGAAGAATCCGACGACCGTCTGACCTGGACCATGACGCTGCGCGACGGCGTGAAGTTCCCCGACGGCACGGACATGAAGGCCGACGAGGTCATCGCCAGCATCGAGCGCTTCAACAACAACCACGGGCCGAACTTCCAGGTCTTCACCGAGGCCGTGGACCGCATGGAGGCCGCCGGTGATCTCACCGTCGAGTTCCACATGAACAACCCGTACTCCGAGTTCCCGGCGCTGCTGTCCTTCGGGCACGGCATGATCGTCGCCCCGTCGGTCGGCGAGGGCGATGAGTTCGAGCCGATCGGCGCGGGCCCGTTCACCGTCAAGTCCTACACGCCCGACCAGGACCTCATCGTCGAGGCCAACGAGGACTACTTCAACGGGCGTCCGCACCTGGACGAGGTCAGCTTCACCACGATCCTCGGCGACTCCCAGCGCCTCGAGGCGCTCGACGCCGGCAACGTGGACATGATCTTCCTGCGCGACGTGGCCGTGCTCGAAGAGGCCAAGAGCCAGTACCCCGGCTTCTACGAGTCGCTCGGCCTGGGCGATGTCGGCCAGATCAACAACCGGGAGGGGCGTCCGGGCGCCGACGAGCGGGTGCGTGAGGCACTGACGCTGGCGATCGACGTCGACGCCCTGGACCAGCGGGCCCGCGGCGGCGACGGCATGCCGGACTCGGAGATCTTCCCCGAGTGGTCGAAGTGGCACAACGACGTCCCGGCCCTGGAGCAGGACGTCGAGAAGGCGACCGAGCTGGTCGAGCAGGCCAAGGCCGACGGCTTCGACGGCAACATCAACTACGTCGCCGTGCAGAGCCCGGTCTCGCAGGACATCGCCTTGGCCGCGCAGGCCCAGTGGGAGGCCGTCGGCTTCGACGTGGAGATCGAGTTCGTCTCCGGTGTCGCCGACATGATCCGGCGGATGTACGTCGAGCACGACTTCGACGTCACCTACGGCTCGTACTCGATCTCCGACGCGGTGCCGTTCATGCGCCTGAACTCGGCCCTGAACTCGACCTCGTCGAACAACATCCTGGGCTACGACAGCCCGGAGATGGACGATCTGCTCAAGAAGGTCCAGGAGTCCAAGACCGACACCGACGAGCGCGACGCACTGGCGCAGATCCAGGAACTGGTGAACACCGACTTCCCGTTCATGGTGTGGGCGGCCGGCGCGAACTTCACCCCCTGGCAGGACAAGGTGCACGGCGCCAAGCCGAGCAACGACGCGATCATCCTGCTCGACGAGGCGTGGATCGAGAACTGATCCACGTTCGGTGGTCCGGCCGCGCGGCCGGACCACCGTCGCCGATCGACCGAGGGGCGGCACCCGTGACGGGTGCCGCCCCTCGGCGCGTGTGCCCCTGCAGGCCGGGGACGGCCCGGCCTGCAGGGGTCTTCTCAGTGGGTCGCCAACGCGATCCGGTACTCCTCGAGCGTGGACACCCCGGGCGCGGCGGCCAGGTCGACGGTGACCGACTCCAGCGGCGCGGTGCAGGCGAAGGGACGCCGGTCGGCGAAGTCCGGGGCGACCGCACTGCCCCGGTTGCGGCCGATGTCGAACTGCTCGTTCATGCTGTACATCCCGCGCTGGGTGCGTTCGACCGCCCCGTCCGCGACGGCCCGCCCGTCTACCGTGAGGGTGAAGTGCCCGCCGCCGCCGAAACCGCCGGCGTAGTCGAAGCGCACCGCCACCGTCTCGGTCTGCGCGCCGAGCGTCTCGGCCCCGACGATCCGGGTCAGCGTGCGGCCCAGGTGGTTGTAGCAGAACACGGGTCGGCCCTCGAGCAGGTAGAGCGCGAATCCGCCGAACCGGCCGCCGAGCGAGGCGAGCATCCCCTCCCACCGTGCGGGCGCGGTGCGCGCCGCCGCCGGGTCGAACCGGGCGGTGAGGGTGAAGGCGCGGCTGCGGAAGTCCGGGGCCGCCTTCTCCACCAGGCCGTCCATGTGCGGATACAGCGTGATCGAGGTGCGCCCGCGCATCGGATGCGGCGGTAGCGAGGCCGGGTCCCGGTACCGGTCGACGGTGCGGTCGTCGATCGGCAGCACCTGGTAGCGCGCGGCCTCGGCGAGGAAGAGCTGCTGGAGCTCGGCGAGTTTCTCCGGGTGCTCTTCGGCCAGGTCCTCGGCCTGGGTCCAGTCGACCGTGGTGTCGTAGAGCTCCCAGCGGTCCTCATCGAGTGAGGGCACCGCGTCGGCCGGAGCGGCGACCAGCCAGGGCGGGCGGTGTGCGGTCACGGCCGTCCAGCCGCGGTGGTAGACGCCGCGGTTGCCGAAGATCTCGAAGTACTGGGTCAGGTGCCGGTCCTCGGCCCGCGGGTCGTCGAAGGTGTAGTCCATGGCCACCCCGGCCATCGGATGCTGGGCGACCCCGTCGACCGTCTCGGGGGCGGGCACCCCGGCCGCGGCCAGGATCGTCGGGGTGATGTCCACGCAGTGATGCCACTGGTGTCGCACGGTGCCGGGCTCGGCGATCCGGCCCGGCCAATGCATGATCAGCCCGTTGCGCGTCCCGCCGTAGTGCGAGGCCACCTGCTTGGCCCACTGATAGGGCGTGTCCAGTGCGAAGGCCCACGACGAGGGGAAGTGCGGATAGCTCGACCGGGTGCCCAGCTCGTCGATCCGCGCCCGGATCTCGGCGGCGGTCTCCGGCTCGCCGTTGAGCCCGCCGAGATAGTTCAGCGCCCCGTCGAAACCGCCCTCGGCGGAGGCGCCGTTGTCGCCGAGCATGTAGATCACCAGCGTGTTCTCGAGCGCGCCGCGGCGTTCGAGTTCGTCGATCATCCGGCCGACCTGGTCGTCGGTGTGCTCGAGGAAGGCCGCGTACAGCTCCATCAGCCGGGCCGCGACCACGCGCTGATCCTCGTCCAAGTCCTCCCACAGCGGTGCCCCGTCCGGCCAGGGTGCGAGCACCGCGTCGGGGCCGACCACCCCGAGTTCGCGCTGGCGGGCCAGGGTGATCTCGCGCTGGGCGTTCCAGCCGTGGTCGAAAGCACCGCGATACCTGTCCAGATAGGAGTCCGGGACCTGGAGCGGGGCGTGGCAGGCGCCGAAGGACAGGTAGCACAGCCACGGCTTGTCCGGATCCATCGTCTCGACCTCGCGGGTCCAGTTCAGCGCTTGATCGACCAGGTCCTCGGACAGGTGATATCCCTGCTCGGGGGTGGTCGGCGGGTCGACGACGCGGAATCCGTCGTAGAGCACCGGCTCGAACTGGTCGGCCTCGGCGCCGAGGAAACCGTAGAACTTCTCGAAGCCCTCGCGCACCGGCCAACGGTCGAAGGGACCGGCCGGCGTGATCTCCCACGGCGGGGTCTGGTGCATCTTGCCGAACGCGCCGGTGGCGTAGCCGTTGCCCTGCAGCACGCGGGCGACCGTGGCGGCCGAATCCGGCCGGGTGCCGTTGTAGCCGGGCGCGTGCGCGGCCATCTCGGCGATCACCCCGAAGCCGACGCTGTGGTGGTTGCGTCCGGTCAGCGTGGCCGAGCGGGTCGGCGAGCACAGCGCGGTGGTGTGGAAGCGCGAGTAGGCGGCGCCGCCGCCCGCGAGCCGTTCGGCGGTGGGCGTGCGACACGGCCCGCCGAAGGCCGAGGAGGCGCCGAAACCGACGTCGTCGAGCATCACCAACAGCACGTTCGGGGCGCCTTCGGGCGGCCGGACCGGATCGGGGCGCCGGAAGGGCGGGTGCTGGGTGCGGTAGTCGTGCGCCGCGGTCGGCTGCGGTGCGGGCACGGAGATCGGGATCGAGTGACGGTTGAGCATCGGCGGAGGCACTCCCACGGTCGGCGGCGTCCCGGTCACGTGGACCGGATGTGGGCCGGACTGTAGTCGGACGACTACACTTCACACCCGTGACCGTCGACACAGTGGGACGGCGGACGTGACCGCCGCCGAAGACTCCGAGGCGCCGGCCGGCCGCACGCAGATCCGCCGCGCGGTGCTGGCCGCCGCCCGCACACGGCTGTCGCGCACGGGCCTGCGCGCCACGATCCGTCAGATCGCCGCGGACGCCCGGGTGAACCCGGGACTGATCCACCGCCACCTGGGGCGCAAGGAGGATCTGGTGACCGCCGTGGTCGACGACGCGCTCGCCCGGTCGCGGCGGCGCGTGGCCGCGGTCGACACCCCCGGGGAGGCGGTGGCGGAGATGTTCCGCGGTGCGGCCGCCGACGAGGAGGTCTCCCGCCTGATCGCCTGGCTGGCCCTGGAGTCGCCGGTCAGCGGTCCGGCCACCGATCCGCTGTCGACCGCCGACGAGCGCACCGTGGCGCGGGTGCGCGCCATGCGCCCGCGTTCCCGAGAGACGGATCTGCGCCTGATGCTCGCGCTCACCGCGGTCTACGGTTGGCCGGTGTTCCGCCGCCAGATCCTGTCCGCCTTCGACGACCACGCCGAGACCGGTCCCACCCTGCACGCGCTCGAGGACGAGCTGGCCGGACTGCTCGCCGGGATCGTCGACCGGGCCGCGGGCGCCCCGGAGGGCGCCCGATGACCGGCGACCGGCCGTGCTGCGCCGGCGACGTCCGCGGCGCCGACCCCGCCCCGACGCAGACCCCGGCGCCGGCGGTGAAGGAGGTGCCCGCGGGCCCGCGCAGCACCCGCGGCCAGGTGCTGATCCCGGGCGGGACGTTCGCCATGGGCGACCACTTCGACGAGGGCTACCCGGCCGACGGCGAGGGCCCCGTGCACGAGGTGGAGATCGCCCCGTTCCACCTCGATGCGACCGCGGTGACCAATCGGTCCTTCGCCCGATTCGTCAAGGAGACCGGCTACGTCACCGAGTCCGAACGGTTCGGGGTCTCCGCGGTGTTCCACCTGGCGGTGGCCGCCGACCGGGACGACGTGCTGCACCGGATCGACACCGCCCCGTGGTGGCTGGCCGTGCGCGGGGCCGACTGGCGCCGGCCCGAGGGCCGACATTCGGGCATCGGCGACCGGTCCGACCATCCGGTGGTGCACGTGTCCTGGAACGACGCGCGGGCCTACGCGTCCTGGGCGGGAAAGCGCCTGCCCACCGAGGCCGAATGGGAGTACGCCGCGCGCGGCGGGCTGGACGGACGCCGCTACGCCTGGGGCGACGAACTCACCCCGCGCGGACAGTGGCGGTGCAACATCTGGCAGGGCGAGTTCCCCACCCGCAACACCGGCGAGGACGGCCACCTGACCACCGCACCGGTGAAGGCCTTCCGGCCCAACGGGTACGGGCTGTGGAACACCGCGGGCAACGTGTGGGAGTGGTGCGCCGACCACTTCGATCCGGGCTACTACGCGCGGTCGCCGCGGCGCGACCCGCAGGGCCCGGACACCTCACCGGTGGGTACGCGGGTGATGCGCGGCGGATCGTTTCTGTGCCACGACTCCTACTGCAACCGGTACCGGGTGTCGGCACGCTCGTCGAACACCCCCGATGCGGCCTCGGCGAACCTGGGTTTCCGCTGCGCGAACGACGCGTGAGAGCATCCGCCGGCCGCCCGGGTGCACAATAGGGAGCATGGACATCCTCGGAAACCTTGCG
Organism: Actinomycetes bacterium; assembly: GCA_021793835.1. Classification (GTDB taxonomy): domain Bacteria; phylum Actinomycetota; class Actinomycetes; order Mycobacteriales; family Mycobacteriaceae; genus Tomitella. Next base: position 2,046 of record JAJYRZ010000145.1, on the reverse strand, counting down.
GAACCCGGACCCGACCCGGACGACCCCCCGATCTGCTCGGCACGCGGCTGCCGGCAGACCGCCTGCTGGGCGGTGGTCTGGAACAACCCGAAGATCCACACGCCCGATCGGGAGAAGGTGTGGACCGCCTGCGACGATCACCGCACGCGGCTGTCCGACTTCGTCGACGCGCGCGGGATGCTCAAGCGGGTCGACCCGCTGCCCGGCTGAGCCGGCAGCGGGTCAGCCGCGTCGAGCGATCTCGGCCTCGGTGGCCGCGAGCAGCACGCAGGTGGCCACCCCGTCCATCGCGACCTCGAGTTCGTCGAGCGGCGGGAAGCTCGGCGCGATGCGGATGTTCGCGTCCTGCGGGTCCTGCCGGTACGGGTAGGACGAGCCGGCGGCGGTGAGCGCGATGCCGGCCTCCTTGGCCAGTTCGATCACCCGGCGGGCGCTGCCGACGTTCAGATCCAGGCTGATGAAGTAGCCGCCCTCCGGCCGGGTCCAGTCGGCGATCTTCGACTCGCCGAGCCGCTCATCGAGGATGGCGAGCACCGCCTCGAACTTCGGCGCGAGCAGGGCGCGGTGACGCTGCATGTGCCGGCGCACCCCGTCCGCGTCACCGAAGAACAGCAGGTGGCGCAGCTGGTTGAGCTTGTCGGGGCCGATGGTCTTGGTGCCGACCAGGCCGGTGTACCAGTCCAGGTTGGCGGTCGAGGCGCCCAGGAAGCTCACACCCGCCCCGGCGAAGGTGATCTTCGAGGTCGAGGCGAGCACGAGCGGACGGTCGGGGTGACCGGCCTCGGCGGCCATACCGAGCACGTCGATCACCGGGGCGGTCTCCGCGGCCAGCGGGTGCACGGCGTAGGCGTTGTCCCAGATCAGCCGGAAGTCCGGTGCGGCGGTCGGCATCGACGCCAGCGCGCGGACGACCTCCTCCGAGTAGACCGTGCCGGTGGGGTTGGAGTACGCGGGGATCGCCCACATGCCCTTGATCGCCGGATCGGACGCGACCAGCTCGGCGACGACGCCGACGTCGGGGCCGTCCTCACGCATGGGCACCGTGATCATCTCGATGCCGTACTGCTCGCAGATCGAGAAGTGCCGGTCGTAGCCCGGGGCCGGGCACAGGAACTTGACCACCGGCTCGGCGGACCAGGGGCGCGGCGAGTCGGGGAAGCCCTTGAGCAGACCGAACACGACCAGGTCGTGCATGATCTCCAGGCTCGCGTTGCCGCCGGCGATGAGGTTGTCGGTCTCGATGCCGAGCAGTTCGCCGAAGATCGCGCGCAGACCGGGCAGGCCGCGCACCCCGCCGTAGTTGCGGCAGTCGGTGCCCTCGGGGTCGGTGTAGGTCTGCCCCGGCAGGCTCAACAGCCCGTCGGCCAGGTCCAGCTGCTCCGCCGAGGGTTTGCCCCGGGTCAGGTCCAGGGCCAGGCCGGCACCCTGCAGACGGGTGTAGGCGTCGCGCCAGCGCTCGTGCTCGGCGCGCAGCTGCTCATCGGCGAGTCCTTCGATCCACATGCTCGTCGTGATGCCTTTCCCAGGCGCTGCACGCACCGCGCATCGTCGACAGGCGGTCGTAGAAGGCACCCGGATGTCGGGTCCGAGGACAGAAGAGGACCCCGCGCACCCGCCAGAGCCCGTTGACCCTTGCTGCCTTCCGGCCCTGGGGGAGTTCACAGGATGGACGCCGCGCGGGGTCCGGTTCCGAGTGTAGCCGCACCGCGCCGCCGCGCCCAACCCGGAAGGTCTGCGACCGCGATGAGCAGCCGGTTCCCTTCTCCGCCGTGCACCGGGTATAGTCCCGGTCGGAGGATTCGCCTAGTGGCCTATGGCGCTCGCCTGGAACGCGGGTTGGGTTAACGCCCTCGGGGGTTCGAATCCCCCATCCTCCGCAGAGATCCGGCCCGGTCGCGAGCAGCGACCGGGCCGGATCCTTTTCGTCTGTGCCGAGGATCGGCGTCAGAGCGCCGCTTCGGCCTCCCCGCTCTCCACGTCGTAGGAGTCGGTGTCCTGCGGGTACAGGAACATCATCACCGCGGCGGCGAGCACCGCACCGATGAG
>JAJYRZ010000144.1 GCA_021793835.1 Actinomycetes bacterium | reverse complement strand
GGACGTCAGGCCGGTCCGGCGGGCGAGTGATGCGGCCCCGGGCCGGTGGGAGCACCCCACCGGCCCCGGTTTGACCGGGTTTCCCTCGGTCCCGTAAACTCGACTAGTCACTGCCGCGCGGTGCCCTGCATGAGGTGTGTCTTCGTGTGGAGGGTCTTCGCAGCGTGCAGCCGCCGGTCCCATGGCCGGCCGAAACAGACCGTAGTTTTCTTAGAACAGCAAGGGGTAGCCCTCGATGTACGCGATCGTCAAGACCGGCGGCAAGCAGTACAAAGTCGCCGTTGGTGACCTCGTCAAGGTCGAGAAGCTCGAGGCGGAGCAGGGTGCGACCGTCGAGCTTCCGGTCGCTCTCGTCGTCGACGGTGCCGACCTGACCACCGACGCGGCCGCACTGGCCAAGGCCTCGGTCTCCGGTGAGGTCGTCGAGCACGTCCGGGGCCCGAAGATCCGGATCCACAAGTACAAGAACAAGACCGGGTACCAGAAGCGGCAGGGACACCGTCAGCCGCTGACCGTGCTCAAGGTCACCGGCATCAACAAGTAAGACCTGCGGATCGGCTTCGGCCCCGTCCTCATCTCCCTGGAGGGAAACAGACATGGCAAGCAAGAAGGGTGCGTCCAGTACTCGTAACGGGCGCGATTCCAACGCCCAGTACCTCGGCGTCAAGCGGTTCGGCGGCCAGGAGGTTCTGGCCGGTGCGATCCTGGTCCGCCAGCGCGGCACCAAGTTCCACCCGGGCCAGAACGTCGGCCGCGGCAAGGACGACACGTTGTTCGCCCTGGCCGACGGCTCGGTCGCCTTCGGCACCAAGCGCGGTCGCCGCGTGGTGAACATCGTGCCGGTCGAGGCCTGACCGACCAGACGGCCACGACGGACTGCAGAGCTCCACGATCGGGGGCGGGCTGGGGTTGTTTCCCTGGCCCGCCCCCGACGCATCTGGTCACCGCCTCCGCGCCGCGCCCGGCCGCGGAGGGTAGAAGAATCATCGCGCCGCACGATCGATGCGGCGCCGAGAGGCAGGCAGGCGATGTCACGTTTCGTCGACCGTGTCGTGCTCCATGTCGGTGCCGGCAACGGCGGCCACGGATGCACCTCGGTGCATCGGGAGAAGTTCAAACCCTTCGGCGGGCCCGACGGCGGCGACGGCGGTCGCGGCGGCTCGGTGATCCTCGAGGTCGATCCCGGCGTGCACACCCTGCTCGACTTCCACTTCCGCCCGCACGCCAAGGCCGGCAACGGCAAGCCCGGCATGGGCGGCAACCGGCACGGCGCCCGGGGCGAGGACCTGGTGCTGCGCGTGCCCGAAGGCACCATGGTCATCGACGAGAAGGGCCGGGTGGTCGCCGACCTGGTCGGGGCCGGCACCCGGTTCGTCGCCGCCCGCGGCGGACAGGGTGGACTGGGCAACGCGGCCCTGGCCGGGCGTACCCGCAAGGCCCCCGGTTTCGCGCTGCTGGGGGAGGAGGGCCCGTCCCGTGAACTGGTCCTGGAACTGAAGTCGGTCGCCGATGTCGGCCTGGTCGGCTTCCCGTCGGCCGGTAAGTCCTCATTGGTCTCGGTGCTCTCGGCAGCCAAGCCGAAGATCGCCGATTACCCGTTCACCACGCTCGCCCCGAACCTGGGCGTGGTCCAGGCGGGCGACGAGACCTTCACGGTGGCCGATGTGCCCGGCCTGATCCCCGGTGCGGCCGAGGGCCGCGGGCTGGGGCTGGACTTTTTGCGCCACCTCGAGCGCTGCGCGGTGCTCGTGCACGTGGTCGACTGCGCCACCTTCGAGCCGGGCCGCGATCCGGTCTCCGATGTCGACGCGCTCGAAGACGAGCTGGCCCGCTACCGCCCGGCGCTCAGCGGCGATCACGGACTGTCCGATCTGGCCGACCGGCCGCGCGCGGTGGTGCTCAACAAGATCGACGTGCCCGACGGTGCGGACCTGGCCGAGATGGTCACCGAGGAGTTCGCCGCCCGCGGCTGGCCGGTGTACCCGATCTCGGCGGTCGCGCGCACAGGGCTGCGGGAGCTGACCTTCGGGCTGGCGGAGATGGTGCGCACCTACCGTGCCGACAACCCGCCGGCCGAGCCGAGCCGGCCCGTGCTGACCCTGGGTACCGGCGAGGAGGAGGAACCGTTCACCGTCGAACCGGATCCGGCCGAGCCCGGCGCGTTCATCGTCCGGGGCGAACGGCCCGAGCGGTGGATCAAGCAGACCGCCTTCGACAACGACGAGGCGGTGGGCTACCTGGCCGACCGGCTGGCCCGCCTGGGCGTCGAGGCCGAGCTCGCCCGACAGGGCGCGCGTCCCGGCGCATCGGTGACCATCGGCGATGTGGCCTTCGACTGGGATCCGCAGATCCCGGTCGCCGACGGACCCGTGCTCGACAACCGCGGCACCGACGCCCGCCTGGACCGCACCGAGCGGGTGTCGGCGGCCGAACGTCGCCAGGCCAAGCGCATCCGGCGCGGCCTGGTCGATCCGGACGAGGAGTTCGACGCGTGAGCACCGCAGCCCGCGCCCAGATCGCCGGCGCGCGCGCCGTGGTGGTCAAGATCGGTTCTTCGGCGATCACGAGCCTGACCGGGGGGCTGGACCACGCGCGGCTGCGCCGGCTCGCGGCGGCGATCGAGGCCCGCATGCAGGCCGGTTCGGACGTGGTGATCGTGTCCTCGGGCGCGGTCAGCGCCGGCATCGCACCGCTGGGACTGACCAAGCGGCCCACCGACCTGGCCACCAAGCAGGCCGCGGCCGCGGTGGGCCAGCTCGAACTGATCAACGCCTGGGCGGACGCCTTCCGCGACTACGACCGGGTGGTGGCCCAGGTTCTGCTGACCGCCGGGGACTTCGCCCGCCGCGACTCCCACCGCAACGCCCAGCGCACCCTGGACCGGGTCCGCTCCCTGCACGGGGTCGCGGTGGTCAACGAGAACGACACCGTGGCCACCGCCGAGATCAAGTTCGGCGACAACGACCGGCTCGCCGCCCTGGTCGCCCACCTGGTGGGGGCCGATGCGCTGTATCTGCTGTCCGACGTCGACGGGCTCTACGATGCCGACCCGCGCAAGAGCGCGGCGAACTTCGTGCCGGAGGTGCACGGGCCCGAGGACCTCGACGGGGTGGTGGCCGGGTCCGGCGGGGCCCTGGGCACCGGCGGGATGGCCTCCAAACTGTCCGCTGCACGCCTGGCCGCCGACGGCGGGATCCCGGTGCTGCTCGCGGCGGCCGAGGACGCGGCGGCCGCGCTCGGCGGGGACGAGGTGGGCACGGCCTTCGCCCCCCGCCCGACCCGGATGTCGGCCCGCCGGTTCTGGGTGCGCCACGCCGCCGATGCGGCCGGTTCGCTGCGCCTGGACGCCGGCGCGGTGCGCGCGGTGCGCGAGCGGCGCAGCTCGCTGCTGGCCGCGGGCCTGACCGCGGTGCACGGTCACTTCTCCGCCGGGGACGTGGTCGAGCTCGTCGGTCCGGACGCCGACGTGATCGGTCGCGGCATGGTCTCCTACGACTCCGACGAGATCACCGTGATGCTCGGCCACACCAGCGACGAACTGCCCAAGGATCTGCGCCGCCCGGTCGTCCACGCCGACGACCTGGTCCGCGCCTGAACCGTCAGCGCCGCCGGGTTCTTCCGCATCTTCCTCCCGGGCCGTCGGGCCGGGAGAAGCGCCGTGGCCCCGTCTTGTCAAGACGGGGCCACGGCGGTCGTGTCTGTGTGACGTGCGACGGTTCTAGTCGTCGACGGTCACCAGCGGGTAGACGCCGTTCTCGTCGTGCACCTCGGTGCCGACGACCGGCGGGTTGAACACACACAGCATGCGCAGCTGGGTGTGGGCGATCACGCGGTGCCGCTCGTGACCGTCGAGCAGGTACATCGTGCCCGGGGCCAGCGGGTAGGTCTTGTCGTTGTCGAGGTCGATCAGCTCGCCCTCGCCCTCGACCAGCCAGACCGCCTCGTAGTGGTTCGCGTAGTGGAACTCGTTGTCGGTGCCCGGGAAGATCGTCGTCTCGTGGAACGAGAAGCCGACCCGGTCGCCGCCGAGCACGATGCGCTTGGAGACCCAGTTGCCGTTCTCGGGACGGACCTCACGGTCGGTGCCGGTGATCTCCGCGGTGGTGCGCACGATCATGGTGTGTACTCCCTTGAGTTTTGGGGTGCGGCTCAGGCCAGCACTCGGGCGGTGGCCTCGGCGATGATCGACAGGCCCTCGTTCAGTTCCTCATCGGTCAGGGTCAGCGGCGGCAGCAGCTTGGCGACCTCGTCCGACGGACCCGCGGTCTCGAGCAGCAGCCCGGACTCGAAGGCCACGGCGCAGACCTCGGCGGCCTTCTCGGCCTGCTCGAAGGCCAGGCCCTGGGCCATGCCGCGACCGCGCGCGGTCACACCGGTGTGCGCGTCGGCGATGTTGCCCAGCGCCTCGGCGATCACGGCACCCTTGCGCAGGGTCTCCTTCTCCAGCTTGTCGTCGGCCCAGTAGGTCTCCAGCGTCTTGGTGCCGGTGACGAAGGCGTGGTTGTTGCCGCGGAAGGTGCCGTTGTGCTCACCCGGGGCCCACTGGTCGAGCTCGGACTTGAACAGGGTCAGCGCCATCGGCAGCCCGAACCCGGAGATCGACTTGGACACCGTCACGATGTCCGGAGTGATGCCGGCCTCCTCGAAGGAGAAGAACGGGCCGGTGCGCCCGCAGCCCATCTGCACGTCGTCGACGATCAGCAGGATGTCGCGCTCGGCGCACAGATCCGCCAGGCCGCGCAGCCACTCGGGCCGGGCCACGTTGATCCCGCCCTCGCCCTGCACGGTCTCCACGATCGCCGCGGCCGGACGGTTCAGGCCCGAGCCCGAGTCGTCGAGCACGCGGGAGAACCAGTGGAAGTCCTCGGTGTCCCCGTCGAAGTAGTTGTCGAACGGCATCGGGGTGGCGTGCACCAGCGGGATGCCGGCGCCGCCGCGCTTCATCGAGTTACCGGTCACCGACAGCGCCCCGAGCGTCATGCCGTGGAAGGCGTTGGTGAAGTTGATGACCGATTCACGGCCCGTGACCTTGCGGGCGAGCTTGAGTGCCGCCTCGACCGCGTTGGTGCCGGTCGGGCCGGGGAACTGCACCTTGTAGTCCAGCCCGCGCGGGGTCAGGATCAGGTCGTTGAAGGTGTTCAGGAAATCACGCTTGGCCACCGTGGCGGTGTCCAGACCGTGGGCGATGCCGTCCCGGGTGATGTAGTCGAGCAGCGCCTGCTTGATCACCGGGTTGTTGTGCCCGTAGTTCAGCACGCCGGCACCGGCGAAGAAGTCCAGGTATTCGCGACCGTTCTCGTCCGTGATCCGGGCGCCGGAGGCCGTGTCGAAGACGGTGGGCCAATTGCGGCAATAGCTGCGGACCTCGGACTCGAGAGTCTCGAACGTCGTCATGTCACTAGCGGTAATGGTTGTCACGTCTCATCCTCATTCGTGATGGTGAGCCTGGCGGACCGTCATCGATCGTCCACCGGGCGCGGCGGGCGTGGGTCCGGTGCGTGGTGCGCACCGGATCGCCGTCACTGCGCGTCGGCGGGGCGTTCGATGATGTAGAGATCTTCCGCCTCGTGGGCATCGGGGAAGTCGCTGGGCGCGAACAGCGCCTCGGAGCGGATGGTCATCCCGCGGCTGCGGGCGACGGCACCGAACAGGGCCTTGGAGGCCTCGTTGTCGGGGCTGATGGTCGTCTCGAGCCGATCGACCCCGGTGGGGGCGAGGCGGTCGAGCAGACTGTTGAGCATCCGACCGGCGATGCCGTGACCACGCTGGTCGGCATCGACGGCGACCTGCCACACGAGCAGGGTGTCCGGCCGGTCCGGACGGGTGTACCCCATGATGAAGCCACTGACCCGACCGTCGACGGTCGCGACGATCGACGAGGCGGAGAAGTCCCTGCCCCAGAGCACGTATGCATAGCTGGAGTTGACGTCCAACACCTGGGAGTCACGAGTGATCTCCCACATCCGCGTGCCGTCCGAATAGGTCGGCGGGCGGAACTCGATCGTCGGTTCTTCGGGCGTTTCGTGGTCGTTCATCTGTTTCGGGCTCATGCGTTCCCGAAGGTAACAAGGTGCCGGAGTGAAGTCAGCCTGCTACGGAAACCGCCCGTCCAGGCCCCGTCGTCACTCCTGGTCATCGCGTCGGTGTGAGGTTCGTCACCGAAAGTCTCATCCGCGGGCGGCCACGGCCAGGGGCAGGACCGCATCGGCGCCCGCGCCGCGCACCGCCTGCCCGGCCACGGTGATCGTCCAGCCCGAGTCGATCTCGTCGGTCACCAGCAGCACGGTCGCACCGGCCGGAAGGTCGGCCGGGACGGTGAACCCGCCGTAGAGATCGGCCACCCGGAACGCCGAATTCACCGAGTTCACCGCGGGCGCGCCGGGGGCGCGCAGCACTTCACCGCCGTAGTGCAAGCGACCCACCTCGGCCAGTTCCCGGGCCAGTGAGACCACCAGCTGCCCTCGTGTGCCGGGCAGGGCGAGCACCGTGTCGGGGCGGCGGGACCAGTCCCAGTCGCGCAGCACCGCGATGCAGCCGTCGAGCACATCGCGCGGGACCGGACCGTCCGGCTCGGCCAGCAGCGCGCGCAGCCGGGTGCCCCACCCCAGATCCGACAGCCGCCCCAGGGCGCGCCCGTCACTCGGGCCGTCGGCGATCCGGCCGCGCAGCGGCACCTGCAGATCGGCCAGGCCGGTGGGCCACTGGCGCCGTGCCGGCACCGTGATGCCGGGGCGGGCCAGGCGCGTGCGGATCTGCTCGGCCGCCTCCGCGCCGACCTCGGTGGAGCGGCGCTCGCCGGTGCAGTTGTCGCAGCGCCCGCACCGGTGCCCGGCCTGAAGGGTCGGATCGTCGAGCTGGGCACGCAGGAAGGACATCCGGCAGGTGTCGGTCGCGATGTAGTCGAGCATCGCCTGTTCTTCGGCACGCCGGGCCGCGGCCAGGCCGGAGTATCGGGCGGTGTCGTACACCCAGTCCTGGCCGGTGGCGATCCAACCGCCACGGACCCGGCGGACCGCACCGTCGACGTCGAGGACCTTGAGCACGGTCTCCAGGCGCGTGCGGTTCAGATCCACCCGCGCCTCCAACGCCTGGGTGGAGGTCGGTTCGGGGCCGAGCGCCGCGATCACCCGGCGCACCACCTCCTCCTCGGGGAAGGACACCGAGGCGAAGTACTGCCAGATCGCGCGATCCTCCTGGCCGGGCAGCAGGATCACCTCCGCGCGGTCGGTGCCACGTCCGGCGCGGCCGACCTGCTGGTAGTAGGAGATCGGCGAGCTCGGCGCCCCCAGATGCACGACGAAACCCAGATCGGGTTTGTCGAAACCCATGCCGAGCGCGGACGTCGCGGTCAGCGCCTTGACCCGGTTGCCCAGCAGATCGGCCTCGAGCGAGCGGCGCTCGTCCGGATCGGTGCGGCCGGTGTAGGCGGCGACCGGGTGCCCGCGCTCGGCCAGCACCGCGGCCAGATCCTCGGCCGCCGACACGGTCAGGGTGTAGACGATGCCGCTGCCCGGCAGCTCGTCGAGGTGTTCGGCCAGCCATGCCGCCCGATCGACCGCGCCCGGCAGACCGACCACCGACAGGTGCAGCGAGGACCGGTCCAGCCCGCCGCGCAGCACCAGGGCGCGTTCGGCCTCGCCGACCCCGAGCTGCTCGGCCACATCGGTGACCACCCGGTCGTTGGCGGTCGCGGTGGTCGCCAGCACCGGCACGTCGTCGCCCAGATCGGCGACCAGGGTGCGGATGCGCCGGTAGTCGGGCCGGAAGTCGTGCCCCCAGTCCGAGACGCAGTGCGCCTCGTCGACCACCACCAGGCCGGCGTCGGCCGCCAGGCGCGGCAGCACCTGGTCCCTGAAGTCCGGGTTGTTGAGTCGCTCGGGGCTGACCAGCAGCACATCGACCTCACCGGCGGCGACCGCGGCGTGGATCGACTCCCACTCGGTGACGTTGCCCGAGTTGATCGTCGCCGCCCGCACCCCGGCGCGTTCGGCGGCCGCGACCTGGTTGCGCATCAGCGCCAGCAGCGGCGAGACGATCACCGTCGCCCCGTGACCGGCCTCGCGCAACAGCATCGCGGCGATGAAATACACCGCCGACTTGCCCCAACCGGTGCGCTGGACCACCAGGGCGCGGCGGCGATCGCGCACCAGGGCCGCGATCGCCGTCCACTGGTCGGGCCGCAGGCGGGCC
>JAJYRZ010000143.1 GCA_021793835.1 Actinomycetes bacterium | reverse complement strand
GATCTCCTCCTGGCCGAGTACAGTTAGATCTTGCGCGCCGCAGATCAGACCAGGGCGTAGCCCAGACGCGCGGCGGCAGCAGACAGTCTGCCGTGCAGGCGCGGATCGGCCAGCGCCCAACTGTGCATCGGCAGCGCGGGGAACCGGACGCGCCCGGATCCGGGACCGGACCACAGGACGACTGCGGGCCGCCCGCCCCACCGGGAGTGGTAGCGCATCCCGTCGATCTGCGGGAAGGCGTGGCTGATCCGGTGCGCCCAGGCCTGCGTGACGGCGTGTGCGGCGGTGCTGATCGCGAAGTTGCCGCCCGCCCGGGTGGGCCAGGCGCCGTGCTCGCCGGTCAGGTCGAGCAGCCGCGGCGTGAGCTGTACCGAGGTCAGTCGCGGGGCGCCGGTGACCCGGTCGATCAGGCGGTGGCGCTGGAACGCCTCTGCCAGGGCGGTCACCGCGTCGTAGGCGCCGTACCAGACCCCGTGGTCGGGATGGGTGTCCACCGGTTGCGGGTGATGGTCGAACCGCAGGATCGGACCGTAGCGCCGGTGGGTGTTCCACGGCACGACGTGCTCGCCGGTGGTGCGGTGCACGCGCCACAGCAGCACACCGGCGGCGGTGACGGGGACCATCTCCGCCGGCCGGATGCCGACCCGGCGCAGATCGGCGACGGCCGGCGGATCGGGCAGGGGCGCATCCACCTACACGGCCGCCCATTCGGCCTCGCGGACGATCGCGATCGCCTCATCGAGCAGGTCCGGATCGCCGTTGCTGGCGGCCACCCAGTCGACCAGCGACACCGGTGCACCGTCGAGCCGCAGGTCCGGTTGAGAAACGGTCAACAACCGGTGAAAGGCCACCGGATGCAGGTCGGTCGGCACGGCGGGCAGGACGTGGGACAGATGCGGCACCACGGCGGAGTCGGTGAACTGGGCGGCCGGCAGAAGCCGGGCACCGCCGTCGCCCGGGGTGTAGGCCCACAGCCTGCGCTGCCGGACCAGCTGCCGGACCCGGGAATCGGTCAGCCCGATGCGCGCGCCCGCCTCCTTCGCGGTCAAGGCCGTACCGGTGACCGCGGTGACCTCGGCGAGGGTGCGGGTCATCGCGGCGGCGGCCGCGCCCGGATCCTCGGTCAGCCCGGCCGCATCGAGTGCCTGCTGTTCGGCCGCCGGCAGCGGCGGGTTGGGGGCCTCGGTGACCGTCTCGATCCGGCCGAGCGAGGCGGCCAGCATCTCGCGCACCCGATCCACCGACACATCGAGGGTGCGGGCCAGCGCCTCGTCGAAATCGATGCGCCCCGACAGGTAGTCGTCCCGGTGGTCGGGGGTCTGCGGCTCGGCGACGTGGGGCATCCGGCTCACCTGCTTTCGCGTATTTCCGCCCGGTAATCGGCGGTAATGTCAGTCTACCGGGTGCGCCGGCAGGGGCCCGTGGTTCACGGTAACGGCAGGGTCGGTGCATGTTCTTCCGGCGCACAGCTGCGCGCGGCGTTCGTCGTGTCTCGGCGACACACATCCACCACGGCGCCGGCCGCATCGGACCTGCCGGTCATCGACACGGCGGCCGGCGAGGACTCCTACGCAGACACGCCGCTGCCCCCGAGACCGGGGAGGTCTCGGGGGCAGCGGCGTGTCGAGCGTGTCGCGCTACGCGCGGGCGATCAGTGCCCGGTGTAGGGCAGCAGCGCCATCTCGCGGGCGTTCTTCACCGCGGTGGCGACCTGCCGCTGCTGCTGCGGGTTCAGGCCCGTCACCCGACGCGAGCGGATCTTGCCGCGGTCGGAGATGAAGGTGCGCAGCAGGTTGATGTCCTTGTAGTCGACCTCGGTGATGCCCGCGATGGCGAGCGGGTTCTTCTTCGGCTTGCGCGGCGCGTCCGGACGGTTCTTGCGCGCGTTGTTCCTCTTGCCAGCCATCTGCGGCCTCCTTGGGCTTCGCGTGATCGTGTCTATCCATCGGACGGCTCGACCCTCCGGGTCCTCCCCTGGGGGAGCGCACCGATGACACGTCGACCTTACGTGGGTCCGCTGGGCCAGTCCAATCCGGGGTGGGGCGCCGAATGCGCGGCGCCTCGACCGGATCCCGCCCGGACCGAAGGCGTGCGCGTGCGACCAGATCAGGTCGCGCGGGCGGACGCGTAGGGTCGACGCCGTGGCGATGGAGATCCTGGTGGTGGACGACGACCGTGCGGTGCGTGATTCGCTGCGCCGGTCGCTGGCGTTCAACGGCTACGAGGTGCGCACGGCCTCCGACGGGCTCGAGGCGCTCGATCAGATCACCGAGCGGCGCCCCGACGCGCTCGTGCTCGATGTGATGATGCCGCGGATCGACGGGCTCGAGGTGTGCCGCCGTCTGCGTGCGGCCGGGGACGATCTGCCGGTGTTGATGCTCACCGCCCGCGACGCGGTGTCCGAACGGGTTGCGGGCCTGGACGCCGGTGCCGACGACTATCTGCCCAAACCGTTCGCGCTCGAAGAGCTGCTGGCCCGGCTGCGCGCCCTGCTGCGCCGCTCCACCGAGCCCGAGGTGGGCGACGAGGACGTGGTGCTCGAGTTCGGTGATCTGCGCATGGAGCTCGGCAGCCGGGAGGTCACCCGCGGCGAGCGGCACATCTCGCTGACCCGCACCGAGTTCGCGCTGCTGGAACTGCTGATGGCCAACCCGCGCCGGGTGCTGCCGCGCAGCCGCATCTTCGACGAGGTGTGGGGCTACGACTTCCCGACCTCCGGCAACGCGCTCGAGGTCTACATCGGCTACCTGCGCCGCAAGACCGAGGCCGAGGGGGAGACCCGGCTGATCCACACCGTGCGCGGCATCGGCTACGTGCTGCGGGACACTCCGCCGTGACCGGAAATTCGGACCCGTCCGCCCGGTCCGGCCCGGAGACCGCGGCCTATCCGCCGCCGGCGGCGCCCCCGGTGCCGCCGCTGACCCGGCCCGCCCCGCGTACCCGCGGGGTGCGGGCGCTGGTGCGCCGGATCTCCCTGCACGGCCGGGTGACCGCCCTGGCCGCGACCGTGGCGGCCGTGCTGGTGGTGGCGATGACGGTGGCCACCTTCTTCGTGGTGCGCTCCTCCCTGCTCGGCGCGGTCGACACCAACCTGCGTGACCGGGCGGCCGGGATCATGGCCAGCGACGGCATCGACGTCGACCCGCGGGCGGTGACGGCCCTGGCCACCGCGTTCACCACCGACGTGTCGGTGGCGCTGATGTATCCGGACGGCACCATCTACGCCCCCGGGCACCCCATCCCGATCGGCAATCCGGAGATCGCGGTGGCCTCGGGCAAGGAGACGCACTCGCTGCGCACCTCGGCCGATCAGCGCATCCTGGCCGAACGCTCCCGCTCCGGGGTGACGCTGGTGGTGGCCCAGCGGCTCGGGCCCACCCGGGACGCGCTCGACCATCTGGCGCTGGTCCTGGGGGTGATCGGCGGATTGTGCGTGGTGGTGGCGGCCCTGGCCGGCACGTTCGTCGGCCGCACCGGACTGCGTCCGGTCTCCCGGCTCACGGCCGCGACCGAACGCATCGCGCGCACCCAGGACCTCACCCCGATCCCGGTGACCGGCCAGGACGAGCTGGCCCGGCTGACCGCGAGCTTCAACGCGATGCTGCGCGCCCTGGCCGATTCGCGCGAACGCCAGTCGCGGCTGGTCGCCGACGCCGGTCACGAGCTCAAGACCCCGCTGACCTCGCTGCGCACCAACATGGAACTGCTCATCGCCGCCGGCGGACCCGGCGCCCCGACCCTGCCCGAAGAGGATCTGGCGGGTCTGCGCGCCGATGTGATCGCCCAGCTCGAGGAACTGTCCACGCTGGTCTCCGACCTGGTCGACCTGGCGCGCGAGGACAGCCCGGTGCTGGTGCGCGAGACGGTCGATCTGCAGGGCGTACTCGACCGCACCCTGGACCGGGTGCGGCGCCGACGCACCGACGTCTCGTTCACCGTCCGGGCCGATCCGTGCCGGATCGAAGGCGATCCCGGCGGATTCTCCCGCGCGGTGCTCAACGTGCTCGACAACGCCGCCAAGTGGAGTCCGGTCGGCGGCACGGTGGACGTGGCGCTGACCCAGGTCGCGCCCGACCGGGCCGAGCTGGTGGTCGCCGACTCCGGGCCGGGCATCCCCGAGGCCGAGCGGCGCCTGGTGTTCGACCGGTTCTATCGGTCCACCGAATCGCGGGCCACCCCCGGTTCTGGCCTGGGCCTGGCGATCGTGCGGCAGGTGATGGAGAAGCACGGCGGTGCGGTGCGCGCCGAGCAGGCGCCCGGCGGGGGTGCGCTGATCCGGATCTCGCTGCCCGCACACGCCGATGCGGCGGCGGCCGCGGTGGAGTACCGGCTCGACGGCGGCCAGGTGCGCGATGTCTCCGGCACCGAGCAGTGACACCGGCGCCACGCAGTAGCATCTGAGGTCACGGCCGTCGCCCGGGCGACGGGCGCCGGCCGGCGGGGGAACCGTAAGGGAATCCGAAAGGATCGTCTCAGTGCGCTCTCAGAAGATCGGTCCACAATGGGGATCGATCCGCTGAGAGCGCGGCTAGGGACCTGCAGGTCCCCGCGCCTGTGCCGATGAGAAGGTGTGCGATGCAGCAGCGACCCGAGGACGACCGATACGCGCAGTCCGGTCCGCCGCGCCCGGCGGGCGACGGTGGGCAGTGGGCCCACGACCGATCCGGCCGGCCCGGCCCCGCACACGGCGCCGGGACCGCGGGCGGCAGCGCCTATCCGCCGCCCGGGTCCACCGCCGAGTTCCCGCCGGTCACCGGCTACCCGGCCGGCGCGCAGACTACGTCCGCGTCCGGCGGTGCGGGCCGCCGTCCGGCCGGCGCCCTGGTCGCCGGCGGCCTGGCACTGGCCCTGGTCTCGGCCGCGGTCGGCGGGGCCGTCGGTGGCTACGTGGTCAGTCGGGACTCCGGCTCGGGGCCGGCCACATCGTCGGAATCGCTTTCGATCCAACCGGTGGCCGACGCCCCGGACGGCACCGTGCAGGCGGTGGCCAACAAGGTGCTGCCGAGCGTGGTCGACATCGAGGTGCTCGGCGCCCGCGGCGAGGGCTCCGGTTCGGGCGTGGTGCTCAGCGAGGACGGCCTGATCCTGAGCAACAACCACGTCGTGGCCTCCGGTGGCGGGGGACCGGCCGAATACCTGATCGGCTTCTCCGACGGCAAGACCGCCCCGGCCACCGTGGTGGCCGCCGATCCGGCCTCGGACATGGCGGTGCTGCGCACCGAACGCACCGGGCTGACCCCGATCGAGATCGGCTCCTCGGACACCCTGACCGTCGGCCAGCCGGTGGTGGCGATCGGCTCCCCGCTGGGGCTGGCGGGCACGGTGACCACCGGCATCATCTCGGCGATGAACCGGCCGGTGATGGCCTCGGGCCGCGGCGGGGACCAGGCCACGGTGATCGATGCGCTGCAGACCGATGCGGCGATCAACCCGGGCAACTCGGGCGGGGCCCTGGTGAACATGGACGGCCGGCTGGTGGGCATCAACACCGCCATCGCCACCCTGGGCGGGCAGGGCGACGGCAGCGGATCGATCGGCCTGGGTTTCGCGATCCCCATCGATCAGGCCATGCGGATCGCCGACCAGCTGGTGGAGACCGGCCGGGTCGAGCGCGCCCAGATCGGGGTGTCGGTGCCGAGCTATTCGGGGGTCCGCGGCGCCGAGGTGCTCGAGGTGGTGCCGGGCGGCCCGGCCGATGATGGCGGCATCGAGCAGGGCTCGGTCATCGTCGGGGTCGGTGACCGGGTCATCGACAGCGGGGACGGGCTGATCGCCGCGGTGCGCTCGCACGTGCCCGGCGACGAGATCGAGGTGACCTACATCGATCCCGACGGCCAGGAACAGACCACGACCGTGACGTTGGCCACGGCCGAATGACCACCGTCTTCGCAGACGGGCGCCGCCCACCTGCGCGGAGACGGACACCGAGTGAAGGAGCGCGAAGATGACTGGCGATGAGACCGCCGCCGATACCCGGGAGCGCGAGCCGGGCCGGGACGAACTGGATTCGCTGGCCGGCCTGGCCGCAGGCGAACGGAACCGTGCCGCCGGGCGCGCCCTGACCCTGGTCGTCGACGACCAGGCGGGCGGGGACGACCCCGGGGCGCTGATCGGCGAACTGCTGATCGAAGAGGGCTTCGTGGTCGACGCGGTACTGCGGGTGCCGGCCGACGAGGCGCAGATCCGGTCCGCGCTCAACACCGCGGTGATCGGCGGGGTGGACCTGGTGGTCACCGTCGGCGGCACCGGGGTGGGCCCGCGCGATGTGACCCCGGAGGTCACCGCCGAGATCATCGACCGGCCCATTCCGGGGATCGACGAGGCGCTGCGCTCGTCGGCGATGGCGGCCGGCGCCCTCGACGGCGGGCTCTCCCGCGGGGTTGCCGGGATGTCGGGCAGCACCCTGGTGGTCAACCTGGCCGACGGGCGCGCCGCGGTGCGCGACGGGATGGCCACGCTCGGCCGGCTCGCCCAGCACGTCATCGGCCGGCTGTCCGATCTGGAGGACTGACCGGTGACCGGCGACGAGAGTCCCGGCCGGCCGGACGGCGAGGAGACCGCACAGGGCGGTCAGGACACGCCGCGGCGCACCCTCAGCGCGGCCGAACGGGCCCGCCTCGACCGGATCTTCGGCGACGTGCTGCACGAGCGGACCGGCGACGGGCAGCCGGCCGGCGGGCGGCGGGAGTCGGATTCGGACGCCTTCCTGCGCGCGAACATCCCCCCGCACCACGGCTGACCGCCGCCGAACGCCCGGCGCTGCGGCGGCGGTCAGTGCACGGTGACCGTCAGCGCCCGGGTCAGTGAGGCCGCGGCCACCTCGGTGGCCTGCTCCTCGGGCAGGGCGATCAGCAGTACCGGCCCGCCGGAATCGGTCGGTGCGCTCACCCCCGGGATCATGATCACCGGCGCCCCGCGGGCCAGCACCGTCCCGGCGCCGCCGGCCGTGGGCGGGGCCGGATCGTCGACGCGCAGATCGATCGGATCGGGCTCGTCGACGGTGATCACATCGACCCGGTCGCCGGGGCGGAGCAGATCGGTCACCGACGGATCGGCCGGGCGCACCGGCACCATCCGGGCCCGGTCGGAACCGACGGCGGCGCGCGCGAGCTCGGGGCCGATCACCCGCAGCCCGGTCACCGGGTCGCCCGCGGCCAGCGCGGTGGCCAGGGTCTGGCCGACCAGATCATCGGGGTCGGCCGGCGTGCCCGGGCCGACCAGACGGGCCGGATGCGCGGCGGTCGACAGATCCTCGGCGGTCAGCGCGACACCGGGCGCGAGATCGTGCGCGGCGACCACGACCGTGCGGGTCTCGGTGGCCGGGTCGGGGCGCAGCGCCAGAACCAGTGCGAGCACCCCCAGTGCTGCGGCCAGGACCAGCCGGATGCGGCGGCTGCGCAGCCACGGCGGCGGGGTGGCCGAGACGATCCGCTCATACCAGCGCGGCTGCAGCCCGTCCGAGCGCCCGATCCCCATCGCCGATCCCCCCGATCACCGCTGAAAAGCTCTATGACCGGCACGATAGGTGCAGGCGGCGGTGCTGCGGGGCGCCCGATCACATAACCGCCTCCGCGATTGGGGACGGGCCCGCGGGTTGGGGACGGTCGGCGCGCGCCACAAGCCGATGCGGCGCGCCGCGCGCCTGCCCGGCGGGGGAGAGGGGCCGGTCAGTCTGCGGAGGAACCCGAGGACTTCGACGCCCCCGAGGACCCGGATCCGCCGGAGGCCGAAGAGGAGCCGGAGTCCGAGCTCGACGACGAGCCCGAACCGGAATCGGAGGAGGAACCGCCCGAGGCCTTGGCCTCGGCACGCGAATCGGTGCGGTAGAAGCCCGAACCCTTGAACACGATGCCGACCTGGCTGAACAGCTGCCGCAACCGGCCGCCGCACTCCGGGCACACCGTCAACTGGTCCTCCTCGAAGGACTGGACCATGTCGAACCGGTTGTCACACACGGTGCAGGCGTAGGAGTAGGTGGGCATGGGGCCTCGGGCCTTTCGCTCGGCGGTGCCGTCGCCTGCTCCCGAGCCGGGAACGGCGGGGCACCGGGGATGCGGCGGGGAATCGATCACCGCCGACGCACGGTGGCTGGCACTCACGCAAGGCGAGTGCCAATGCGCCCATGGTAGCCGGTCACCGCCCGAGCGTGATCAACCCGCCGCCCGGGGTCAGCGCCGCGGTCATCGGCACATCGTGCGGG
>JAJYRZ010000142.1 GCA_021793835.1 Actinomycetes bacterium | reverse complement strand
TGCGGCTTCGACGACCTCGGCGAGGGACTCGATCCAGTCGAAATGCGCGACGCTGCCCTGGCAGTAGGCGCGGATCTTCTCGGCGTCCGGATCGGGCGAGACCGCCATGAGGTAGTCGAACATCGCCTCGGGCGAGTCCTGGTGTCCGGTGGCGCGTTGCACGGCGGTGCCGCCGCCGAGATAGAAGTGTCCGCCGGCCATCGCCGTGGTGCCGCCGGCCTCGGCGGCCCGCTCCAGGACCAGGACCTCGGCACCGTTCTCGGCGGCGCCGAGGGCCGCGGCCCCGCCGGCGATGCCGAAGCCGATGACCAACACGTCGACGTGGTCGGTGAAGTCGACGGTCGCGGCGTCGACGGGTGCGGGCGGATGGACGGACATGACGCTCCTGAAGGTTCGGTGCGGATATCACCGGGCCCGGCCGGGGCCCGGCGGGGACTTTCAGTCGGCGCGGGCGACCGGGGCTTCGGGCTGGACCTCGATCAGGGTGACGTGCGCGCCGCGGCGGGAGGTCACACAGGTCGCCACGGCCGCGGCGAGGTCCTGGGCCTGCAGGAAGTTCGGGTGGCGGGCCAGACCCCAGCGCGCCCAGTCCTCCAACAGCGGGCCGACGTCCTCGGCGCTCATGTCGGTACCCATACCGGTCTGCGTCTGTCCGGGGCGGACCACCGACACCCGCACACCGGTGCCTTCGAGCTCCATCCGCATCTGCTCGGCCAGCGCCTCGAGCCCGCTCTTGGCCGCGACGTAGGCGCCCGATCGCGGCCGCGGAGCGCGGACCACGTCGGAGCCGATGACCACCACGTCACCGCGGCGCCGCTCGACCATGCCCGGCACGGTGCGCGAGACGAGCCGCTGCGCGCCGTTGAGGTGCACGTCGATCTGCGCGGTGAACACCTCGGGATCCATCTCGTGGATCAGACCCACCCGCAGGTCGCCGGCGCCCGAGACGATGATCTCCAGCGGTCCGAGGGCCTCCTCGGCAGCGGTGACGAACGCGTCGATCGATGCGGGATCGGTCACGTCCAGCCGGCCGGCGAACGCCTCCCCGCGGGCATCGCGGATCTCGGCGGCCAGTTCCTCGCAGACCTCGGCTCGGCGCGCCCCGAGAGCGACGGGGTGGCCCAGGCGGGCGAGTTCGCGTGCCGTGGCGGCACCGATCCCGGAGGAGGCGCCGCTGATCAGTGCGGGGCGGCGGGACGGATGGGGGTCGAATCGGCTCATCGCGGGCGGGCCTTTCGGTCGAGGAGGGAGTGGGCGACGGTCGCGGTCGGGCGCACGGTCAGCGCAGGGTCACCGACATCGGCAGCGTGGCGAAGCCACGGACGTTCGACGAGTGCACCCGCTGCGCGGCGGCTTCGTCGATCGTGTAGTCGCTGATCGACTCCAGCAGCAGATCGAGGGCGACATGCGCCTCGAGCCGGGCCAGGTGCACCCCGAGGCAGTAGTGGGTGCCCAGGCCGAAGCTGAGCAGTCCGGTGGAGCTGTCCCGGCCGATCCGGTAGACGTCGCCGTCGTCGAACACCCGATCGTCCCGGTTGGCCGAGCCGATGCACAGCACGACCTTCTCGTCGGCCGGGATGGTCACCCCGTGGTACTCGACCGGTTCGGTGGTGGTGCGCACGAGCATCTGGCTGGAGGTGTCGTAGCGCAGCGACTCCTCGACCCAGGCGGGCACCAGGGACGGGTCGGCGAGCACCTTGGCCAGTTCGCCGCGGTTGCGGTGCGCCCAGTACGCGGCGTTGCCGAGCAGCTTGGTGGTCGTCTCGTTGCCCGCCACCACCATCAGGAACATGAAGCCGATGATCTCGTCGTCGGTGAGCCGGTCGCCGTCGATTTCGTTCTCGGCCATCTCCGAGGTCAGATCGTCGGCCGGGTTCTTGCGCCGCTCGGCGAGCAGGTCCGCGTAGTACCCGATCAGTTCGATCGCTGCCGTCATCGCCTCCGGCGGCACGTCCTGGACGCCGTCTTCGCGGTGCATGACCAGATCCGCCAGGCGGCGGACCTCGACCCGGTCGGCTTCGGGGACGCCGAGCATCTCCGAGATCACGTCCATGGGCATCTTGCCGGCGAAATCGTCGATGAAGTCGAACGATCCGCGCTCGAGGGCGGGTTCGAGGTGCCGGCGGGCGATCTCGGTGACCCGCGCGCGCAGCGGGGCGATGTGGCGGGGGGTGAACCGGCGCGAGACCAGCGAACGCATCCGCAGGTGCTGCGGATCGTCCATCGCCAGGAAGGACATGGTCCGATGAGCCTCGGGGCCGTAGGCGGCCGGGTCCAGGCTCACCCCCATGGCACTGGACAGGCGCTCTTTGTCCAGCAGCGCCGCACGGACGTCGGCGTTGCGCGACAGCGCCCAGAAGCCGATGTCCGGGTTGTGGTAGACCGGCGCCTCGTCACGCAGCCACCGGTAGGTCGGGTACGGGTCCTCGTGGAAGTCGTAGTCGTACGGATCGAAGGCGTCGATCCGGGCTGCGGCGGGGGCGTCGGGGTTCACGTCTCTCACTCCAATATCAGCCGGGCGAAGGTCGCCAGGCGGTCCGCTATCTCGGTGTAGGTCTGATGTCCCATCCCGGCGCGCACCAGTCCGCCGGTCCAGATCACCTCGAGGGCCTCGAGTACGTCCGGGTCCACCTCGGCGTCCGGGTCTTCGGCGGTCAGCGCCCGGACCAGGCGCCGACGGACCGTCAGCCCGATGCGTACCCGCAGGTGCTGGACCTCGGGATCGTCGCCGAGCAGGGCGGCGGTGACCGCGCCGGCCAGTTCGGGCTCGTCGGAGACCAGGAGGGCGACGGTGCGCAGCACGGCGCTCACCCGCTCCACGGGGGTGCCGCCGGTGTCGGCGTCCTCGGGCATCGCGGCCAGCCGGCGCCAGAAGACCTCGGCGATCAGGTGGTTCTTCGACGAGAAGTAGGTGTAGGCGGTGGCCGGGGCGACGTCGGCCTCGGCGGCGACCCGCCGGACGGTGAGCTTGGCGTAGCCGACCTGCTGCAGCACCGCGAGCGCCGCATCGGTGAGCCGGGCGACGGTCTCGGCCTGCTGGGGACTGAGCCGGCGGCGGGTGGATTCGAAGTCGTCAGGGGCGGTCATGGCCGTCGACGCTACGGCACCGGGACGCAGATCTTCTGCGTCGCCGGCGGGGAGTGCGGAGTCGCCGCGGGGGCGGGTCATCGTCGAGTCACCTCGCTGCCGTTCGAATCGGTCCGGCCGGAAGGCTGGGCCGGTGGGTGCATTCGACTGTAAGGGCGCTGAGCCGATTTGTCGACACCTGATCAGACGGGTGTCTGGTCACCGTGCGCGCCGCGGCGCGCGTCCGCGATCGGGGATTGCGCCGTGCGGCTGGTCGGACTACAGTCCAGACAACTGTCCACTGATCTTGACATCGACTCGAGGGGCCTGGAGATGACACTGCGACCCGCCGCCGGCGCCGCTACCGACCTGCTGATCGGCGGCGCGCTGGTGCCCGCCGCCGACGGCGGCACCTTCGTGACCTACAACCCCGCCACCGAGGAGCCGATCGGTGCCGCCGCCGATGCCTCGGCCGCGGACATGGACGCCGCGATCGCGGCCGCCCGCCGCGCCTTCGACACCACCGAGTGGTCGCGCGACCACGCCTTCCGGGCCCGGTGCCTGCGGCAGCTGCGCGACGCGCTGCAGGAGAGGATCGAAGAGCTGCGCGAGGCCACCATCGCCGAGGTCGGCGCACCCGCCTTCTTCACCACCGGCCCGCAACTCGAGGGGCCGATCGCCGACCTGGGCTACTTCGCCGACCTGGCCGAGCAGTACGCCTGGGAGACCGATCTGGGCATCGCCTCGACCATGGGCATCCAGTCGCAGCGCCGGGTGCGCCGCGAGGCGATTGGCGTGGTCGGGGCGATCACCCCGTGGAACTTCCCGCACCAGATCAACTTCGCCAAGATCGGCCCGGCGCTGGCCGCGGGCAACACCGTGGTGCTCAAGCCGGCCCCGGACACCCCGTGGGCGGCGGCGCTGGTGGCCAAGGTCGCGGCCGAGCACACCGACATCCCCGCCGGGGTGCTCAACGTGGTCACCTCCGCCGACCACGAGCTCGGCGCGCAGCTGTCGACCGACCCGCGCGTGGACCTGGTGACCTTCACCGGATCCACCGAGACCGGCAAGGCCGTGATGGCCGCCGCCGCACAGAGCCTGAAGAAGGTGTTCTTGGAGCTCGGCGGCAAGTCGGCGGTGGTGGTGCTCGACGATGCGGACCTGTCCACCGCCTGCACGATGGCCGCGTTCAACGTCGCCACCCACGCCGGGCAGGGGTGCGCGATCACCACTCGGCTGGTCGTGCCCCGTGCGCAGTTGGACGAGGCCACGAAGATCACCGCCGATGCGCTGGCCGGCCTCGCCCCGGGAGACCCGGCCGACGGCGGCACCATCTGCGGGCCGCTGATCTCGGCGCGGCAGCGTGAGCGGGTCGAGGGCTACCTGCGGCTGGCCCAGGAGGAGGGCGGCACGATCGTCTGCGGCGGCGGGCGCCCGGCCGGACGCGATCGTGGCTACTTCATCGAGCCGACCCTGATCACCGGACTGGACAACTCCTCGCGCACCGCCCAGGAGGAGATCTTCGGGCCGGTGCTGGTGATCCTGCCGCACGACGGCGACGACGACGCGGTGCGGATCGCCAACGATTCGCCCTACGGGCTGTCCGGGGCGGTGTGGGGCGGTGACACCGCACGCGTCGAGCGCGTCGTCGGTGCGATCCGCACCGGCACCCTCGGCGTCAACGGCGGCCTGTGGTACGCCGTCGACGTGCCCTTCGGCGGTTACAAGCAGTCCGGCATCGGCCGCGAGATGGGCGTGGCCGGCTTCGAGGAGTACCTGGAGACCAAGGCCGTCGCCTACCCCGTCTGACCCCCCGCCGCGCGCCGACGACGGCCCCGCGGCGCGGATGGACACTTCCCAGATCGTCACGAGCAGGAGAGCTGAACACATGGCACGTTTTTCGGGTAAGACCGCGATCGTCACCGGCGCGGCCCAGGGGATCGGCGCCGCCTACGCCGAGGCGCTGGCGGCCGAGGGCGCGAAGGTGGTCGTCGCCGACCTCAACGCCGAGGCCGGCACGGCCGTGGCCGAGAAGATCACCGCCGCGGGCGGCACCGCGACGTTCGCCTCGGTGGACGTGGCCGACGAGCAGTCGGCCCGGGACCTGGCCGCGCTGACCGTGGAGACCTACGGCGGCATCGATCTGCTGATCAACAACGCCGCCATCTACGGCGACATGAAGCTCGACCTGCTGCTGACGGTGCCGTGGGACTACTACAAGAAGTTCATGTCGGTGAACATGGACGGCGCGCTCAACGTCACCCGCGCGGTGTGGACCCCGATGAGCGAGGGCGGCGGCGGGGCGATCGTCAACCAGTCCTCGACCGCCGCCTGGCTGTACTCGGGCTTCTACGGGCTGGCCAAGGTCGGTGTCAACGGGCTGACCCAGCAGCTCTCGCGGGAGCTGGGCGGCTCGAAGATCCGGATCAACGCCATCGCCCCGGGCCCGATCGACACCGAGGCCACCCGCACGGTGACCCCCGGGGAGATCGTCAAGGACCTGGTTAAGCAGATCCCGATCCAGCGCATGGGCACCCCCGAGGACCTGGTGGGGGCCTGCCTGTTCCTGCTGTCGGACGAGGCGAAGTGGATCACCGGACAGATCTTCAACGTCGACGGCGGCCAGATCATCCGGTCCTGAACGAACGCGACGGAGAAGACGTGACGATGACGAAGAACACGCACCCGCAAGAAGACACGGCGCCCGCACGGCCGATCGGCTACATCGGGCTCGGCGACATGGGCGCGCCCATGGCCCGGCGCTGGCTCGACTGGCCGGGCGGGCTGACCGTCTGTGACATGCGCACCGAGGCCACCGATCCGTTCGCCGCGGCCGGCGCCGCGGTCGCAGCCACGGCCGCGGACGTGGCCCGACGGGCCGAGCTGATCTCGGTGACCGTGGTCGACGACGATCAGGTGCGCGCGGTGGTCACCGGGCCGGACGGGATCCTGTCGACCGCGCGGCCGGGCACCGCGATCGCCGTGCACTCCACGATCGCCGACACCACCGCCGCCGAACTGGCGCGCACGTGTGCGGAGCAGGGCGTGGAGCTGGTCGACGCGCCGATCAGCGGCGGGGCCGGCGGGGCGCATCAGGGTTCGCTGGCGGTGATGGTCGGCGGTACCGAGGAGGCCTTCGCCGCGGTGCGTGAGCCGTTCGGCGCCTGGGCGGACCTGGTGGTGCACGCGGGCCCGGTCGGGGCGGGTACCCGGATGAAGCTGGCCCGTAACCTGCTGCACTTCGTCGCCTTCACCGCGGTCGGGGAGGCGCAGCGGTTGGCGGCTGCGGCCGGGCTCGACGTCGCCGACCTGGGCAAGGTGGTGCGGCACTCGGACGCGATCACCGGCGGACCGGGCGCGATCATGCTGCGCGAGGACGCCGACGCGCTCACGCCCGGCGACGACTGGTACCCGATCATGACCCATGTGCGGGACCTGGGCGAGAAGGATCTGTCGCTGGCCCTGGCGCTGGGGCGGCGCACACAGGTGCCGCTGCCCCTGGCCGAGCTGGCCTTCGGCGCACTCGGCGGTGCGCTGGGAGTGGGACCGGGACCGGCGGCCGAGGCGGCCGCCGAAGACACGACGAACGGAGACGGGCGATGACCACCACACAGGGACCGGACGACCGGTCGGCACGGGAGCGGGGCCTGGCCAAGATGGCCGAGGTCTACGGCTTCGACGTCAAGGACGGGCCGGGCGATCACTTCGCGCTGACCGTCGACCACCTGTTCGCCGACATCTGGTCCCGGGAGGGGCTCAGTGTCCGGGACCGACGGCTGCTGCTGCTCGGGGCCCTGTCGGCGCAGAACATGCTCGACGTGGCCGAGATCCAGGTCGGTGCGGCACTGGGCAACGACGAACTCGACGAGCGCGCCCTGCGCGAGATCGCGATCTTCCTGTGCCACTACGTCGGCTGGCCGATCGGTACCGCCTTCGACGCGATGGCCGGTAGGGCGATCGGGCAGCACCGGAAGAACCGGGACGACGCGTGACCACCGGGCCCGGTCCCGGGCCGGATCGCCGCGCACGCGCGGCGCTGGAGAGCGCGCCCGGCTTCATGCCCGACGACGAGGGCATGGCGCTCTACGCCGCCGCGGATCGCTGTCTCGGCGCCGCCGGTGTGGACGGCCTGGCGGTGGAGATCGGCACCTACTGCGGTCGGTCGACGGTGTATCTCGGCACGGCGGCCCGTCGCCACGGCGCCACCGTGATCACCGTCGACCACCACCGCGGTTCGGAGGAGCATCAGCCGGGCTGGGAGTACCACGACCCGGACCTGGTCGATCCGCACGCGGGCCGGCTGGATACGGCCGGACGTCTGCGCCGCACTCTGCTGGACGCAGGTCTGGAGGACCGGGTGGTGACCGTGATCGGCGATTCGTGGCTCTTCCGGTTCCGGAGTGCGTAGCGCGGTGATCGGTGGGGTGGGCGGGGACCACTACATGTAGGCGGGTCCTGTGGTGTCAGGATGGGAGTTGCGAAGCTTCCACCGACGACCACAGGACCCGTTTTGCAGCCTACGCACCTCATCGCTGACACGATCTGCCGGACGGTCGAACTCGGCCTGACGATCACCAACGCCGCGATCGACGAGCACTTCACCTGGATCGACTGCCAACCGGTTCAACACGACCCGGTCTGCCGGCGCTGCGGTGAGCCCGGGGCGCTGCGCGACCACGTGATCCGCGTGCTCACCGACCTGCCCATCACCGGGCACCCGGTGCGCCTGCGAGTCCGCGTACCACGGTTCACCTGCAATAACGAGGCCTGTTCGGCCACGATCTTTCGCCAGTCCCTCCCCGGCGCCGCCGACGATGGCGCGTCGACCACCCGGCGGGTGACCCGCTGGATCCTGCAACGCCTCGCTGTCGACAAGATGTCCATCTCCGCAGTCGCGAAGTCCCTGGGGATCGGGTGGGATCTGACCAACGACCTTGCCCTGTCCGCAGTGCGCGATCTGGTCTATGACCAGCCAGAACACCTCGGTGGTGTGCGCTACCTCGGCGTCGATGAACACAAGTGGAAGCACTGCCGCGGCCAAGGCGCCGCCAGCTTCGTGACCGTGATCGTCGACCTGACCCCAGTGATCGACGGGCGCGGACCGGCACGGCTGCTCGACATGGTGCCCGGCCGGTCCGCAGCTGCCCTGGAGAC
>JAJYRZ010000141.1 GCA_021793835.1 Actinomycetes bacterium | reverse complement strand
TTCCGATCTAGGCCCACCCGCAGATCCCGTTCCACGACGCCACCGTCGCCGACCTGCCCGGCATGGGCCTCACGTTCGGGGCGGTGTTCGCCTGGTATTCGCTGATCCACATGGGCCCGGACGAGCTGCCCGGGGCGCTGAAGACCCTGCGCGCGGTGACCGAGGACGGCGGCGGGCTGCTGATGAGCTTCTACTCCGGGACCCGGCGGGGCCCGATGCCGCACCCGGCGACCACCGCCTATCGCTGGCCGCTCGGCGAGCTCACCGAGCTGCTCGCAGACGCCGGATTCGCCGTCACCTCCAGCTACTGGCACCGCCCCGACCCGCCCGCCCACCTGACCGCCGTCGCGGTCACGCCCGGTCAGGCCGCGCCGACCCCGTCCGCCCCGCCCGCGGAGCAGAGCCGCTGGGACGCAGATGCCGGGCTCGGCGGCGCCATCGCGCACTGACGTCGGGCACCGGCCGCCTTTCCCCGCCCCGGAGGGCGCACGGATCGATACGGTGGGGTCACCGACGTCGGGCACCGGGCCGCCTCTGAGCGGCGGGCCGCGATAGATGCGCCCGGCTTGACCGAGAGGGCGGTGGGGCGATGAGCACCCTGGCGGGACGGACGATCCTGATGTCGGGCGGCAGCCGCGGCATCGGACTGGCGATCGCGCTGCGTGCGGCGCGCGACGGGGCGAATGTGGTGCTGCTGGCCAAGACCGATCAGCCGCATCCGCGGTTGCCGGGCACCGTGCACACCGCGGTCGACGAGATCGAAGAGGCCGGCGGCAAGGCGCGTGCGGTGGTCGGCGATGTACGCGACGACGCCGATGTGGCGCGCGCGGTCGCCACGGCGGTCGAGGCCTTCGGCGGCATCGACGTGGTGGTCAACAACGCCAGCGCGATCGACCTGTCGACCACGCGCGAGCTGGACATGAAGAAGTACGACCTGATGCAGGACATCAACGCGCGCGGCAGTCTCCTGCTCGCCAAGGCCGCGATCGACCAGCTCGAGCGCAGCGACCGCGCGCACATCCTCACCCTGTCGCCGCCGCTGAACCTGGATCCGGCGTGGGCGGGCAAGCACCTGGCCTACACGATGGCCAAATACGGGATGAGTCTGGTGACCCTCGGACTGGCCGAGGAGCTGCGCGGAGCGGGCATCGCCGCGAACTCGCTGTGGCCGCGCACCACCATCGCCACCGCGGCGGTGGCGAACCTGCTGGGCGGGGCCGAGATGGTGGCCCGCTCACGCACCCCGGAGATCATGGCCGATGCCGCGCACGCGATCCTGGTGCGCGATCCGGCCGAGTGCACCGGCAACTTCTTCATCGACGACGAGGTGCTCGCCGACGCCGGGGTGACCGATCTCGAGCAGTACCGGGCCGACCCGGACGGCGGGCAGCTGGAGGAGGACATCTTCCTCGGCCCCGCGCACTGACCGGCCCCGCGCACTGACCGGCCCCGCCCATCGGCCGGTCACGCGCACCGGCCGGTCACGGGCGGGCGGAGTCCGGGCTTGCTGTGTGCCGGGCGCGCAGCGCCTTCTTGTCGACCTTGCCCAGCGCTGTCAGCGGCAGTGCGTCGGTGAAGTCGATCGTGCGCGGAGTCGGTACCGGGCCCTGTAGCGCGCGCACGTGGGCGCGCAGCTCGTCGGCGGTGACCGTGGCGGCGGGGCCACGCACCACGGTGGCGGTCACCGCCTCGCCCCAGCGCGGATCGGGCACCCCGTACACCGCGGCCGCACCGACCTGCGGGTGCGCGGTCAGTGCGTCTTCGACCGCGCGTGGATAGACGTTGAAGCCGCCGCTGATGATCATGTCCGATGCCCGGTCCACCAGGTGCACGTAGCCGCGCTCGTCGATCCGGGCCAGGTCCCCGGTGCGCAGGTGACCGTCGACGATCGTTTCGGCGGTGAGTTCGGGGCGACGCCAGTAGCCGTCCATGGCCGCCGGCGAGCGCACCCACAGCTCACCGACCTCGCCCGCGGGCAGTACAGAGCCGGCCGTATCACGCACCTCGACGGTGGTGCCCGGCAGCGGGAAGCCGGTCGAGCGCAGCAGATCCGGGTCGCCGGGGCGGTGGTCGTCGCGGCGCAACATCGTGATCGGGTAGCACTCGGTCTGGCCGAACATCTGCCCGAACACCGGGCCGAGCCGGCCGAGGCCGGCGTCGAGCAGCTGCGGGGAGATCGGGGCGGCGCCGTAGAGCACCAGCCGCAGCGACGACAGATCCGCACCGGCCGCGTCCGGATCATCGATCAGCCGGTGGATCATCGTGGGCACCAGCAGCGTGGTGTCGATGCGTTCACGGGCGATCACCGCGGCGACGGCGCCCGGATCGAAACCGGTCACCAGGTGCACGGTGCCGCCACGGATGAGCGTAGGCACCACCTTGGTGCCGGCCGCATGACTGATCGGGGCGACCGCCAAGAACTTCGGCACCGCGGGCAGTTCGAACCCGGCCAGGATCTGGGTGGCGACCGCGACGTTCGACCGGTGGGTGCGGAACGCGCCCTTGGGCGTCCCGGTGGTGCCGCCGGTGTAGCCGATGTTCGCCAGGTCGGTCGGGGCCGCCAGATCACGAGGGCTCGCCGCGGGAGCATCGGCGGCCAGCGTCGCCAGGTCCGGGGCGAGCCCGGAGGGCCCGAGGGTGATCTGCCGGATCGCCAGATCTGCACAACCCGGGCCGAGCTCCCCGCCGCGCGCGGCGAAGCGGGTCTCGTCGACCACCAGTAGCCGCGCGCCGGAGTCCTGCAGCTGGTGGAGCTGGTCGGCGACCGAACCGAGCGGATGCAGCCAGGTCACCGCAAGGCCGGAGGCCAGGGCCGCGGCGCCGGCGCACCAGGCCTCGGCCCGGTTGCCGCCGAGCAGGGCCACCACGTCGCCGCGGGTGAGCCCGAGCCGGTCGAAGCAGTACTGGTAGCGCCCGATCAGCGACGCGGTCTGCCGATAGGACAGCGATCCGCTGCCCGAGGAGAACGCGATCCGGTCCTGGAACCGGGCGAGCGCGGCCAGGGTCAGTCCGCTCATCGTCGCGCCCGACTGGTGTGCGCCCGGCCCGCTCATCGCGCGGCTCCGGCGTCCGGCGCCGCGGACCCGCCTGCCGGGCCTGCGGAGTCGGCGATGCCGAGCAGGCGGGCGGTCTCCGCCCGGGCCTGACGGTATTGCGCGGAGAAGCGGGCGACGATCTGCGCGGCCGGCGCGATCTCGCGCACCCCGGAGACCGAATGTCCCGCACTCCAGATGTCCTGCCAGCGGCGCGGGCCCGGCTCGGGCGCTTTGTCGCCGTACAGCCGTGCCGAATCGGCGACCGAGATCTGCTCGTCGAGCCGGTCCGGATCCAACCCGGCCGCCCGGACCGACGGGGCCAGGATCGACGAGCGCAGGCCCGTGAACGCGCGGGTGAGCACCACATCGTCGGCCGAGGAGTCGACCAGCATCTGCCGGTACCGCTCGGCGGCCAGCGACTCGGTGGCGGCGATGAATCCGGTGCCGGCGTACGCCAGGTCGTAACCGGCGGTGCGCGCCGCCCACAGCGACCGACCGTCGCCGACCCCGCCGGCGAGCACGACCGGACCGGAGAAGAATTCGCGCACCGCCGAGACGAAGGCGAACGGGTTGAGCCATCCGGTCTGGCCGCCGGCGCCGGCGGTGAGCAGGATCAGCCCGTCCGCACCCGCCTCGGCCGCGCGCCGGGCGTGGTGGATGGTGCCCACATCGGCGAAGACCGCGGTACCGACCGCGCGCAGCGGCGCGATCGCCGGGGCGGGGGAGCCGACCGAGGTGATCACCATCGGCACCCGGTGGCGCACCAGCAGCTCCAAGTCCTCGGCCATGCGCGGCTGGCGGATGATCAGGTTCGCCGCGAACGCGGCCGCCCGGCCGGTCTCGGCGGTGATCCGGCCGAGCCAGGCGTCGAGCTGGTCGAGGCTGCGCGCGTTCGCAGTGGGGAAGGCGCCGATCACCCCGGCCCGGCAGGCCGCGATCACCAGCTCCGGACCGGAGATCCGCAGCATCGGCGCCGCGATCAGCGGCAGTGTCAGGTGCTCGGCCAGCCGCGGTGAGACGCTCCCGATCCTCCCCATTTCCTCCGATGCCACCGAGGCCTTCCTTCCCATCGCGTGAAACACGGACACACGTCCCGCTCTGCTGTGATGCTAGGCATATGGTGACCCGAATGTGATCGGCGACTCTCGGGTGGTGGGAGGCCGGGCGTCACGTTCGGCGACGATCGAGACGGAGCGAAGGGGTCGGCAGCGATGGAGTCGGCAGCGATGGGGCGAACGGTCGAGGGACGGACACGGGTGCGGTCGGCGCACAGGCGACGGAGCGGGGTGCTGGTCGCCGTAGCACTGGCAGGGGCGCTGGCTGCCGCCTGCACCTCCCAGTCCGACACGGCGGCGCAGGAGCGCTCCGGTGGCGGTGCGGGCGGACCGGTCGGGATCACCGAGACCGACGCCGCACCGGTGGCCGGCGGCACCGTGGTCTTCGGCTCCTTCTCCCTGCCGGCCACGCTCGATCCGGCACGCACCGTGCCGTACGGCTCGACCGGCGGCACCGAGATGGCCGCGGTGTACGACGTGCTGGTCCGCACCGACGACCAGACCGGTGCGTTCGTGCCGCAACTGGCCGAGGCGCTGGACACCGATGAAGACGCCCGCGAGTTCACGGTGACCCTGCGTGAGGACGTCACCTTCTCCGACGGCACACCGCTGGACGCCGACGCGGTTGTCGCCAGCATCGACCGCTACATCGGCGGGGGCGGTTCGGACGCCGACCTGTGGCGCGCCTCGGTGGAGCGGACCGAGGCGATCGACGCCCGCACGGTCAGGTTCACCCTGGCCCGGCCGTGGGCCGATTTCCCGACCCTGCTGGCTACCGGGGCGGGCATGATCGTCGCCCCGGCCGCAGATGAGGGCGAGGAGTTCACCCCGATCGGCGCCGGACCGTTCACGGTCACCGCGCAGCTGCCGGGCGACCGGATCGAGATGACCGCCCGCGAGGACTACTACGGCGGCGCCCCGCTGCTCGACGGTCTGCGGTTCGTGCCGATGAACGAGGCCTCCGCCCAGCTCGACACGATGCGGATGGGCGAGCTGGACATGACCTTCGTCCACGATGCGGGGAATGCGGCCGTGCTGGCAGAGGAGGGCTTCGCCGGGTATCTCGAGGTGCTCAACGGCGGCACCGCGGTGCTGATCAATCAGGACCCGGGCCGCCCCGGTGCCGACGAGCGGGTGCGCCGGGCGGTGCTCGCCGCGATGGATCCGGAACTGATCGACGAGCGCGGCCAGGACGGCGCGGGCCGGCCGGGCACCGCCCTGTTCCCGGCCAGTTCGCAGTGGGCCACCGACGGCGCCGGCGACACCTACGACCCGGATGCGGCGCGGGAGCTGGTCGAGCAGGCCAAGGCCGACGGGTTCGACGGACGGATCTCGTTCACCACGCGCAACGCGCCCGAGGCGCGCGAGCGCGCCATCGCACTGCAGGCGCAGTTGGCGGCGGTCGGCATCGACATGGAGATCGACCTGACCAACTCGGTGGCCGATCAGGTGCGGGTGACCACGGTCTACCGCGACTTCGACCTGGCCCAGTCGGGGCTGAACATCCGCGACCGGGAACCGCTGCTCAAGCTTTACAGCAACTTCCACAGCGAAGCCGTCGGCAACATCTCCGGCTATGACTCGCCGGAGATGGACGCACTGCTGACCGACCTGCAGACCGCGCCGAGCGAGCAGGACAAGGCCGCGGTGCTCGCCGAGATCGACGCGCTGATGGCCGATCAGGTGCCGGCGATCGTCATGGCCGCGCAGGACAATATGGTCGCCTGGCAGCCGGGCATCCACGACGTGGTGCACAGCTTCGGCGACATCGTGCTGCTCGGCCAGGCGTGGATCGAGCCGTAGTTCTGAGCCCGGCGTGTGCGGTTTCGTGTCATGGACGAAACCGAACCGATAAGTACTGTGCGCTGCTGATACCTTTCGAGCATGGCGGCTCCCATGACCGAATTGACCACTGACGAGTCGGTGGGATTCCTGCGCGCCCAGGGCTTCGGGCGGCTGGCGATGATCCTCGCCGACGAGCCGCACATCGTGCCGGTGAACTACGTGCACCGTGCCGCCGCGTCCGGTCCCGGCATCGTCTACATCCGGTCGGCGCCGGGCGACAAACTGTTCGCGGCCGCGACCAATCGGTCGGTGGCCTTCCAGGTCGACCGGGTCACCGATGCGGACGCGGTGAGCGTGATCGTGCGCGGTTCCGCCCGCATCGTCGAGGACCGTGCCGAGATCGCGCTGGTGGACGCGCTGTCGCTCGATCCGTGGGTGACCACCTATAAGGCGGAGATCATCGCGATCGACCTGGTGGAGGCCACCGGCCGACTGTTCGACTTCGCCGCCGACCGGCAGGATCCGCCCGCCGAACCGGCCTGACCGCCACGTGTCTGCGGGGCACGGCAGCGATACGGGGGCCACCCGAGGCCGGTCCTCGGGCCGGCAGCGGGCGGTCCGACCTGCGGCCGCGCCGACGCGAAAGGTTGCGGTGGCCCGGTTAGGCTGACACCCCAGTGGTCTTCGTCATCCCAGAAGAGGTGCCGTCCGGTGTCGTTCGTCTCGCGCCTCGACGACTTCCAACGTCGCCATCCGGTCCTCGGCTTCCCGCTCGGGGTGACCTACAAGTTCTTCGACGACCAGGGCGGCTATCTCGCGGCGCTGATCACCTACTACGCCTTCGTCTCGCTGTTTCCGCTGCTGCTGGTGTTCACCACGGTGCTCGGCATCCTGCTCGAGCACCACGAGAAGCTCAAAGACCAGATCGTCGATTCGGCGCTCAACCAGATCCCGGTGATCGGCGAGCAGCTCTCCGATCCCGCCGGGCTCTCGGGCGGCACGATCGCGGTGATCATCGGTCTCGTCGGTGCGATCTACGGCGGGCTCGGGGTCTCGGTCGCCTCGCAGAACGCGATGAACGCCGCCTGGGACGTGCCGCGCAACTCCCGGCCCAACCCGGTGAAGGTGCGTCTGCGCGGGGCCGTGCTGCTGGTGACCGTGGGTCTGTCGATGATCGGACTGGTGGCGATCAACGTCACCGCGGCCGCGATCGAGCTGCGCGGCCTCAGTGACCTGTTCACCCGCCTCGGCGCGCTCATCCTGTCGTTCGGGGTGTTCGTCTTCGGTTTCCGCTTCGGCACCGCCCGACCGCTCACGGTGCGCCAGGTGCTGCCCGGCGCACTGCTCGCGGCCGTGGGCTGGCAGCTGCTCCAACACTTCGGCGGGGTGTACGTCGAGCACGTGATCAACCGGACCGAGAAGATCAACGGCGTGTTCGCCGTCGTGCTCGGCCTGATCGCGTTCCTGTATCTGGCCTCGGTGCTGGTGGTGATCGCCATGGAGGTCAACTCGGTGCTCGACTACAAGCTGTATCCGCGTTCGCTGATGACGATCTTCACCGACAACGTGCACCTGACCGAGGGCGATGAACGTGCCTACCGGCTGCTCGCCCAGGCCCAGCGGCAGAAGGGCTTCGAGGTCATCACCGTCACCTTCGACAATCCGCTCGACCACCCGGCCGGCGAAGACGACGGCGATGGGGGCGCGGAGCCCGAGGCTGCGGCAGACGAGGAGACCGGTGACGGGGCGGCGGGGCAGGAGCCGACGGGGGACGAGGTGGCGCAGGTGACGTCCGGGACGGACCGGGACGAAGGTCAGGACCGATGACCGGGGAGCCCCGGATGGGTGTGACCATGCCAGCGGGATTCGATGATGAACCGCTCGCGGTGAAGGTATTGGCCAGGTACTTCCGCAGGGATTCTGTGCCCGGTGCGCCCAAGGGCGAACAGGCCTTTAGCGGGGCCTACTGGGACGACTTCGACCCCAGCGGGACACGGGCCGAGTCGGCGGACCGGTTCACCGCCGACGATCTGCTCGCCTGCTCGCTGCTGTCCACCCCGATCGGCGGCGACGCGGCGGTGGCGCTGCTGATCACCGGCCAGGAACGATTCGAGAACCTGCTGGCGGAGATCCCGGCCGGCCGAGACTTCGTCGAATACGGCGACGGCGAGGAGGCGCTGCCCCTCGACTTCGGCGCTGTGCAAGACCTCTACCGTGTGCTGGTCGAGCTGCCAGGGATCGGCGAGACCCGTGCGACGGGACTGCTGCACCGATAGGTGACATCTGATCCGGCTTGCCCTGACTGGCGGCCTGGAAGGATGTGCACCATGCCCGCTCCCTACCCGCAGGAGTTCCGCGACGACGTTGTCCGCGTGGCCCGATCTCGTGAAGACGGGATCACGATCGCGCAGATCGCC